>CAYQDX010000048.1:0-17160 GCA_964416345.1 uncultured Ectothiorhodospiraceae bacterium
CCCCGTAGTCGCCATCTAATCGACCTTCCTGCAGCGCGCCTACGACCAGCACATACACGACGTGGCCCTACAGAATCTACCCGTGCTGTTTGCCGTCGATCGCGGTGGACTGGTGGGCCCGGACGGTCCCACCCATGCGGGTGCCTTCGATCTGAGCTTCCTGCGCTGCATCCCCAACTTGGTGATTATGGCCCCGGCCGATGAAGAGGAGTGTCGGCGCATGCTGACCACGGGCTTCCAGCTCAACCAGCCTGCCGCGGTGCGTTATCCGCGGGGTCGTGGGCCAGGCGTTGCGGTGAGCGGCTCCCTGGACGCGCTTCCGGTCGGCAGGGCCGAGGTGCGCCGCCAAGGCAAGGGTGTTGCATTGCTGGCCTTCGGGAGCATGCTGGGCCCTGCCCTAGCGGCGGCGGAGAGTCTCGGCGCCACGGTGGTCAGCATGCGCTTCGTCAAGCCTCTGGATGAGACCCTGCTGGTGGAGCTGGCGGAGGCACACGAGCTGCTGGTGACGGTCGAGGAGAACGTCGTCGCCGGCGGCGCGGGGTCCGCAGTGAGCGAGAGTCTGGCTAGCCGCGGAATCGCCACCGCAGTGCTGCATCTAGGCCTACCTGATGCCTTCGTTCCCCACGGTGACAGGGATGAGCTGCTGAGCGCCTGCGAACTGGATGCGGCCGGCATCCTCAGTCGGGTCCGCCGAAGACTGCGCCAGTCTGCAGACGCCCAGGAGGCCTCGGTCCTGCCGCTACGACCCGGCTGAGCCGGTGCCGCGTCCCCCCGTGTCGCCCTGGTCATCGGGCAGGCGCCCGGTGAGGGGCTGGCGCGGTGGCAGCCTTCCCATCGTCGCCGAGGCTTTGTCCAGCATGGCCGTGAGGGGGGAGTGCAGGACCGGCCACTCGCCCTTGGCCACGTTAGTCGGTGCGCTGCCGGTGAACACCAGATAGCCGTAGCGGTGATAGTGCGGCAGCTTGGCGGCCAGGCCGGGGGCTGCAGCCGGATCCGCCACGGCAATCCAGACGACGGGAGCCCCTGCATTGGCCGGCTGACGCGCCGCCAAGGCGAAGGCGTGCCCGGCTCGGGCATATTGTGGCCCGCTGATGCGCAGGCCGGCGGCGTCCGTCTGCACGCCGTAGGCGCGCAGCGGGTCCAGGGCCGCTGCCCGCAGCCGGTTCTCCCAGCCCAGTACCCACACGGCGCGGTCCGCCGGCAGCGTGGCTTGGGCACTATCCAAGTGCAGCTCTGCCTGCGGCCCTGTGAGGGTCTGCCCCAGCTTTCGGTAGACGGCCCGCAGCGCCGGGGGGGCGCCGGCGGGGAGCACCACCAAGGAACGGGAGGCGCCAAAGCTCTGGCTGAGGGCCGGTGGCAGCTCCATGCGATCCAGGCGGCGGAATAGGTCGAATTCCGGATCCACGTCCAGCCGCAGCGGCCGGCGCGGGAAGTCCAGGGAGAGGAGCTGCTGCGCCCCTGTCATCCCGATGTCCACCAGGCGGGCGTCGGTCTCGCCTTCCAGGGTGACTGCAACCGGCACATCGAGGGCGTAGCGCGGGTCATTCTGGACTTGTTTCAGGGCCGCCGTCAGTCGGTACCCCCCGGCCCTGGGCTCGACTCGCACCGGACCCAGGTGCAGCTGCGGTGCTCCGGTGCGATCCACCCACTGGTCGAAGAAGTGGCGGAGATCTGTCCCCGACACGCTCTCGAATGCCTGGCGCAGCTCGCCGTAGCCGACCACATGAAAGAGATTCCGGCGGTAGAAGCGGCGCAGGCCGGCGATAAAGGTCTGGTCACCCAGTCTGCGACGGAGCATGTGGAACAGCATCAGCGCCTTGTCATAGCCGATGGCCTGCGTGGCCTCGTCGTGGCGCGCCGTGAACTCGGTGAGCGGAAAGTCCTTGGCCTGTGAGACGTAGTCGGCATAGCGCTGCAGGGCGGCGCGCCGGTACAGGGCACCCTGACCCTGCTGCTCCTTCATCAGGTGGTCGGCCAGGTAGGCCGTCAGACCCTCCGACCAGTTGCCGTGATCGTAGTCCACATAGACCCCGTTGCCCCACCAGTTGTGCAGGATCTCGTGGGGATAGGAGCTGTGCAGGATGAACGGCAGGCGGATGACCCGCGACCCCAGCAGGGTGAAGGAGGGCATGCCGTAGCCGGTCTGATGGAAGTTCTCCACCAAGGCGAGCTTCGAGTAGGGGTAGGGACCCAGCAGCGCACTATACATGCGCACATAGTCACCGGTGGCGTCCAGGTAGCGGGCCGCCAGAGCCTCGTCGGGCTCGCGCAGGAAGGCCATGGCCTGCAATGCCTCGGCACGCTTGTCGTACTCCGTGAACGGGCCGGCGACGAGAAAGATTTCTTCCTGCGGGGTCCGGGAGCGCCAGACGGCCCGATTGCCGTCGGGCTCCGCGCGGTGGGTCTCCCGCGCGCCTTGGCTGACTGCCTTCCAGCCCGCGGGCAGGCTCACTTCGAGGCGGAAATGCAGTCGGTGATCGCCCAGCCAGGGGTACCAGAAGCTGGCCCCGGAGAGGAGCACACCGCGCGGGTCCAGGAGCGACCCTGCCGGCTCGCCGGACGATCTCTGGGCGCCGTACTGGAGCACGAAATCCCCGCTCGCTGCGGGTAGGTCCAGCCGATACAGCGCCAGGGGGACTGCAGCGCCGAGATCCAGCAGGCCTTCCCCGAGATCGAACAGCTCCGCCCTGGGCGGCTGCTCCAGCCGCTGCAGGGTGCCACCGGCGCTCTCCAGCCGGGGACTCAGCTCGGCGTCGAGCAGAAAATACAGCGGACGTCGAGCCGATCCGGGCAAGGTGATTTTGTCCGTCACCGCAAGCACTCTGCGCGGGGGATCCAGGCTCACGCGTAGCTCGTGATGCCAGACCTCCTCCGCACCAGCTGGAGTCGCCGTCAGCCCGCCTCCGAGGACGGCGACGGCAAGCAGGATCAGGCGGCTGCGCACCGGCTCGGGCAGCGGGTCGACCCAGGTCTCAGCCGGCCTTGGACCGCGCCGGCTCGGCCCGTGCCGGGGGGGCAGGTAGGGCGACTTGGTCCTCGGTGCTGAACTGGTAATCGTGGAAGATGTGCTCCGCCGGCGGCAGGTAATAGGCGCCTTGGTCCAGCATGACGGTCGTGTCTTTGAGCCTGTAGACATAGTGGCCGCAGGTCCAGCAGTCGAACTTGCGCATGTGGGTGCACAGACATGTCTTGTCCTGCACGGAGAGCTTGCCGCCGCTCTTCTCCAGCTCTCGGTTGTAGGCGGAGATGTAATCGCAGTGTCCGGATCGGTCCAGGAGATAGCCGTAAGCCTCGCAGTTGGGGCGGATACCGGCGCCGATGGCGGGCGAGCTCTTGAGCATGCGCATCGGATAGCCGGTGGGCGAGATGGTATTCACCACCACGTCGTCTTCGACGGACCGCAGATACTCCTGCTGGACTTTTTCCGGCAAGCCACACTCCTGGGCGATGGTGAACCGCGTGGCCACCTGAACCGCGCTACAGCCGCTTTCCAGGCAGCTCACCGCATCGCTGGCCGTGAATATGCCGCCGGCGGCGATCACCGGGATGCGCAGCTCCTCCGCTTGCAGGAAGCGCAGCACCTCGGCGACGATGTCGGCAAGGTCGTAGTCGGCCCAGTCCATACCGAAGCCCAGGTGCCCCCCGGCGAGAGGGCCTTCGACGATCACATAGTCCGGCAGCCTGCCGGTTGGGGCAGCCTTGCGCAGGAACAGCTTCAGCGCGCGCAGGGAGGAGACGATGATGCCGAGCTTGGCATCGCGAAATCGCGGGTGATCTGCGATGAGGGAGAAGGAGCCCAGATGCAGGCCGGCGCTGAGTGTGACGCCGTCGATGCCCGCATCCAGTGCCGCCGACAAGCGCACCCGCAGGGTCTCTCGCGGGTTGTTCATGCCCAGCTTTTCCATGCAATTGATGAAGACGGCCCCTTCGCCGCGCTTGGCCTCCATGGCCCGACTGACGTGCATCCAGGTTGCCTCTTCGAGCTGGCCCAGGTCGAAGTGGACCATGGATTTGTCGGAGCTGGCGACGTTGAATTTGTGCTTCTGCAGCTTGTCCTTGACATACCGCGTCTTATAGCGCCGATCGGTCACCGTCGGCACCATGGCATCGGACAGATGCCCTATGCCCCCCAGCTGCGCCGCCTTCAGGGCCAGCTCGGTGGTAGAGATGTCCACCCCCATACCGCCGATGACGATGGGCACGTACTCACGCCCCCCGAGGATCAAGCGGAAATCATCAACGCGTTTCATCGACTCTCCTCGCCCTGCACCAGGGGCTTGCCTCGATGGGAAGTGTGGACCGCTGAGGGGGAATATGCCAGACGGGCACCCCGATGGGGTGTGATTGCCCGCCGCTGCACTTGCCCTGCGTCCCCAGCGACGTGCAATCATATGAGCCGGTGCACACCACATGAAGATAGCATGGGATTCAATGGCTTGTCAGCCTGCTGCACGTCCGGCCGGGTGGCGGGCGCGCGGACCCGCCCCGAGCCGGCGGCCGGACCATGCGGTCCGGGGGCTGCTGGTATAAGCTTTGGGGCCGCGGCCGGGTCGACGGCTTGGCGGCTCCGCGTTGGAGATTCGCGCGAGCAGCCGGCTCCATCCGTGGTCTCATACCCATGACAAGCAAGAAATTCCTGCCGGCTGGGCTTGTCCCTCCGGCATTTGCAGGAGGAGGGTAGCGAGCAATGAGCAAGATCACGATAGTGGGCGCCGGGCGGGTCGGCGAGGCGGCGGCCCAGTTCATCGCCAAGGAGGAGCTATGCCGGGAGGTGGTCCTGGTCGATGTCCGCGACGGTGCGGCAGAGGGCACGGCACTCGACATCCAGGAGTCCGCGCCGTTGATGCATTTCGACACCAAGCTGCGAGGCTACACCGATCCCCGGGCCATGGAGGCCTCCGAGCTGGTGGTGATCACCGCGGGGCTGCCGCGCAAGCCCGGCATGTCGCGCTCCGACGTGCTGGACGCCAACGTGAGCATACTCGACGGGATCTTGGACGAGGTGATGCGGCACGCGCCCGAGACCACGCTTATGATCGTATCCAACCCTGTGGATGTGCTGACGTTCAGGGCCTGGCGCCGCACCGGCTGGGACCGCCGTCGGGTGTTCGGCCAGGCCGGGGTGCTCGATTCCGCCCGCATGGCGAGCTTCGTGGCCCTGGAGACGGGATTCTCGGTGGAGGACATCCATGCCATGGTGCTGGGCGGTCACGGTGACTCCATGGTGCCGATGCCCCGCTTCACCACCATCAACGGCATATCCGTGGATCAGTTCCTCGATGCGCCCACCATCGAGCGCATCATCGAGCGCACCCGCCAGGGCGGCGCCGAGATCCTGGCCCTGAAGAAGAACAGCAGCGCCTACGGGGCGCCGGCGGCAGCCATCGCCGCCATGGTCAGCTCCATCCGGATGAATCGCAAGCGGGTGCTGCCTACGGTGAGCATATTGCAGGGCGAGTACGGAGAGCGCGACATCGCGATGGGCGTGCCCGCCGTGCTGGGTATGGGCGGCATGGAGCGCGTCCTCGAGCTGCCGTTGACGGAGACTGAGCAGGCCATGTTTTCCCGCTCCTCGGCCGCGGTGCGGGCGGACATCGCGAGGCTGCCGGCCTAGCACTCCGTCGGATGGCGGATGAATAGGCTCCTGTACTGGGGCCTCCGAGCGCCCTGCATGGACGGTCGGCTCGGAGGCCTCGTCACCGTGCGCCATGGGCCGAGGGCTAGCGAGTTCGCCTACCGACTGACCGCTTCTCGTTCGGCTGGGTACGCACATCACCTAGGCCCACTGCGCCAGATCCGCGCGGTAGATGCGAATGCGCCGTAGGATGGCCTCCCGCTTGATGCTGAACCACAGCATCCCGGCGGTGATCACGGTGCCCAGCAAGAGCAGTAGGATGGCCCGGCCCAGGCGGCCCTCCGGGTAGAGCTGAAGCAGCTGCCCCCCGACGTTCAGCACCAGGAAGGCGACTCCGGCGAACAGGAAGGCCCGTACTCGCAGGGCGATGCCCACGACCACACCGGCCAGGCTCAATGCCACCGCGGCGAGGAACGCTCCCAGGCCTGACTGTAGAAACACGTCCAGGGTCACGGAGGCATAGAGCGTGCTCAAGGCCGCCAGGCGGGTCGCGTTGAGCACGCCTCGCCGCAGCTCCGCACGATGCAGGTGCAGCACCGCCAGCACGCTCAGCGCTGCCGGGATGGTGTAGAGCTGGAGCAGACTGTAGTGGTCCGACCAGCCGGGCACCCACAGGTAGACGGCGGCATTCATGGCCAGCAGAGCCAGATAGAGGGGCACGCGCTGCTGGGAGGTCTGGGCCGCCAGCAGATAGTAGGCGGCAACCCCGGCCAGCACCCGGGTGGTGGTACCCGAGGCCAGGGAGTAGGGCACTGCCAGCGCCGCCAGGACCGGCAATGCCAGGGCCATGTGCAGCACGGCCCGGGACCCCGTGCGGCGGGCCACCAGCAGGGCCACCATCGCCGCGGCGATGAGTGCGGCCGCGTCCCAGCCGGTGCTCGGCGCCGGACCGAATAGCAGCACGCGCAGGTGGTAGCCAGCCAGGAGAGTCAGCACCCCGGCGAGGTATGCGGCCGGCTCGCTCTGAAGCCGCCAGGCCTCTCTCACCGCCAGGAGCACGAGCACGGCTCCCGCGCCGATGCCCGCCCAGCCGGCGATTCCGGTGTCTAGCCCCGGCAGCACGAGGCTCAGGGCCAGGGCATAGGTCCATTCCACCAGCGCCAGACCCGCCGCCAGGGGCCAGGTGTGGCGCGCCGCCCAGCCGAGCTCTGCCCGGAAGGAGGACTGTGCATCAGACTCCGCTGGGGGGCAGCGCAAGGCCAGAACGCGCAAGGCCCAGCCCAGCACCGCCATGCTCAGGGCGTTCCAGGGCAGCAACGGTCCGGCGTCGTCGCCGCCTATCAGTCGGGGCAGAATGTGCAGCACTGCCGCCAGCGAGCCGAAGGCGAGGCCGAGCCACAGCCGTGGGTGTAGCCGCGTGCTCAGGCCGGCGCAGAAGGCCACCAATAGGGCCAGGGTGCTGGCCAGCACGGCGCTGTCCAAGGGCCGGGTCGCAAGCCAAACCCCTACGGCGGGCAGCGGCAGCCAGGGGAGCCAATCGGCCATGGTCGCGGTCAGCACGCCGACGCTTGGGTGCGCGGCGCGTCGCTCCAGCACCAGATATGCCAGTAGGACCAGCACAGCCCAGGCCGCAAGCACGGGGGCCATCGGGACGATGCCGATCTTCAGGGCGATGGCGAGATAGCTGCACAAGACGGTGAGCAGCAGCACATGAGCCGGCCCTGCACCTGGGCGTCTCCAGAGCCAGTGCCAGGCCGAGAGGGCCAGCAGCAGCGCTAGGCCGACCGGCTGCCAGCTGGCCGGGCTTCCGCGCTCCATGGCAGCCAGGAGCAATGTTACCGCCAGGGCCAGCCATGCGCCCAGCAGGGCGACCCCGGCGCTCTCCAGCGCCAGAGCGAGATCCTGCGGCGGACAGCCGGCGCGCTCCAGCAGTCGGCTTCCGTGGCGCCGCCAGAGTGCCGAGGCCGCGAGCAGCAGGTTGGCCCACAGGATGGTCATGACCGCGAAGCCGTAGGGTGGTGCGCCCGCCCAGGTGCGCCAGGCGAAGGGCGCCTGCCAGCTCAAGGCGAAGCTCACGCCCACTGCTGCCAGTGCCGCGGCGAGCGCCCAGGGAAGGAGACGGCTGGCGGAGACCCGCAGCATCAGCGCGAGGTACAGGCTGGCGAGCCCCAGTGGGTGCCAATGCTGCGGTGACAGGGTGAGCAAGACGTACCAGGCCACCAGGGCCAGGCCGGTCCATGCCCAGGGGCGGCCATCCATCGGCCATCGTGACCACCGCAGCCGGAGGCGCGGCAGGATGAAGGCTGCGCCTGCCCACAGGCCCAGTGCCCACCAGGGCAGCAGGCCGGGCACTGCCCCCAGCCCCCAGGGCAGGGCGCCCAGCAGCAGGGCCGTTCCGGCCCCGCCGAGGATTGCGGCCCCGCGCCGGGTCTCCAGCAGCAGCGGCAGGGCGAGCGCCTGGACCACCAGCAGGGCGGTGAGCACGATATCCGGTTCCCGTGCCAGTGCCGCGGCGGAGGCGGTGAGCGACCAGACCCACGACAGCGCGGCGGCGATCCGCAGGGCGCCTGCATAGGGCGGGGAGCGCTCCATCAGTACCGATGCGGCGGCGGCCATGACCAAGGCCAGCAGGCCCACGCTCAGCCACGGGTCCAGGGTCGCCCCGGGGAGCCGCCAGGGCAGCGGCAAATCGGCGGTCCCCAGCATCACTGCGTGCGTCCAGACGATGGCCAAGGCCCCCAGCGCCAGGCTCAGCACCGTCAGCACTGGCAGGCGAAGCCGGTGATTGCCCAGCCCCAGGGTCAGCGCGGAGAGCAGCAGTACGGCGGCGGGTGAGACACCCATGGCCGAGCCAGCGTCTGTGACCAGCAGCAGCTGCTGAGCGGCGGCAAGCCCGCCCAGGGTCACGCACCAGAGCCGCAGGGGCAGCAAATAGACACCCGCGGGCGAAACCTCTCGGGCATCCAGCACGCGCGCGAGACTCCAGTAGCCGAGGCTCAGCAGGGCGAGCAGGCCCCCGGCCCAAGGATTGGCCAGGAGCTCCGCCAGGGAGTGAGCCTCTGCGTGCGCCAGGGACTGCAGTGCCAGCCAGCTCAGGGCCAATAGGCCGACGTGGGCGTAGCGGGAGGCCCGGTAACGCCAGCCGACCAGGCCCGCCAGCACCGCGGTCGCCAGCAGCGCGACCGCAGGTCCGAAGATGGTCGAAGGGCCATGAGGCGCCAGCATGCCCGACCCGGCGACCGCCGCAACGCTGGCCACCACCGCCGTCGCCACTGCCGTGCGGGCGAGCAGCAGCGCCTGTCCGGAGCGGCCGGTGTCGGTCGCTAGGATGCCGAGCCGCTCCAGCAGCAGTCGCGGCGTGCTCGTGCGGGCGGCCCGCACGGCCAGCCACCAGCCTAGAAGGGCATATACCGCGGCGGGCGCCGGGAGGGCAGCGGGCCGGGGTCCCGACAGCCAGGCGCTGAGCCCCAGCGCGCAGCCCAGACCTGCCAGGAAAGGCACGACCAGCCCCTGTGGGAAGCGATAGTGCCCCAGCATCAGGCTGGCGACCAGGGCGCCCAGTCCGGCGGTGAGCACCCACTGCAGGCCGATGTCCTGGACTGCCGCCCGCCCGACCAGATGGGCGAGCCCAAGCAGCCACAGCAGTGCCATGGCCTGACGCAAGGGGGTGCGCAAGACTTGCGGGTACATCATTCAGTCCCTCTCGATCGGTCAGCGGGCGGAGAACAGCCACAGTACTCGAAGCGAGGCTCCGGTCTGGGGGCCTTCCTTCGCCTCGCGCCAGTGCCGGTCCAGCCACCACAACAGTGCCCAGATGGCCAGCGCGAGTGTCATCTCCAGGGTCCCCATTGGCGTGCCCGGGAAATAGTGGATTCTGATGAGCGCGCCACAGCCGCCCCACAGCAGGATCCCGAGGTAGGCCAATGCCGCCACACCCAGGCCGACGCTGAGCCACAGGGCCACGGCGCCCCCGAGGGCCAGCACGAGCAGGGAGCCGGGCGCGTAGGGCGCCCCCGTGGCCAGGCCGACGGCCAGGATCACGGCGCTACCGAGGACGATCAGCGCGCTGTTGAGCCAGACCTCCGTGCGCCGGCACTCGGGCGTGGCGAGTCTTCTGGCTCGCAGGCCCAGCACGGCGCAGACCGTGGCGAGCAGACTGAGACCTAGGGCGACGCCTTGATAGCGTGCGTCGGCGGAGCCGCCGGGGAGGGCGATGACGGACACGGCGGCCAGGGTGGTGACCGCATATAGCCACGGCGTGTTGCGCAGGTCTCGGGGTCGGTCCTCCGCGCCCGACGGCGGCGCCTGGCCGAGGACCAGGTAGGCGATGGCCGCCGCCGCGGCCGCGCTCAAGGTGGCCAGGACACCGGAGTGGGAGCTCGCCAGGGTCCAGACAACCAGAACGGCACCTGTGATCGTGCCCCCCCAGTAGCCTGCGCGTGCCAGCCCCCAGGCCTTGCGGCGCAAGGTCCAGCGGTAAGCCCAATAAAGTCCAAGCAGGCCGGGCGTCCCAGCCACCAGATGCCACGCCGGCGGCAGGGGCTGGAGCACCAGGGTGGCGTAGAGCCAGGCGAGTAGGGGAATCAAGATCAGAACCGGCGTGGGCGTGAGGTAGCGCGCCACCATGGTGCCGTAGAGGGTGACGGCCAGCACCAGAGTCAGCACCCGCGGCAGCGGGTAGGGGGCAGCGATCAGCAGCGCCACCGCCGCCAGGGCGTGGATGACGAAGCTGAACCGCGATAGATAGGCGAGCTCCTGCTCCCATTCCTTGAGCCGGACGTCCAAGAGGAGCAGCAGCCCGGCCAGCGCCATGAGGAACGGGCCATAGTAGCCGTCCGGGAGATGCAGGCGCTCTCCCGCGCCCCAAGTCAGGTGCACGAAGGAGACCACCGCCGCGTAGACCAGCGTGCCCGCGGTGTAGTAGCTCGCCTTGCGGCGCTGGACGAAGATGTCACGCAGCCACTGTTCACTGTGGCGGGCCAGGGCGTAGGCGAGCAGGCCCAGCAATCCGAGGTGCAGCGTCGCGAGCAACGGCCAGGCCGGAACACGGGCGACCAGCGGCACCGCCAGCTGAGCGACTGTCAGGCCCAGGAACAGCGCGGCGTGGCCGCGCTGCAGGGCTCGATCCATGAGGCCCGAGGCCAGGCTGGCGGCGAAGCCAACGGCACCCAGGGTCAGGGCGATGGTGATCGCGGCCACCAGCGTGGGCAGCACTGCCGGCAGGCCCGCACCCAGCAGTCTGGCCGCGGAGGCCACGTCCAGGGGTACCAGCAGCATCGCCACCGAGAGCAGGACGTTGCTGGCCGTCTCCAAATCGGGCCTACGCCTGCGCAAGGTGTAGCCGGACCAGAAGATGAAAAGGGTGTAGAGCAGCAGGCTGGCGTGGATGGTGAGCGACTTGTTGAATCCGCTGGTGTAGGACACCAGGAACATGGACCCGGCCACGAAGCAGAAGGCGCCGATGAACCAGCCGATGTTTTGGGCTAGGAATGGGGCGAGCAGCCTGGGCCAGCCGGAGACGGTCGCCAGCGCGCGCTCCAATGCGCTGGGCTCCTCCGGTCCCAGCGCATAGTCGAAGGCAGGCGCCTTCATCGTCGCTCGTGAGACTTCGGGAACAGGCCGCGGCGGCAGACTCTCGCCGGCGTCGGGGATGGCGGCCTTGGCGACGGCGGGTCTCGCCCGTCGCGGTTTGGCGGCAGGGACGGCCGGCCGCGGTGGCGCGATTGCAGTCGGGGACGGACCCTGGGGAATTTCAGGGCCGGGAGGAATCTCTGGAGGCGGTGGCAATGGTGCGGGGCGCCACGGCGGGGGGTTGGGGGGCCGCGGCTGGCGGTCAATGAAGGTCACCCAGGCGGCGTCGCGCCGGGAGAGCCAGTGCGGCGTGCCTAGCCGCAGCCCGCGGGCAGCCAGGCGCCTCGCGAGCAGAGTGTCGATGTCTTGGAGCAGCGCGTCACGCCGCTCAGGGTCCCACTGCTTCGCCTCCAACAGCTCCGCCCGCAGCAGGAGCAGCTCCTCGATCTCGGACACGCCTGCGACCGGCAGCCGGGGGCTCTCCTCGGCGCGTTTTGCGGCCTCCAGGGCAGCCAGCCTTTGCTTCAGGCGGCGGTTCGCCTGGCGTGATTCTGCCAACAGTAGCCCCAGCACGAACAGCAGCGCTCCAGCCGCTAACCAAACCATAGTCGCCTCCCGGACTCTTATGGCCGCGGCCGCCGCCCCGTGCGACGGCCGGTATCATCGTAAACGGGGCGTCTCCGTCGCCTGACTAGTCCTCATCACGCTCGGCGAGGCGTCGCTTCAGGGCGTCCAGCTCCTGGTCGACCTCCACCTGAACTTCCATGTCCCGGAGCTCCCGCTCCAGAGGCGTGGCGTCGTCCTGCAACTCGTCCAGGGCTTCCGTGCGTGCCTCCATCTCGGCGACCCGATCCTCCATTCTGGCGAACTTGGCGTCGGCGTCCACGCCATTGCGCAGGGTCGTCAGCGTGCGGTCGAGCTGCTGGCGCGCCTGGGCGGCCCGCTGGCGAGCCACCAGGGTGCTGCGCTTGCGCTTGGCCTCGTCCAGCTTCGCCTCCAAGGCATGCAGCTGGGCCTTGAGGCGGTCACTGGTGTTCTTGGCAGCCGCCCAGGAGGGCTCGATGCCCTTGGCGATGTCGTCGTGCTCCTTCTTGCGGGTCAGGGTCATGCGTGCGAGCGGCTCGTTCTCGGCCCGCAGCGCCTCCTCGGCCTTCGCGAGCCATTCCTGCGCTTGGCTGCGGTGGTGCTCCAGCTCCTTGTGCAGGCGCTTCTCGCTGGCGATGGCGTCGAGCACACCTTCCTTGGCCTGAGCGATGTTGTCCTCCATCTCCCGGATGATCTGCTTGATCATCTTTTCTGGATCTTCCACTCGATCGATGAGGTCATTGAGATTGGCGGTGATGACGTCATTGATGCGCACGAAGATGTTTGGCATGGTCGTCTCCTCCAGCTGTCGCGTTTAATGAACTATGTTCAGTTAATATGTACCACATCTATGAACAATGTTCAATTAAATTTTTTCGACCTCTTCCGGCATGCCCTTGCCGGTTGTCCCCGAGCATAGACGAGGAGCCGCGCCGCGCCCACCAAAGATTTTTGAACAAGGTTCATTTTGATGCTAGACTGCTTCTACATCAACGACGCGAGGTGCAGAGTGGGCAGGCGCAGCGATCATACCCGGGCGGAGATCCGCTCCATGGCCGTCGATGCCGCCGAGGACCTGGTGGTCCGTGAGGGCTATGGGGGGCTCACTGCCCGCAAGGTGGCGGCGAAAATCGGCTACACCGTCGGGACCCTGTATCTGGTGTTCCAGAATCTTGACGAGCTGGTGCTTGAGGTCAATGGGCGGACCCTGGATCTCCTACACGCGCAGCTGCAGGCCGTGGTCGCCGGCTGCGACTCCCCTGTGGTTGCGCTGCTTGCGTTGGGACATGCCTACATCCGCTTCGCCACCGCGGAGAGCTCGCGCTGGCGGCTGATCTACCAGCATCAGCTGCCTGTCGATCAGCCCGTGCCGGACTGGTTTCGCGCCAAGGTGATGCGCGCATTCGGGCTGGTGGAGGCACAGCTTCGTCGTCTGGCCTCCGACCGTCCCGAGCAGGAAGTGCACCGGGCGGCGCGAGCCCTCTGGAGCGGTGTGCACGGCGTATGCCTGCTCGGCCTAGAAGGCAAGCTCAATGTGGCCGGCTCGGACTCACTGCAGGACTTGGTGGAATCGTTAGTTGTCAATTACCTGCGGGGCTATGCCGGTGCGCTCGACGTTGGAGTCCGGGCATCCGGCCACCGCGTGGCCGGTGGATAATGACGACTAGGGGGCCGGTATGGGATTCGTCAAGAGTCTGCTTCGCGGGCTGCTGCGCCTGCTCTACCGGGTGGAGGTGCGGGGGCTGGAGCACTACCGCGAGGCGGGCGAGCGGGTTCTGGTGGTTGCCAACCACACGTCCTTCCTGGATGCCGTGCTGCTGGCCGCCTTTCTTCCCGGCCGGCTGACCTTCGCCATCAACACCCATGTGGCGACCAAGGCCTGGGTCAGACCCTTCCTGCACCTGACCGACGTGTTTCCCATGGACCCCACCAATCCACTGGCGATCAAGTCTCTGGTGCGCTTCCTGCAACGGGACCGCAAGGCCGTCATCTTTCCCGAAGGACGTATCACGGTGACCGGCGCGCTGATGAAGGTCTATCAAGGAACCGGTTTGGTCGCCGACAAATCGGAGGCGACCGTGCTGCCGGTGCGTATCGACGGCGCTCAGTACAGCCCCTTCTCCCGGCTCAAGGGACGGGTGCGCCGGCGCTGGTTTCCGCGCATCGCGCTGACCGTGCTGCCGCCCAGACGCATCACCGTGCCCCCGGAGGCTCGAGGCCGCACCCGGCGCAAACGGGTGGGCCAGGATCTGGCCGACCTCATGACCGAGATGATGTTTGCCACCACCAGCATCCGGCAGACCCTGGTGCAGGCGCTGCTCGATGCCCGGCGGGTGCATGGCGGGAGCCACCTGGTGGCGGAGGACATCGAGCGCCGGCCGATGAGCTATGACGTACTGCTTGCCCGGGGCTTCATCCTGGGTCGTCTCATCGCACGAGTGACCCGCCCCGGTGAGCGGATCGGCATCCTGCTGCCCAGCACCAACGCGACCCTGACGACATTCCTCGCGACTCATCTCCACGGCCGGGTGCCGGTCATGCTCAACTTCACCGCGGGTGCGGCGGGCATGCTATCGGCCTGTGAGACCGCTGAGGTGCGACGCATCTATACCTCGCGGCGCTTCGTCGCCAGCGCCAAGCTGGGTCCGGCGCTAGAGCGGTTGGCCGAGACCCTCGCCGTGACCTACCTGGAGGATGTGCGGGACCGGCTTGGGGTGGGGGACAAGCTGGCGGGGCTGTTGGCCGCTCGGGCGCCACGGTTGGCCTACCGGCTCGGCTGTTTCCGGCGCTCGCCGGATGACCCCGCGGTCGTCCTGTTCACCTCCGGCTCTGAGGGCCTGCCCAAGGGGGTGGTGCTGTCCCACGCCAATCTGCTGGCCAACCGCGCCCAGCTCACCGCGCGCGTGGATTTCAGCGCTCAGGACATCATCCTCAATGCCCTGCCGCTGTTTCACTCCTTCGGCCTAACGGCGGGGACCGTGCTGCCCCTGCTGTCCGGAGTCAAGGTGTTCTTCTATCCCTCACCGCTGCATTTCCGCATCGTTCCGGAGATGGCCTACGACATCAACGCGACCATCATGTTCGGCACCAATACCTTTCTGGCCGGCTATGCGCGTTTTGCGCACCCCTACGATTTCTACAGTGTGCGTTACGTGTTCGCCGGCGCGGAGAAGCTGCATGAGGAGACCCGCCGAGTATGGGCCGAGCGCTTCGGCGTGCGCATCTTCGAGGGCTACGGTGCCACCGAGACCAGCCCCGTGCTCGCCAGCAACACCCCCATGGACAACCGCGCGGGCAGCGTCGGCCGTCTGCTGCCGGGGATAGAGCACCGGCTACAGCCGGTGCCGGGTATCGAGGCTGGCGGGCGCCTGCAGGTCAAGGGGCCGAATGTGATGTGCGGCTATCTACTGCACGACCGTCCGGGCGCATTGCGGCCCCCGGTGAGCGAGGCAGGCGCGGGCTGGTACGACACCGGGGACATCGTCGATGTGGACGCCGAGGGCTTCCTGTGGATACGCGGCAGGGCCAGGCGCTTCGCGAAGATCGGCGGAGAGATGGTCTCCCTCGCCGCCTTGGAGGAGCTGGTGCAGCGAACCTGGCCCGGCTACTTGCATGCGGTCGTGAGTGTGCCGGACCCCACCAAGGGCGAGCAGCTGGTGCTGCTGACGGAATGCCCGGAGGCCGACCGCGCTGGTCTGCTGGCGCAAGCCCGACGGGAGGGGTTGCCGGAGCTTGGAGTGCCCCGCCATGTCTGGCGCGAGGAGCGCCTGCCGCTGCTCGCCACCGGAAAGGTGGATTATCCACGGGTGCAGCGGCTCGCGTCTGCTCGGTTGGGAGCCCCTCCCTAGGTCTCCATTGCGGCTCGGCTCTGCAGGATCGACGCCGTACCCGATTGCTTCCAATGAGGCTGCGGGACGCTTGGCAACTGCAGTCCGCCACGCTATCTTGGCTCACGAAAGCAGCAACGGCCGCGAAACGGAGTACTCGCAATGACACAGACGACCGCCGGAGACAGGCCGCGCATCCTGCTGGTAGATGACTCCCGTCTGATCCGTCGTGCAGTCACAAAGGTGCTTGCAGAGGACGTCGAGATCACCGAGGCCGACGATGGCGAGACCGGCTGGCAGATGCTGCAGGACGACGACGGCTTCGAGGTGGTCATTTCCGATCTGAGCATGCCGGGCCTGGATGGATTCGGGCTCATTCAGCGGATCCGCAGCGCCGAGAGGCCACGCCTGAAGAGCCTGCCGGTCATCATCATCACCGGCGCCGAGGATGACGAGGACACGCGCAGGGAAGCCCTGCAACGTGGCGCCACAGACTTCGTGACCAAGCCCTTCGACCCCGTGGAGCTACGTGCGCGGGTCTCCGCCCACATCCGTCTGTCTCAGGCGACGCAACGGGTGACGGAGATTTCCATGGCCCTGGAATCCCAGTCGGTCGTCGATCCGCTGACTCACCTGGCCAACGAGCGGCACTTCCTGCAGCGCGCCCGCCGGGAGTTGTCGCTCGCCAAGCGTCACGGCGGTGAGCTTGCGGCGATTCGACTGGGAGTCGACAATTTGCACGCGCTCGCGCGCACCCACGGCAACGAGACCGCGGCGCGATTGTTGCGCTCGCTCGGCAAGCTCCTGGCGGGCGAGGCACGAGCGGAAGATACGGTGGCCCATCTGGGCGGGGGGCGTTTCGCCATCCTGGTGCCCTTCGGGGACCGCAGCGGTGCCACGACCATGGCGGAGCGCCTGCTCGGACTTGTGCGAGGACGTCCCCTGGAAGCAGGCTCGAGGGTCCTGCAGATCACGCTCAGCGGTGGGGTTGCCTGCGCGGATGTGGCCCAGGACTCGAGCATCGACGCGGCGCTGGCAGTGGCCGAGCGGCGCATGCAGCGCGCCATGAAATCTGGTGGTGATCGCCTGGCAATCGACGATGCGCAGTCCGTGCCGCCTTCGGCGTCGAGGGCCGTCGGCGCCGTGCGCCCCATACCCTTGGACGTCGAGCGGGCGCTGCAGCTTATCGCTGCAGGACAAGCGCAGAGCCTGCGCCCCGAGCTGCCGGCAATGCTGCGCAGGCTGGAGCCGCTCCTGCGGCTGTGTGACGAGCAGCTCGAGCTGGGCTGGGCCGCGGCGCTCGATGCCATCCCGCCTAGTACTCCGTCCAGGTGATAATTAGGAGCCTGTCCGAATTGTCATCTCGGTCCGGAATAGCCGCTAGGCGTTCCCGTAGTCCTGCATGGCGACACCCAGGGAGCGCGCGAACGCCAGCATGCGCTCTAGCGGTACAAGGGCGCGGGCGCGGATGGCCTCCTCGATGTGCACCTCGTTGCGTCCGTCGGTCAGCACCTCGGCGAGCTTCTGCAGATCATTCATGGCCATCCAGGGACAGTGCGCGCAGCTTTGACAGGTGGCCCCCACGCCCACAGTGGGGGCCTC
>CAYQDX010000049.1:0-17013 GCA_964416345.1 uncultured Ectothiorhodospiraceae bacterium
CCTGGAGGCCTGTGGGGGACTCTGCATCCGCAATTATCACCTGGACGGAGTACTAGGTCCGTCCCGCCATGGCTGCGCCGGCGTCCACGACGTCCATGTCCAGGTCACCATAGCCGTTGGATTCCAGCAGGCCGCTGACCAGCTCGATACGCCCAGAGATGGCCTCGGGCTGGCCCCGCATGGTGGCATGGTCCAGCGCCAGGGCCACCTGGGCCTCGATGCGGGTGAGGTCGCTATCCACCTCCTCGATGGCCTCGTCACGTCGCCGCAGGGTCTGCAGCCGGCGGCGCAGGATCTCCACGGTGGCCTGCTTGGTCTTGCGCGCCGTGCGCGACAGGGTGCGATCGCCCTTCAGCTCCTGGGTCAGGCCCTCGATCTGGTGATCGAGCTGGACGCCGGTGGCGCGCACGTCTGCGGCACTGAGATTCTGCCGCGCCACCAGCAGTCGCAGGTAGAGTCCGGCCAGCTTATGCAGGGCCTCGGTGTTGGAGCTGGCCAGGAAGTTGTCGACACCCTGGGTCCGGTAAAGATCGGCGATCCGCTCCAGGCTGCGCTCCAGGGCGGCGAGCTTTTCTTGTCCTTCGAGACTCAGGCGCAGGATGAGGGTCTGGCGCTGCTGGGCCTCCTGCACGGACTCGCTGTGGGGCGGGTCGGCCATCCGTGCATCTACCACCCGCTGGAAGCGCTTGTTGGAGGCCAGCGAGAATAGGAATGCCGTTTCCAGACCCAGCCCCAGCAGCCAAAATCCCGGATGGCCGAAGCCGAGGATGGCGAAACCTGCGACGGCGAGGGCATTGAAAGGCATCTCGCCCAGCCCAGGCAGCGGCACCCGACTCCAGAACGCGGCCTTCAGGTACCGCCACACGATTCGGCGAGGCTCCTAGGGGGTTTCGGGCACGCCGGGGCCCATGCTCTTGGACGCAGGGGCCGTCTCCCCCTCCGGTGCGGCGCCTCCCGGCAGCACGATGCCTTCGTGGGCGGCGAAGTCCGCCAGCGCCTGGTCGGCCAGGGCACTTTGCTCGGTCTCCTCGATGTCAACTTCGGAGAAGTTAAGAGAATCCCGGGCCATGCGGGCCCGACCCGCGGCCATCTGGCGCTCTTCTTCCACCATGTCCTGCAGGCGACCGAGGGTGTCTCCGGCACCGCCAATGGTGGTGATCATGCCCGAGGCCATCTCCGAGAGATCTGCCGTGGCGCGCTGAATCTTTAGATCGTTCAGGCTCGCTTTGAGCCCCTCGATCCTCGCCTTGGCAGCTGTCACGGCTTGGTCGCGGGCCCTCACCAGGTTCTTGTAGGTGGACTCGGCCTGCTCCAACTGTGCGCGGTTCTCCTCCAGCTCCCGAGTGACGGTCTGCAGGCGCAGCGCGTACTGACCGGCCGCGTCTCGATTCCCGGCCCGCAGATGTGCTGTGGTCTTGCCGCGCAGCTCGCGCTCCTCGGTCTCCAGCTTGCGCACCTGGCTCATCAGGCGCTCGGCCAGTCCAGCATGGGAAGCCAGGCCCTCGTTGTACTTGGCGATCTGCTCGCGCAGGTTTTCCTTCTCTACCTCCAGCAGCGCCTCGGGGCTGCGCCGCTCCATCCCGGAGATGAACAGACTAAGGAAGCCCTTGAACAGATTGATGATACGGTGATACATCATGTCTTCCTCGCGGTATGTCCGGGCGCGCTTAGCGACGGCCCTGGCTGCGCTGCCAGGTGGCCAGCAGATTGTTGATGACCTCGGCGCCAGGGGGCTCACAGGTGGTCGCAAGATCGACCCGCACGCCGTACTTCGCGTATCGGGTGAATGGGCTGTCGGGACCCTTGATGGGGACGCTGGGGTTGCCAGGCCGGAAACCGTGCACGAGTGCCTGCTGCTGCACCGGCTCGCTCAGCAGGAAGTCGAGGAACTGGCCGGCGGCCTTGCGATGGGCCGCGTCGCTCCAGGGCACATCGACGATGTAATAGGGATTGTCGTTCCACATGTTACGTACGGGGTATTCCACATGCAGCGTGCCCCAGCGCCCCTCGGCGTTCTTCAGATAGTCGATGGCCACATTCTCGTAGACGAACAGCGCGTCGAAAGACGACGGACCCTTCAACACCATCTCGCGCATCATGTTTCCGGTGCTGTTGGACAGCCCAGTGACGCCCGCCTCCACTGCGTACAGCCAATCCTGGAAGTGCGCATCCAGGATGTCGGCCAACTTCAGATCTCGACATTTGTCACTACGATGGTAGGCCATGAGCAGCAGGGTCATCAATCCACTGTTGGAAAGGTTGGGATGGGTGTGGCCGAACTTGAACAGACCCCACTCGGGCTTGTCGGCGATGGTGGCCCATCCGCCACGCTCGGCCAGGCCCTGGGCGATGGTCGCGAAGCTCAGCTCGCCGTAGCGCTTGACGAAGGCCTGGTAGCGCGCCTCCCACATCACGAACACCATGGGTGTCAAGGCCAGCGCCTCCTCCCGCAGAATAGGATCGCCGCCGCGCTGCACTTGCCACTCCTGCACGAATACGTCCTTGTAGACCGAGCTGGCGGGTGACCAGACATGGACGCGCTCGTCCCCTCGCAGGATCGCCTGAGCACCCTCCAGCGACCCCATCGGGATGAGGTCAATTTGTATGTGCTTGCCCTCCGGAGTCTCGGCGAAGCGTTCCACGGCCCATTTGAGCCATCGCTTCTTCTCGGTGCCAAAGGCGATGCCGATCTTGAGTGCGCTCGGCGCCGGGGCGGCGCTGCTACTCGTCTTGGGGCCGGGGGTTGGCCCGCCGAGCCCCGGCAGCGAGCCCTCGCCATAGAGGAACCAGTAGGCCCCGTAGAGACAGGCGCCGACGAAGGCCACCACTACCAGCTTGCCCAGCCAGGTAAGCCCGGGTGTTGTAGGCATGGACGCTGCTCCTGCGGTTGGCTCAGAAGAAGGTTGCGATGTCGCGAAATACGGTCTCGATGTTGCCGGTCTTGCCCCTGTAGGCGCGGCCTCGGGTGGCCTCGGCGACGCGCTCCAGCACTGTGCCGTCGGCGTCGTCTCCATAGGCAATGGTGAAGACGCGCACGCCTTCTCCCGCTTCCACCCGGTAGCTGATGCGTTGGAGCAGGGCCTCCAGACTGAGGCGGCTATCCTGGTCTCGACCGTCGGATAGCACGACCGCGGCGGTGATGCGGCCCGGCTTCGCGCTCGTCTTCAGCTGCTCGTAGGCGACGCCAATGGCATCGTAGAGCGCCGTTCCGCCGGAGGCGAACAGCGTCTGCACGCTCTTCTGCAGAGCCTCGCGCTCGCTGGCCCCGCACGCTTCCTTCTTAGCCCACCGCGGTCGGTGATCGAAAGGCAGCAGCGAGATGCAGTCCTGTGCGTCCAGTGCGCTCAGTAGAGCCTGCGCCCCCGCCTTGGCCTGTCGCATCTTCTCACCCTTCATGCTACCGGAGCGGTCCAGCGCCAGCACCAGGTCCGCGTGCCGCTTGTGCTGGCGCCAGAGATCGATCACGGCGTTGGCGACATCCGGCGCGGGAACGCCGAGGGTGGTCTTGGGCTCCCGGGGATCCGCCCCGTGAGCCGGGTCCACCGGCGCGGCCAGGGGCACGGCGACGTCCGCCGGGCGGAAGCCATACCTCATGGCCAGCTCCTGCTGGGGTCGGTCCAGCAGAAAATCCAGATACTTGCGGGCGGCAGCGCGCTGCTGCGGGCTCACCCATTCCCGTCCCACGATGCCCGCCGGATGGTCACTCCAGAAAGTGCCCTCCTTGGGATAGATGGCCACCACCGGGAACGTCAGCTCGCCCGGCTTCTTGTTGGCCTCGATGACCATGTTCTCATACAGCACCGCCGCGCTGAGGTAGTCGGGGCCGTTGGCGAACATGCGCTTGCCGAAGAAGCCCGTGGAGCGTCCATAGTGCACCACGGATCCTTCGATGGACTCCAGGCGTTGCGCAGTCTGCGGCTGCTGTACATCCGTCAGGCCGAGATCGGCGACCTTGCCGGTTGCGGCATAGACTTCGGCAAGCACAGTGAGCAGGCCGCTGTTGCTGTACTCAGGGTGGGTGTGACCGAACTTGAAGCGGCCCCATTCGGGGTGGCCGTGAGCGGCCCACCCCTGGGGATCGGTGGCCAGAGCCAGAATCTCCTCCCAGCCTACGGGGTGCTGGCCCCAGCCCAGGGATTCCGCCATGGGCTTCCACATGGCGATGACCACGGGAGAGAGCACCAGGCTCTCGGAGCCCTCGACCAGATCCTTGCTCGTCTGCACGCGGGACTGGGCATTGCCGAGGTCGATGAACAGCGCCGAGGCAGGGCTGATGAGCTGTGGCTTGCGGCTACCGCTGAGCACGTCCCTGATCATCTCGCCGGAGCCCACCACATCGGTGCGCACCCGTATGCGCTCGCCGCCGGGCAGCGTCACCCCGCGCTCGTTGAAGGTGCGGGTAACCGCTTCCACCCACGGCTGCTTCTCCGAGCTATAGGTGAACAGTAGGTCCACGGTCTTGCCCTTCGGCCTCGCCTCGGGTGGCGCCTGTCCGCTGTCGCACCCCGCCAGCAAGGTCGTCATCAGCAGCCAGAGCCAGACTAGAAATCCCGCCGAACGCAGTGGCACCATCGCTCTGAGCCCCCCAAGTCCGCCCCCGGCCTTTGCCGTAGGACCGTCGCAATTGTTACAAGATATTGATAATCTGAAATATTTAGTTGGTCATTATAATATCATCATTGTGTTACAGGTGCTTGGAGGCCGACGTCTCCATGGCGTCCGACCGGTGAGAGCTCACCGACGCATCGACCGGGAGCATCGATGAGGACATTGCCGCCTGCGCGGGTCGAGGCGTCTCGCGCCCTCGGCTGGATGAGCTGGGCGGCTCGCGCCCTGGTCCGGCGCCCCCTGCCCTACGGGTTGGCCATGGCAGCCTATTTGGGAGTGATCGAGAGCCTTCGCCACGCCCTCTCATCCACCGGCTGGCTGCTTGGGCACTGGGCGGGAGGAGCCGGCCTGGTGCTGCTCTATTTCGTGGGCTGCGCTGTCGCGGCAGTAGCAATGGTGCTGGTGACCGGCACTGCCGCAGGGGAGAGCTGGCGTCCGGCGGGGCGCCACCTGCTCTCGCTGCTCGCCTTCCTGGGGAGCTCATTGCTATGGGCGGGCGGCCTCTATGCGCTGGCGACACCGCTCATCTACTGGCTGGTGGACAGCCCCGTTAGCAGCGGGGCCGGTGATGCCCCGTGGCTGGTGTTGCTGGTGCACGCCGCGCTGTTGATGACTCTGTGGGCATTAGTGGACTTACGCAGGCTGCATTTTTGCTTACCGCTCATGTTGTTCCAGAATGTCTCCTGGGCAGATGCGCGGCTCTTGAGCGCGGAGGCTCAGCAGCTCAACGGCCGGCCGCTGCGCCGCCTGCGTCTGCCCGTATATGCGGCGCTTCTGTTGACCCTGCTGCTGCCGCCACTGGTGCTGCTGCTGTTCCCGTGGATCGGTGCCATCTGGTATGCAGCCTACCTGGAAGTTTTTGCCGGGGAGTCGGCCGTGGCTCGCAGGCATTGACAACGGCCACCCGGGTCATGGATCTTCTGCAGGTCAGCGCCATGAGGAGGCCCGCGAGATTGAATTCAAGTCTGCATGCTACGCCGCCGTGCCCCCGAGACGGTGCAGGCGCAGCTACGGCGTCCATCGCTGGATTGCGCTCGGCCATTGCGCTCCTGTCCGGACTGCTCTTCGGCCTCGGCTGCGCGAGCGCCTGGGGTGCCTGGTATCAGATAGAAGTTATCGTCTTCCAGTTCAATGACCCCGGGACTCTTGAGGCGGAGCGCTGGCCCGCTAACCCCGGCGCGCCTCGCCTGGACGGCGCCACGGAGCTGCTGGCGCCCTCGGACACAGGCCAGGCCTACACGCAGCTGCGTCCGCAGCAACTGGCGCTGGGCGGTGTCTGGAGCCGTCTCCGCTCGGCAAGCGAGTACACGCCGTTGCTCCACGTGGGGTGGCGTCAGCCGGTGCATGCGGACGCCTCCGGCTTGCCGGTGCACATCCACGGCGGCAAGCAGTATCGGGTCGAGGGGCTGCCCGAGTGGGAGGTCGACGGCACCGTACAGGTGGCGCGCCGCCGCTTCCTGCAGGTCGATGTGGACCTGCTGGACCGGCGCCTGGTGCCGGCTCCAGGACTGACCGGCGGCCAGGGACTGCAGAGTTTCCGGATCCACCAGCAACGGCGCATGCGCAGTCAAGAGCTGCACTATCTGGATAACCCCGAAGTGGGTGCGCTCGTGCTGCTCAGCCCGTTTGGCGTGCCCGATCCCGCCGAGTAGGACGGCACGGCGGAGCCCGCGTCACCCCTGGCGCGAGCCCCCCTATTACACTCGGCGGGCCGGGCGTCGATGGTCAAATCGTCGGCAGCACCTGCTCCAGCAGGTCGCGCACGCGCTGCATGCCGGTGACGAGGTTGCGCTCTATCTCCGCCATCTCGATGGTCTCCCCGCCACGTCCGGCAGTCCGGTTGGCCACGACGGCGCAACAGGCGTAGCAAAGCCCCAGCTCCCGCGCCAGGGCCGCCTCGGGCATCCCCGTCATGCCGACGATGTCGCAGCCATCGCGCTCCAGCCGGTCGATCTCCGCCGCCGTCTCCAGCCGCGGTCCCTGGGTGGCGCCATATGTTCCGCCGTCGTGAGCGCAAATGTCCGCCAGGCTACAGCCCTGGACCAGGGCGGCACGCAAGGTTTCGCAATAGGGATGGGTGAAATCGATGTGGGTCACATGGCTTAGACCGTCCTCGAAGTAGCTGTGGCCGCGGGACCAGGTGTAGTCGATGATCTGGTCCGGGATCACCAGCTGGCCGGGCGCCAGATCGGCGCGGATCCCGCCCACGGCAGCGACGGCGATGACGCGCTCCATTCCGATGTGCTTCAATGCCCAGAGGTTGGCACGGTAGTTCACCCGGTGCGGCGGTATGGTGTGGCCCGCGCCGTGGCGCGGCAGGAACACGACCTCCTTGTCGCACAGCACACCGTGGGTGAGCGGGGCCGAGGCCTCGCCATAGGGCGTGCTCACCACCTCCCGGCGCACGATGCGCAGGTTCTTGAGGGACGTGAGCCCCGTGCCGCCGATGATGGCGAGCCCGCTCACGACCGTGGCACCGCGTAGATGCCGGGCACGTTGCGCAAATACGCATGGTAGTCCATGCCATAGCCGAAGACGTAGCGATCGGGCACGACCAGGCCGACGAAATCGGCATTGTGCGCCTTGGGGCGAGCCAGCCGCTTTTCTACCAGCACCGCGGTGTGCACCGCCGCAGCCCCGTTGTCGTGACAGTGCTCGACGATACCGGCCAGGGTGTCGCCCTCGTCCAAGATGTCGTCGACGATGAGCACACTGCGCCCAGCCAGCGGGTGGCGCGGGGCGACCCGCCATTCCAGAGAACCACCGCGGACGTCCCCCTGATAGCGGGTGGCGTGCACATAGTCCAGCTCCAGGGGAAAGTCCAGGCGCGGCAGCAGGCAGCCCATGGGCACCACTGCGCCGGTCATCACGCATAATAGCAACGGATTGCTGCCTTCCAGACGGTGGGTGATGGCCGCCGCCAGCCGGTCCAGCGCGGCCTCCACCTCGGTGCGCGTATACAGGCATTCGGCGCCCGCGTACACTGCCCACGCCTGCTCGGGACTCACGCTCATCCGCGCGGGCTTCCTCAGTAGGTGAAGGTGACCGTGGCCTCGTCCATGGCCTGCCCAATCACATAGGCGGCCCCGACGGTCTCCTCGATCTCCGGAATCAGGTCATCGCCCCATAACGCCAGCGACGGGGTGCAGACCTTGAAACGCACTCCCGCCTCATGGGCGTCCTTGATGAAGTCGTAGACGGTCTTGGGGCTCTCCTCTTGGACCCGGATCCCGGCTGCGACGCCCTTGTTGGCCAGCTCGCCGGCACGTCCCGTCAGCACGACTTCCACCTCGTATTCCATGGCTGCGGCAACTGTCGCTTGGAAGAACGGTGCCCCCAGCTCGGTCGGGTTGGCGGGATCCGAATTGACCATGATGACTAGTAGCTTGTCCGCCATCTGCATCCTCCGGCAGCGCAATGCAGGTGCCGGATTATAGGGGACCTAATCCTGAGAGTACTAGTGCGCGGGTCCGCGCCGCGGATGCCCTACGCTTTGCGCTACCGCGGCTTGGGGCCGCAGACGGCTCGTGGGAGCCGTCACGCGCCGACGTTGCAGCTGCGCGGTGGAGGGCGGGAGGCCGGAGAGCGAAATTAATAATAATTACAATAGATTACTAATCACTCATAGAGCCTGCAATCTATTGAGCTTACGGCGCAAGGCGCATGGCAAATTGCAGTCCTTGTTTATAGTAGAATCTAGAATACTTGTTCAATAGATTGATAATAAGGAACGATAGCGGCACTATGCTGCATGGCACAAAATGTGCTCATCGCTCAACAAACACCGAGCTCGCTGCAGGCAGCAGCGGCCGCTAGCAACTCCAAAGGTGGACCCATGACTCTTACACTCTCTCTCAACCCCACGGCCAATTTCGCGGCGCCGGTGTCCTTCGATGTCCGACCCAAAAAGGTCAGACAGTGGATCGAGGAGCTCCCGCGCGGTGACGTGGGCCTGACCGCCCGCGCGCTTTACGAGGCCCTGGTCGAGACCAACGCCGCTACGCTCTCTCCCGGCGACCGGCTCAAGTTCCTGGAGCAGGTGCGTCCGACGGTGGGCGACAACAGTCGAGCCCTCAGGCGCCGCTATGTTGGGCTGCCCCTGCCGTTAACGCCCATGGTCGCCCGCACGGCACAGCTAGACCAGGCCCTGTGTGCCCAGATGGCCAACGGCTACCGGCGGGTTGTGGACGGCCTGGCCGAAGACGGCTGGTGGCTGCGCCCGAGCGGACAGCTCACCAGTGCAATGTACCGGGGGCTGGACTTCTGCGCGCAGGTCCTGGAATGCAGCTACGCGACCTACGGCGCCATACCGCCGAACCTCTGGCTGGGAATCAATCACCTGTGGCTCACGGCGGAGCGTCTGGGGCTGCTGCACGTAGCGATTTCGGAAGACGCAGTGCACCCGCAGGCGCCGCACCCCACGATAGATTTGGCATATCGACGTCTGGTGCTGCTCAGTGTGGCCGACCCGTACCGTCTGAGCCACCAAGAGCTATCAATCCTGCTCACCTGGAGCCGACGCTGGGCCGCGCTCACGCGGCTGGAGCGCAAGACGCCGGCGGCAATCTCGGGCTTCCCGATCGTAGTAGATCCGCACGGCTCGGCGCAGCCCGCACGGGGGGCCGTGGCGGCCGTGAGCTCATCACCCAGTTGGCTGGTGCTGAACACTGAAGCGCTCACGCAAGAGCTCACCAGCCACCTGGACGGCCACGGCCATGTGGTCACCCCTGTCCTGGCGAAGCGTCTTCTCGATGTCTGGGCCGCTCACGCCGTGCGCAGGGCTGCCCGCAAGGGAGCCGACCGGCTGGTGGCGGTGGCAATAGGGTTAGCCTCCGTCCATCATGTCCTCTGCGTGGCATCGCATATCGGCTGCCGCGCGGCCGTCGTCACACCGCCCGTCAGCGTCGGCAATGCCTCCTCCGTCCAACGGGCGAGCCGCGTAAGAGACGTGTGGCAGCTGGTCACACCGCTCGATGTGCCAGGCATGGAGTCTCCGAACTGGACCGTCGGCGACGGCGGGGAAGAGTCCGAGGGGGCCGTAACTTGGGAGCCCGGCGGCCAGGCGCGGGCCGTCGAGCACCCCACCGAAGACTGGCGGCTCCGCAATTACAGCAGCAGCGGCTATGGTCTATGTTGGGACCATCTGGCCGCGACTCGGGTCCATGTCGGTGCTCTGGTCGCCATTGAGGACGAGGACGCCGAGCCCACGGGATGGCGCGTCTGCGTAGTTCGTCGCGTGCGCCAGACGCGGCACGGACTGGATATGGGAGTGGAGTTTCTGTCTGGGCAGGCAGGGCCGGCACTGGTTCGCCGCTGCGGAGGCTCGGCCGCTGAGCCGGCCGTGACCCTGCAGGAGTCCCCGCAGAGCGACTTGACGCTGCTCGCCTCGGTGGCGAGCTGCCACGTCGATGCCGAGCTGGATCTGCATGACCCGCGGGGGGAGAAGCACCTGCGCGTGACACGAACCGTCGCACGCTACGGCAGCTTCGCCCATTGTGCGGTGGCGCAGACCCCTGTGTCTTCGCCGACCCGACCGATAGAGCCTTCGTGGCTGTAGTCGGCCTCCGCACAGCACCGCGATGCCTCGTGGAAGCTGCTCTTGCTAGTCGTCTCTTGCCGTGGCCTTTCGAATTGACTTGAGGCTGGAAAGGGTGAAGTCGGTGCTGTTGGTCATTTGCTCACCCATGGCTGCAATTCTGCGGGACAGCGTGAGCATGTCGCGGCTCAGGCTGACCAGCGTCCCTCGGCGTATGCGTCCGTCCCGCAAGGCGATTACGACTTCCTTGCCCAGATAGGGCTGCAACGTCGTCACATCTAGCCGCGGCTCCGACGCGGCCACCTTCGCTCGCAGGGAATCGATCTCTACATTCCTGAGCAGGTGCCATCCCGCCCAACCGGCAAGGATCGCCACCCCCCCGGAGAGCAGAGCAGCCGACAGAATTAGCGCCCGTAGGGATCTGCGAGCAGCCGACTGTCCCGCCGATGGCGCCGCCGCCGGGCTCCCAGTGGGGGCACGCCCGAGCTCCGGCGTCCCGAGAGGGGGGGCGGCGATGGCGAGATCCAGGCCGTCCTCGGCGAAGCGCTCAGACATGCGCGTGCGTAGCTCGTCGAGCTTCTCCAATTGGGCGCGCAGACTCACGTTGCGCGGGTCCAGAACTAGGGCCTCTTCCAGGTCCACCCGAGCCGAGTGCAGCAGCTGCGGGATCTGCTCGGGGGAGCTGATGCTGTGAGCCTGCATAGCCGTCGCGCTCTGGGTCTTGGCGTCCGCCAGCTGGCCCAGTAGCCGCGCCAGGCTCTGGGCCGGCGAGAACAGGGCGCCATCCTGGCGCGACATGGGAACCGACCGGGCGAGCGCCAGGGCCTGCTGCAAGAGGCGTGTGGCCTGCGTCCAATCCTCGCGGTCACCGGCCTGGCGGGCCTGCAGAATCAGTGGAGCCACACCGGCCGGCAAGGTGTCGGGATCGGTCAGCTGCTCCAGACTCTTGCGGGCCGAGCGCAGCTGCGTCGAGGCGCTCGCCAGGCCCAGGCCGTCGGCGCGCTCTAGATCGTTCAGACCCGAGCGCATGCTCGCGCCGGCGCCGGCGCTCTCGCCGCTTTCGGCCGCCTTGCGGCCCTGGTTGAATTTCTGCGCGCCGCGCTGGGTCAACAAGTCGGCGAGCATAAGCTGCAGGTCGCGGTTCTCCGTGAGGCGCAAGGCGCGGTCCAGCACCGAGATGGCGGCATCGGGCCTCCTCTCCCGAAGCCGCACGGCGCGGGCCCGGACCGCCGTGGCTATCATCTCCGGCAAGTCCTCCGGGACCTCCAGCTTCCGGGCTCGCACCTCCTCCAGAGCCTCGCTCCATCGGTCCAGGGCCTCGGTCACGTCTCCGCGCTCGGCAGCGTCGCAACCCAGCATCACGAAGGCGCGCAGGCGCAGTCGGCCGACTTCGGGGGCCACACGCTCCGCGGCGGGCAGCCCTTCAATGGTGGTCAGTGCTTGTCCGGGCTTGTTCTCCGCCAGCAGTGCCTCGACGGAGGCTTGCGGCGAGAGTGCCGAGCGCAGGAAGCGCAGGTCGGCTTCCTGGCTCCGAGCCTCGGCAGGCAACGCCGCGATGGCGTCGCCGATGCGCTGGGAGAGCCCACACAAATTGAGCATAATAGGCCCGCAGCCCACTAGCCGCTCCGCCAGCTTGATGCCGCTGCGGCGCAGCGCTTGGGCAGCACGCAGCTCGATCTCCAAGGCAACCGACAGGTCGTCGTAGCGGCCGGCAAGAGCGACATCGTCCTGGGCTCGACTGGCATGCGCCCGGGCCTCCAGCCTGGCGCGGATGCGACCCATGATCGCGTCGCGAACCCGGCCGGCCAGCTGGCTGTCACGTCCTGCGTAGCGGTGCCACAGCTCCGGGGTGGCCAGCGCCATGCACCAGTAGGCAATGACCCGAGTCCACAGCTGGAGCACCGCCTCCACCGCTGAGCCTTCCGCGGCGACGGATGACTCCAGATTTGTCTCCCGACGCAGCACCCACCAGTAGCACAGTAGCGCCAGGGGATGAGCCAGCTCCCAACTGGGGAACTCGCGGCGAAACTGTGCCTCCCAGGCTTGTCCGGTAGCCCCGCGCCGAGCCTCCTCCAGCAGGCTCGCATCTTCCAGGGGCGAGGGGCGGAGGCGCTGCAGCACCTGAGGGTCATAGGACAGCATGTCCACCACCAAGCGCTCGGCGGGATTCTGCAGCGCCTTGCGCGCGCGGGTCACGTCATTGAGGGATGCCAAGCCGGAGGCCACCGCTGCCACTGCCGTCTTCGCCGCGGCTACCACCTCACGATCGCTGGCGCCACGGGACAGGCCCAAAATCTCGTAGGGTGTCTCCTCGGGCTGCAAGGGATCCTTCATCGCCGCCGTGCGCTCCTATTGCACGCGGGCGTCGGCGGCCCAGGTGTCGGCGCCGCACTGCGGGCAGATGCGCTGTCCCGCCGCGACTTTGGTACCGCATTGTGGGCACGCGGCACCTCCGGGGCGGCGCTGGTCGGCTGCCAGCACGGATGCCGCCAGTTTGGTGAGAAACCTGTTGAGCACGCCTTCCGCCGCGTGGCCGCGCTCGCGCACAGCGCTCTCCACTCCATCGAGCTCGGCTTCGAGCTCGGCCGCAT
The DNA here is from genome assembly GCA_964416345.1 of uncultured Ectothiorhodospiraceae bacterium. GTDB lineage: Bacteria > Pseudomonadota > Gammaproteobacteria > CAYQDX01 > CAYQDX01 > CAYQDX01. The sequence goes on from CAYQDX010000049.1 coordinate 12,736, forward strand.
CACGGGGATCCACGCTGCGGACCCGGCCCGTGATGGCAAAATGGGCATTGATCAGAACTTGGATGAGCTCCGGTAACGCCTTCAGCTGTGCCGTGATGACATCTAGCTTGCGCTGCATCATGTCCAGGTCACCCGCCTCCAGGGCGTCGAAAGTTTCCTCGATAATGAGGTCGAACAGCTGGCGCTCATCGGCCTGCAGCGCCCAGCCGTAGCGCCGCACGACCCGCGCCAAATTGCGCGCGGCCGTCTCGGCCCGGCGAGGCAGTGGGAGATCGCCGTGGGGACCAAGGGCGTCGGCTTTGGCCTCCAGCTGGCGCGCCTCTGCGAGCGCGTCTAGGTAACGACCGGCCCGTAGCATGGCGAATATCCGAGCGCGCTGTCCCTCAATGGCCTCCACGGCCCCGACCGGGGCCGCCAGCTCCCGGCTGGCCAGGGCCGCTTCCACGTGCTGCAGCATCTCGATGGCTTGGGCGTCGGCCTCACCGCGGGTGAGCCAGGGCTGCAGCGGCACGCCGTCTCCTAGCCTGGCATCCAGCCGCAGCTCTCCCCGCCCGTCCAGCCATAGGGAGATGCGCACCGGCGTGCTTTTGGGCAATCCCGGCGGAAGGATGGCGAAAGCTTCCCCCTGCTTCTCGTTGATGCTGGCCCGCTCGACGTCCTCCCCCCCGTATATCGGCACGCTGAGCATGCGCTGCCGGGGCACCACCGTATAGAAGACCTCGGCGCGCGGCTCCGCGGTGGGGAACGGATCACCCTTCTCCACGAAGATGTTGAAGCGGTCAGCGCTGGTCTGGGCACCGTAGTGGAACGGGGCGATGCCGCCCAACACTAACCCACCCTCCTCAAGGTCGGATGTCAGCACCCCGCCGCACCCCGTACAGCTGATGGCTCCCGGATCGTTGACGTGACCGCAGCTCCCACAGACCGCAATCTCGCCCAGCCGGGCGGCCACCATGGCGGCGCCTAGCGCCACGCTTTGCTTGGGATTGTCGCTGACACGCAGTCGCTCGGCGCCGAACAGCTCGGCTAGACGCTCCCGTATGATCGGGACCTTGGTCGCGCCGCCGGCGAGCACCACTTGGTCTACATCCTCCACCACCAGGCCGGCGTTGTCCAAAGCCCGCTCGGTGAGCTCCATGGTGCGGTCCACCAGAGGGGTGATCAACGTCTCATACTCCACACGCGTGACCGACAGGCTCGCGCCCGGGCAGGCGTGGGGCAGGATGTCCTGCAGAAGCATCTGGTGCTCCTCGGTGCTGCTCAATGCCTCCTTGGCCCGTCGGGCGACATCCTGAAGCCTCGCCATCAGGGCCTTGTCGGCGGCGGGATCCAGGTTGCAGTTCGACTTGAGATGGCGTGCTGCGTGCTCCACCAGCACCCGGGTGAAGTTGTCGCCGCCGAGCCACATGTCTCCCTCTAAATCCAGCGGTGCAAAAACGGTGCCGGCGGTGGTGAGCACCGAGACGTCGAAGGTCCCGCCTCCCAGATCGAATACCACGACAGTCTGGGGCTCCTCTCCTCCGGTCGGGTTCACGCCCAGGGCGATGGCGGCCGCCGTGGGCTCTTCCAGGACCTTGATTACCCGCAGTCCGGCCAGCTCGCCAGCCTCCCGAGTGGCAGCCTTCTGAGCCTGGCTGAAGTACGCCGGGACCGTCACTACCGCATAGCTGACCGGCTCTCCCAGGGCGCGCTCAGCGTCTTGCTTGAGCCGGCGTAGGATGATGGCGGAGATCTCTACCGGCGGGTATTCCTTGCCCGCAATCACGACCCGCAAGCTATCGCGCGTGCCGTCCGCCGGTGCGACGATTCGGTATAGAGTGGACCTGCGAGCTTTTCGCACCTCACGATCGGCAAAACCTCGACCCATCAGCCGCTTGATCGAGATGATGGTGTCCTGCGGCGCGTCGGCCCACGCGGCCAAGGCGGCATTGCCCACCAACCAGGACAATTCGCCACTACCCGGGGCCGTGGCGATGAGATCCGGTGCGACCACCGATCGGGTCTGCCACTGGCCTTCCCGATTGGACAGCACGCGGCCGGCGCCGTCGTCCCAGATGGCCACCACACTGTTGGTGGTACCGAGATCTATGCCGATCATCCTGCCCAAGGACAACTCCCCGCTGACCCGCTCGTGCTTGGCTCACAATCTTGCCGTTGCGGCACGCTCGGCACGTTTCCAACCAGATGCTCCGGCGGGTCGCGCCGTGCCCAGGACCTCCAGCCGAGAGGTGTCCCGGCAACATATGCAAACCATTGAAATGCGTCAAGCGCCACCGTTTCTCACCCGTGGCGAAAGCGGCTATCATCGATCTTTCATGCGGCACCCCGAGGGGCGCGACACGGCCGCGGATTCTCCAGCTATGTACCGTGAATACTTTGGACTGAAGGACAAGCCGTTCTCCATCACACCGGACCCACGCTATCTGTACCTGAGCCCCCACCACCGGGAGGCACTGGCCCACCTCTTGTATGGTGTGACGGAGGGCAGCGGCTTCGTGGTCTTGACGGGAGAGGTGGGCACTGGCAAGACCACCGTCTCCCGGTGTCTGGTGGAGCAAGTCCCCGCGAGTGTCGACGTCGCATTGGTGCTCAACCCCAGCCTGACCCCGGTGGAGCTGTTGGCCACCATTTGTGAGGAGCTTCGGATCGCCCTGCCGGCGCCACGCCATAGCCTCAAGAATCTGACCGGCGTGCTCAATACACACCTTCTCGCCGCCCATGCCGCGGGTCGCCGCACGGTTCTACTCATCGATGAGGCTCAGAATCTGAGCCCGAGGGTGCTGGAGCAGATTCGGCTGCTCACCAACCTGGAGACGGCCACCCAGAAGCTGCTGCAGATCATCCTGGTGGGCCAGCCGGAGCTCAACCGCATGCTCGCCCGGCCCAATCTGCGCCAGCTCAACCAGCGGGTCGCGGCGAGATTCCATCTGCGTGCGCTGACCCGCGTCGAGACGTCGGCCTATATTGCGCATCGGCTTGCGGTGTGTGGTCGCCGGTCGCCGTTGTTCAGCCGGGGCGCTCTGGGCGTCCTGCACCGAGCCGCGGGGGGTGTGCCGCGCATGCTGAATCTGCTCTGCGACCGTGCCCTGCTGGGAGCCTATGCCAACGACAGGCAGCGCGTCGGCAGCGCCATTGCGCGGCGGGCAGTCACGGAGGTGCTGACGGCCCGTCCCCTCGTACGTCCGTGGGTCCTTGCGCTGGCTCCGCTGCTGGGTCTCCTGGGTATCGTTCTGCTGACGTTGGACCGGCCCCTGACCTGGCCGCCGCTTTTGGGAGATCGCCAGCCTAGGGTCCAGGCGAGCGGGCCTGTCGCAAGCGACGGCGCTCCGCCACCCACGGTGTCGGCGCCGTCTGCCAGCGAAGCGTCCACTTCCCTGGCGAGCCTGCTTGCAGCCGCAAGACAACAGCCCCGTAGCGCCATGTCGGCGCTCTTGGCGCTGTGGGGAGTCGCCGAACGGCCGCCGGAGGGGCACGCGCCGGACTGTGATGCCATCCAGTCGGCGGGGCTCGCCTGTCTTCAGGGGCGGGGCACCTGGAACCGCCTGCGCCAGATCGACCGCCCTGCCCTGCTGCGCCTCGGCAAGCCCGGGGACGATCGATATGGGGTGGCAGTGGTCGCGCTGAGCGGTGACAGAGCGACCTTGGAGGCGGGCGGTCTGCGCAAAGAGGCAGACATCGCAGAGGTCGATCATTACTGGCTGGGTGACTTCATCGTGCCGTGGCGCCCGCTGGGACCTGGCTTCGGTCTGCTGCGGGTCGGTGCCCGAGGCGACGGTGTGCTGTGGCTGCGCGGGGCACTGGCCGCGGCGATGGGCGGCCCAGTCCCGCCCACCGGCGATCCCGGCGTGCTCGACAGTGTCCTGGAGGCGCAGGTGAAAGGCTTCCAGCGCCGTGTGGGGCTCAGCCCCGACGGCGTGGTGGGTGCCCAGACCCTGCTGCAGCTGACCAAGATCACGGACCTGGCGGAAGGCCCACGCCTGGTATCCAAACGCTGAGGGATGTCTCCATGTCGTATATCCTCGACGCCTTGAGCAAGTCGGAGCGGGAGCGGCGCCTGGGGGAGGCTCCCGATCTCGGTAACGCTCCAGATGGCGACGCGCACCGCACAAATGGGCGTGGGATGACCCTGCTGGCGGTGGTGGCGCTGAATCTGGCCGGACTGGGAGGCCTCTATTGGCTGGCCCTCGGCCAGCGGGAGACGCCGCCCGAGGCCACGACGGTGGCCACGGTGACCGCGGCACCGGCGCGACCGGCCGCCGCACAACCGCCTTCCATCGG
>CAYQDX010000050.1:0-16864 GCA_964416345.1 uncultured Ectothiorhodospiraceae bacterium
CCGTGACCACCAGCTCGCTGTCGTGGCGGTCCAGGGTGTCGTAGTACATCGCCTCCCGCTCGGCGAGCACCGTCCTGACCATATCGAGATAGGCCTTGTCGTCGATTCGGCGCTCGTTCAGAGACCACGTCTCCTCGGGCATGCCCAAGGTGTGATAGGGGCCGATGCGCGCGGCGAGCTCCGCCGCATACTCCTCGGGGGAGGAGATGGTTACCGCGGGATTGCGCGGATCGATATTGATGGGTGAGACATAGAGGCTGGGTCGGGGAAATGCGGTGACGAGGTGCAGGCGCACCATGCCGTCCACACTCAGGACCCCGGCAAAGCCGAACGAGACCGGGATCCAGTCGCTCCAGTCACCCTCGGCGAGCTCCGCAGTCTCGCCACCCAGGGTCACCCGCACGCGCTTGCCGTCGAGCCGCTCCATCACCAGTGGCACGCTCAATGCGCCTTTCTCCGGTGCGAGCGGGTGGGGCGGGCCTTCGAAGCGGCTCTCGATGCGGTGGTTCTCGGGAATCACGCGGACGACCCGTCCACCGGTGGAGCTGAGGTCCGAGTAGCGGGAAGTATAGAAGGTGAAGGTTCCTTGAGTCCCCAGGAGGTCCGGCACTCCCATCCCCGCCAGCATGCGGTGAATGCGGTCCGGTGGATAGGTCACCGGCACGCGCAGCACCGAGCTCGGCTCACCGCGCTGCTCGGCACTGACCCAAAACGGCTTTCCTACCCGACGACTCCGCACCAGCGGATCGTCTAGTGGAATATGGTAGCCGAGCAGATCGAGATGGCGTTGGGGCTCGCGCGTCTCGGAGATGGAGAAATCCGGCGTATAGCTGCCGCGATCGCGGCGTATGAAATCGAAAATGCCATGCTCGCCGGGATTTGCTCCGGTTGCGAAAGAGGCCCACGCGACTGGAGACTGCGCCGGATTGGTGGTGGCGAGCCGCTGGTAGTGGCCCTCTTCGGCAAGACGACTGAAGTTCGGCAAAATGCCCTCGGCCATCCATTCGTCCGCAAGCTTCGGATCCATGCCGTCGAAGCCCAGCACGATGACCCGCGCGCCGCAGAACGGAGACAGGGCGAGGAGCATGAACAGGAGCAAGAGCTGCAAAGCATTGCGTGTGCTGGGGATGACGGCCATGATCCATGTCTTCGACGAGGCGGCTGGCGAGCCGCCTAATATAGTCTATCGCTCACCGCATTGCGACCATCATCGTGTCAAGCATCGGTCAAGGCCGCGCCGGGAAATAGCCAATGAGTAGAGAAGATCGGGATTTGCGGGTCCCGCTCGGCCTGTACCTGCAGACCCGGCTCGTTGCCGCCACGGCACGGCTTTGGGAGCGGCTCGGAGACATCGAGAGCACGGTATTGGGCGGGCACCTCGAGGAGGTTCGGGTCTCGCGGCCGGTTTACGTATGCGGCCTCGCTCGATCCGGTACCACTATTACGACGGAGATCCTGAGTCACCACCCGGCGCTCACTTGCCATCGCTATGCGGATTTTCCATTCGTCTACATTCCGTACTGGCGCAATTGGGTGGCCGAGCGCTCCCGGCTCTATGAGCCGACGGCGGTGGAGCGAGCGCATCGGGACAGAATCATGATGACGCCCGATAGTCCGGAAGCGGTGGAAGAAGTGCTGTGGATGCACTTCTTTCCGCGGCTGCACGACGCCGCCGAGAGCAACATGCTCGACAGGACGTCGAGCAATCCGCGCTTCGAGGCCTACTACGGTGAGCACATTCGCAAGCTGCTCCTGGTCCGGCGGCGCAGCCGCTATCTTGCCAAAGGCAACTACAACCTCACCCGCTTGGAGTACCTCTTGCGGCTGTTCCCGGATGCACGCTTCGTGGTGCTGATACGCGAGCCGGTGTGTCACATCGCTTCGCTGATGAAGCAGCACGAGCACTTCATGCAGGCGGCCCGACGGGATGCCAGGATAGCCGGGCAGCTGGCCGCATCGGGGCATTTCGAGTTCGGTCCCGGCCGTACCTGCATCCACTATGGCGACGAGGTGGAGGTCAGACACATCGAGGCGTGCTGGCGCGAGGGCCGGGAGGTGGAGGGATGGGCGCGCTACTGGAACGGACTCTACGGGAGACTGGCGGCGCGTCTGGCGGGAGATGCTGACCTCGCGGAGGCAGTCATGATGGTGCGCTACGAGGCCCTGTGCGGCGATTCCGAGGGAACGCTGCGCGCGATCCTTGGGCACTGTGGGCTGGACGAGGCGTCTTTCCAGGCGGAGATTGCGCGCTATTCGGCGACGCTCACGCTACCCGACTATTATCGGCCCACATTCACCGAGGCAGAGCTCTCGACCATCGATGCGCTCACCGGCGAGACCGCGGCAAGATTCGGCTGCGCCGCCCCGCAGGATTGAGCGGAGCGAGCGTCACCCCGAAACGGATTGCTCGGCGACCGATGGCTTCTTACGGCGCAGTCTGCGAAACAGGTAGCGAACGGGCCAGAACAGCACCGCGGCCACCGCCAGAACCACGGCCCACAGGGCGGTGACCAGCGAGCCCAGAAAACTGATCCCAGCGCCAGGGCCGATATAGGCGCTGGCGGTGCTCGAGAAAAGTACGATGCTCAACAGAGCGGTATATTTCAGTAGTATTGACATTCTGGAACTGCCCAATCCTTTAGAGTCGAGGTCATGGCGCTACACCCGAGCGACCTGGGCGCTCGGATAGGTTGTGGGCGGCTATGTTACCCTATCCGCATCGAAGGTGTCAGTGGGCCGGGGCTGAGCACAGGTATTGATCTTTGCGAAAGTCCTTGCATGATGTCGAAGCGACCGTCGGCGGGAGGTAACCCGCCGTCGAGCTTACAGGGACCTGCTTGCTGCGTGTTGCGGAGGCCCCATGCGAGAGCTTTCGGGACGATTGATGTCTTGGACCGAGCACCAATGGCAGGAGGTCATGCTCTGGTGCTCACTGAAGCGCCTCGATTCGGCGGCCCTCATGCTGCGGAGCCTGCTCTTGCTGGCGGCGCTCCTGGTCGCGGGACAAGTCGCCGCCCACTCGCTGCCCCGCTTTTCGGGCACTGCGGTCTGGAGCCAGAACATTTCGGCCGCGCCGCTCCATGCGCAGTCAGCGAGTATGATCTCGACCCTTGCGGGTCTGGGCGGGTTCGGCAACGGCCGGATGCAGATCGACTTCAGCCTGCACGTGGTCGAGGCCGCAGCCGGCGCACCCACCCGCGTCATCGTCGAGTATCCCGACTACTTCAGCCCCGACTGCGAGCCCCTGGGGACGCCCATGCCGGTGCCCGCCAATGCCGCCATCGAGGGCGGGACCGACCTCAACTGTGACAACCAGAACGAAGACTGCCACCTGCTGGTCGTTCGGGGCCGTACACTCTACGAGGCTTACAAGGCGACCGCCGTCGGCTCCGCCGAGCTCGAGGCGCAGTGCCTGGCCGTCTGGTATCTGGATGCGAGCTACCCGCCGGAGGGCCGCGGCGAGCACTGCACCAGCGCCGATGCGGCGGGGATTCCCATGGCCCCGCTGCTGCTCAACGCCGACGACATCGCCGCTACTCTGGCGATCGACCCCGCCGGCAACGGCAACCTGGGCCACGCGATCCGCTTCATCCTGCCCAACAGCCGGATGGCCTCGGACGCCTCCCTGGGCGGTGTCGGGGGTCGGCTCTACGTGCGTCCAGCCTCCCACGCCGGCGGTCCCAGTGGACCTTCCGCCTCCGTGCCCTACGGTGCCCGGCTGCGCCTGCGTGCCGACTTCCCGCTCACAAACTACGGCCCGGCGGCTCGGGTCATGCTCAATACCTTCAAGCACTACGGGATCGTGCTGGCAGACGGCGGCAGCATCGCGCTGACCGCCGAGAGCGACCTCTACACCACCACCTCATGGTCCGCGCTGGGGGTAGACTCACGCATCTTCGACCTCACTCCGGGGGCGACCGACGTCAGCATCTCCGACTTCGAGGTCATCGATACCGGCCCCCGCATTGGGGAGACCTACAACTGTGTGCGCACCCAGATCACCGATCCGGGATCGTTGTTCGCCGACGGATTCGAGTCCGGCGACACCTTGGGCTGGTCTCTGACAGTGCCGTAATCGAGTCCTATGAGGCGTCCAGCTCCCGGAATTGCGCCAAGTCGGGGAATATCGACAATCCGAAACAGCAATATCGCCGCCACCCGCGTGCCGGCACGACGCGCGCCCTGCTCTTCCTCGGAATCTCTTGGTGGATCTTGTCTACTCCACCAGCACCCTGACGTAGTCGTACCAGAGGGTGTCGAAGCTCAGCTCGCCGTCGGGCGTGGTGTCTACGGCCACGTAGAAGTCGTAGTCACCAGCCGCCAGTGCCTCGCTCAGCACCGCAAAGGGGGACAGAATAAACAGACCCCCCTGGTAGGCGGGGAAGAGCCCCGTCCCCCATCCCGTCGGGTAGATGTAGGTAAACCAGCCGCCGCCGATCTCGTAGCCGGCCCACCAGTCCGCGCTCTCGCCCACATGGCTGCCCGGATCCAGCATGACCGTTATCTCCACCAGCGTACCGGCAGGCACGGTGAGCATCCCTGCCGTCCCATTGGCGAGGATTTGCGGGTGTATATCCTGGGTCGCTAGTCCGCTCACGGCCTGATGCCAGATGCCGGTGATGAGGTCGTAGCCGGCGCCATTGGGATGGTTGCCGTCGTCGCTCAGGGTCGCCGGGTCCTGGAAGATCGTGGTATGGAAGAAGTCCACCGTCGTCGCCCCTGAGCTGCTGGCGCGATTCTGAATCTCGTTGTTGTACAGCGGGATCTGCACGCCCATCCGCGTGACGTCGTCGGCTGTAATCCCGTCGAACTGGGACATGCGTAGGGCGGGGTCGGTCATGACCGGACGCTTCGACTGGTCATCGAGCAGGGCGATGTAGAGCTCGGCACCGGTCGCGGTCAGGGTGGAGAGAATCTGGTCGATGTTGCCGCTGTAGAGGCCCCGCTCGGTGTTCTCGCAGTCCTCGATGCTGGCGTAGTAGTCCTGGCACACGGGGGAGTTGTACAGGCCGAACAGATCGTTGCTACCGATCCAGACCAGGGCGACCTTGCGATCGGAGGCCGGCGCGGCGTTGAGGATCGCGACCGCCGGCGCCAGCTGCTTGTTGATCAGGTCGTTGGACGTATCGCCGGAGATGCCGAGATTTTGCAGGGAAGATCCCGGATGCTCCGACTGGAGCAGGGCTATCAACCGGGCGGGATAGCCGCCACCGATGCCGTCGTCGTTGTCCCCCGCGGTCAGACTGTCACCCAGGGTCACCAGGGTGATGGGCTGCGCGAGCAGTAATTGGGCGGGAAACAGGCCGAGAAGCAGCCAGGTGAAGACGAGCAGTGCTTTCATGGTCGTAGCCCCCCATCTGCCGAGGTCAGCACCGTATCGGCCCGCTACGGGCAGGGTATGCGGGCCGGCACCAACACGACGCGATGACCCCGCGACAATAACCACATATCTACTATTGTTTTTATAGACTTCCCGGATAAGCCGGTCAATGACATTTCGCATCGGCCTGGAGGCGGCGCTCAGGGCGAGCGCTGCCGCCAGTACACGGGAAAGCGCGGCTTGCCCTTGCGTGTCCAGCCGTAATACTTGAAGGTCACTTCGCTGCCGATGGGTGGGGGGCGGCGCCGCTGCTCATCGCTGAGTCCGGATCCCACCGCGAAGCGTGTGCCGTCCGCGAGCTCCAGCAGCAGCGAGCCTACCAGTCCGTGGTACTTCCCCTTGCCTGGTCTGTAGCCCACCACGGTGGCCTCGGTGTCCTGGAAGGACTTGAATTTGCGCAGGTCCGGACTGCGGCCCGCCTGGTAGGCCGAGCCCGGGGCACGCAGCATCACGCCCTCTCCACCCTGGGCCTCGATGTCCGCCAGGAATCTGCGCAGGTGGCCGCGCCCCTCGCAGCGGGTCTGGCGTACTGGTGCAATCCAGGCGGCGGGATGTGCCTGCAGCCAGGCTCGAAAGGCTGCCATGCGCTGCTCAAAATCGCCGTCATGGTCCGGCAGGTCGAACACCAGGTAATGAATGGACGCCCAGCCGGGTCCTGGCTCGGCGTCGCGCACCACCGAGAGGGTCTGCTCGAAGCGTCCCCGTCCGCTCCACAGCTCGCCGTCCAGGGCGAAAGGCGGCAGGGTGCTCTGGAGGCCCTGCGGCAAGTGGATGGGCGTGCCCTTGCGGCTGAGCATGCGGCTGCCGTCCCAGTAGCCACGCACCCCATCGTATTTTTCGCTGAGCCACCAGCCCGTGGGATCGGCGGTCTCGTCCCAGAGCGTCCCCAGCATGAGATCCCGGGCCTCGGCCACGGCGAGACCGAGGGCGGCGGTCCACAGGAGCCAGCAGCAAGAAATGGCGCGGAGGAGTATGGACATAATGGGAAGCTCCTTTTCCGGGCGGGCAGGACCCGCCTCCCTGTGCCGGCACACGCCGCCGTGGCGGCTTCGAAGACAGTCTAACCGCAGAGACCTCGGCCGGAAACCCGCCGTGTACGGCGCAAAGCTCGATGGCCCGCCTCGACTCGGACCCTTGGGAGTCCGGTCTAATCAGTAGCTCTGCTGGAGGCGGAATAGCAGGTAGGGCGCCGCGGCCAGCAATAGGAGCACCAGGACCCAAAGACGCCCGGCAAGGATGTTGTAGTCCGCCAACAGCCGGCTCCAGGGGTGACCCGCCACATAGGGTATCAGCGTGCTTGCTTCTTCAGGGTGTCCGCAAGATCCCGACTCAGGTCCGTCAAGGCTGCGTTCATCGCCGCGACTATCGCCGCGTAGTCCGCTCCCTGGACCTGGGTCGTGTAGCGCCGGTGCAGGGTCTCGCGGGTCGCGTGGGTGCGCCGATCGACGATGGACCAGCGGGCCTCCAGGGTACAGCGTCCGTCCGGGGTCCGCTCATAGCCCAGGACGTCCACCGTGATCTGATAGTCCACCTCCGCGCTGCGCGGCCAGGGATACAGGTAAACCTGGCGGCTGGGCAGCAGCACCCCAAGGTTGGCTGCGATGAGTGCGGGCAGGCTGTCCTTCAGGGGCTCCGCCCATTTGTCGAATTCCGCCAGCGCCAGCCGGTTGGGTCCCGTGCGGGTGACTATCTGGGGGCGATCCAGATAACCGGGCAGGCTCAGCGGGCCCACGCCCACCGCGAGCTCCCCGGTCTGCGCCGGGGCGGGCGCAATGTCTTCGACCGGGCGCAGCACATAGAGCTCCGAGGGCGGGCTGGTGGCGCAGGCGCCGAGCAGCAGGGCCAGGCCCGATATCAGGAGTTGTCCCGAAAGTCCTCGCGCGGGGCCTCCGCGACACGCTGGAATGACGTCCCTATAAACTCGATGGCGGGCTCCCTCCCGCCGACGGTCGCTTCGACCCCGTGCGAGGACTTTCACAATAGTTGATGCAAGAAGCTCTCGAGTGACACGCATGACCTATTCTCCGTAGCCGGATTTGCCCCGCAGCAAGGCCTCCGGGTGGCGCTCCAAATAGTCGCCCAGCACCCGCAGGGAGTGGGCCGCGGCGGCGAGCTCATCCAGAGCGTTGCTCATCTTGACCGACACGGGCGAGTCCGGTCCCAGCTCATCCAGGGCATCCCGGGCACTGCTCAAGGTTTGTTGCGCGCTGGTACTGAGGGCCTGGAACTGGCGGTCCAAACTGCCGCTGGTTTGCTGCACGTCCTTGAGGGCCGTGTCGAGGGAGCGCAGCGTCTGCAGCAGCTCGGGGGCGTTGAGCAAGTGGTTGGCACCTTGCACGGCGCCGAGCAGCTGGTCGGCGATCTGCTGCAGCGGCAGCCGGCGAATCTCACCCAGCACATTGGTGGCCGTGTTGGTCAGCTCGTCCAGAGGCGAGGGGATGGTGGGGAGCTCGGGATAGGGACCGGACTGGGCGGTGCGCTTGAGGGGCGTCTCCGGATGGAAGGCCAGATCGACGAACAACTGCCCGGTCAGCAGATTGCCATTGCGCAGCTGGGCCCGCAGCCCGCGCTGGATGAATCGCTCCACGACGGCATAGGGATCCACGCCGTCCTTGCGGCGCTGGCCCTGGGTGAAGCGCTGGGGCTCCAGCTCCACCACCACGGGGATGCGCACGTCGGTGGACTGCGGGTCGATCTCGATGCGCACGTCCTTGACCGTCCCCACCTTGATGCCGCGCAGCTCCACGGGCGCCCCGACGCTGAGTCCGCGCACGGAGCCGTCGAAATAGATGACGAAGGGCAGCTTCTGGGTGTAGAGGGACTCGCCGACGCTAGCGTAGCTCTCGTAGAGCTGGAATTGGGTGCCCTCGGCGCTGGGGGGCTTGCTGTCTGCCGCAGCGTTTACGGTATCGAATGCGATACCACCCGCCACCAGGGAGGCCAGCGACTCCATCCTGACGTTGAGCCCATCGGCTCCCAGGGAGACGTCGATGCCACTGGCCTTCCAGAACTGACTGTCGTCTCGCACTAGACGATCGTAGGGCGCCTTGATGAACACGCGGATGAGCACGCTCTCCTTGTCCTTGGCCAACTCCGTGGTCAGCACCTCGCCCACGTCGATGTCGCGGAAGGAAACGGGAGAGCCGCGCTGCAGGGAGCCCAGTCGATCGCTGCGCAGCAGGTATTGGTTGCCCGGGGTGTCGGCGGTCTCCACGGGCGGCGTCTCCAGGCCGTCGAAGTGCAGCGCGGGCTTGCCGGGCGGCCCGGGCTCCAGCTCGATGTAGGACCCCGAGACGATGGTCTCCAGACCGGACACTCCGCCCAGTCCGACTCGCGGGCGGACCACCCAGAATCGGGTGCCGGGGGTAAGGTGCGGCTCGAAGTCCTTGTGCATGGCGGCGGTGACTTCCACCCGAGACAGGTCCGCGCTGAAGGTGATGGACTTCACCACCCCCACCTCCAGAGCCTTGAACTTCACCTTGGTCTTGCCGGCCTCCAGGCCGGTGCCCTCCTTGAAGCTGATGGTGATGGTGGGGCCCTTCTGGCTGATGGTCTGGTAGGCAATCCAGGCGCCGACGATGGCAGCGACCAGCGGGATCAGCCAGACGATGGACAGGCCCCGGCGCCGCTCCACTGCCACTTCCGGGAAGGACTCCTCGGGCAGGACTTGGTCCTCTTCGGTGCTCACCGTGGCTCCAGTGCGTCCCACATCAGGCGCGGATCGAAGCTCTCCGAGGCGAGCATGGTGAGCACTACCACGGCAGCGAAGGAGGTCGCCCCCGCACCGGGATCGACCGTGGCGATGGAGCCCAGCCGCACCAGGGCCACCAGGATCGAGATCATGAAAATATCGATCATGGACCAGCGCCCAATCATCTCGATGAGCCGATACAACCTGGTGCGATCGCGCGGGCGCCAGCGGGATTTGAGATGTACGGACATCAGCAGATAGACCAGCCCGGTCAGCTTCACCATGGGCACCGTGATGCTGGCGAAGAACACCAGCAGGGCCAAGGGCCACATGCCCTCGGCGATGAGGGTCCGGACTCCGCTCAGGATGGTGTCCGGCTCGCTCTGGCCGAAAGATACCACGGTCATCACCGGCAGGGTGTTGGCCGGAATGTAGAGTATGGCGGCGGCGATCACCAGCGCCCAGGTGCGTCCCAGGCTGTTGCTCTTGCGCGTGTGCAGCGCGGCGCCGCAGTGCGGGCAGACCGCGCGCCGTCCGGGCGGCAGTCGTCGCCGGCGGCTCAGCCGGCCGCAGGCATGGCAGCTAAGCAGGTGCGCTTGCGCGGCGCTGAGGTGCACCGGCTTCATGGGCGTCGCTCCAGCCGCTCCCATACCACGGCAGGGTCCAGGGAAGCAGTGGCGGCGGCCATCACCAGGATGAGGGCACCGAAAGCGTACAGGGCCACGCCGGGGACGATGGTGGCGATGTCGCGTAGCTTCACGAAAGCCACCAGCACCCCGAGCATGTACACCTCCAGCATGGCCCAGCGGTCCAGGGCATCCAGCGCCCGGAACGCCTGCGGCAGCAGCCAGGGCCGGCGGCCCAGCCTGAGCGGCAGCAGCACGTAGAGCATCCCGGTCATCTTCAGCAGGGGCGCCAGGATGCTCACCATCAGCACCAGCGCCGCCAGGCCCCACATACCCTGGGCATAGAGCTCGCGCACGCCCGTGAGCAGCACGTTCTGCTGCGACTGGCCCTGCAGCTCGAAGGTCATGAAGGGATAGAAATTGGAGAGCACGAACAGGATGAGTCCGGTCACGGCCAGCGCCAGAGTGCGCTCCACGCTGTCGGGCTTGTCAGCATAGAGCAGCGCCCCGCAGCGCGCGCAACGGGCGCGCTCACGGACTTGCAGGGGCCGGCGGCGCTGCAGCAGGTCGCAGTCCGGGCAAGCGATGAGAGCCCGGGTGGGCATTCCACCTGGGGCGAGGCGGCCGGCTGCAGATGGCGAGGGTATGCTCAGCGCACGGTGCTCCGTGCAATAGGCGTCGATGGTCGACGGCCGAGCCCCCGGCGGCGCCGGGGGCCATGGGTGCTGCGCTCAGGGCTTGACGGTGGTCAGGCCCACGACATGGCCCACTCCGGGGTCCGCGGGTCCACCACCGGCTGGCCGTTGTGACTGACGGCCACGCTGTCCAGCGGGGGGGGCGATGCGCAGGTCAGAGACCTCGTCCGCGATGCCTGCGAGCAGGGTGGCGCCGAGATAACGGCTAATCTGCTTCATATCGATACTCCACTGGATATCGTGGCGCGTGGGCCGGCTATTTGACGTAGGACGGAAAGCCGGCGTTCTTCTGTGACATCGCCTGGGCGTAGCCGAGCTCGCCCTGGGCCTTGGCCTCGTCCGCCAGCTTCAGGGCCGTATCGTACTCCTTCTTGGCTGCCGCGGCCTCGGCCTGCTTGATCAGTTTGCCGACGTCGCGCCACTCCCCGTCCACAGATGCCGCCTTCTTCTGTGCCGCCTTGGCATCCGCCAGCGCCTTCTGATACTCCGGCTGCCCGGCCAGCGCCGTGGTGGCGCAGCCGACCAGCATGAGAGTGATTGTCAACATGACTCCGCGCATGGGTCTGCTCCTCCCCGAGTTACTTGCGAGCGGCCGGGCCGTTCAGCGGCAGGCCGTTGTTCATGTAGGTCAGGAAATACTCCAGATCACGATACTCCTCGCTCTGGGCCGGGAATGCCTTGGCCCGGACGTTCTTATTGCAGCCGCCGAAGCGCCGGTGCAGAGTGCCGAGCTCGCCCCACTTGGAGCGATACACCGGCCAGTGCGTGGCCTGGCCCAGCGCCGGGCTGAGGATCTCGCTGCGTATGCGCATGCCGGTGCTCTGCATGTGGCAGGTCGCGCAAGAGAAATTGAGCTGACCGCGGCGGGCGAAGTAGAAGTGCTTGCCCTTCTCGTAGGCTTCCAGGGCGCGCGGATCGTCCTTGGGGATCTTGACGTCGATCAGCTGGCCGCGGGACTCGAAGGCGAGGTAGGCCAGCAGCGAGGCCAGCTTGCCCTTGTTGTAGGGCAGTGGCTTCTCGCCGTTGACCTCGCGGCACTCGTTCAGTGCCAGTGGCAGGGTCACGACCCGTCCGCTCTTCTTGTCCCAATGCGGGAAGTCCTTGCCCAGGGCGGGGCCGTCCGGCAGGCAGTCCTTGTAGTGCTTACCGTTGGCGAATGGCTTGTCCCACATCTCGTGGCCTTGGTCGATCATGGGCTCGTAGGGGGGGAATTCCTCGATGGCCTCCCAATTGGCACGGCCGACGGGGTCGATGGCGTAGACGCCGTTGCCGAGCTCGGCGTTGCTGACATCGGGGAAGCGCTTGTGGAAAAAGCCCTGAAATGCCTTGAGGTCGTCCTCCGGAGAGGCGAGCAAGCCGGTGGAGACGGCGGCGATGGCGAGGCCCGCCGCAATACGCTGGATTAGATTCATCGTTGCTACTCCCAACCGCTACAAGGACCAGACGAAGTCCACAACCTCATCGAGCTCTTTGGGTGTCAGGATGCGGTTGCGTCCGAACGGAGGCATGGAAGTCTCGGGATTGCGCACCGTGGCGTCGAAGATCTGCGCCTTCAGTGCGGCGCGGTCGGGAAAGCGCGCCTTCATCCCCACCAGGGGCGGCGCGATGTTGCCGGGGCTGTCGCCCCCCGGAATCATGTGGCAGGCGATGCAGTTGCCCTTGCTGCGCTCGAGCGCGATTGCGCGCCCCTTTTCGATGTTGCTGTCCGCCGCGGCGGCGCTCAGGCCGACCGCCAGCCCCGCAAGCAGGGCGAGCGACCGGGCGGCGCGGCGCCCCCTGTGCTCATCTCTCATGTCTTAGGCTCCTCAGGTGATAAGTCGTGCCGGTCGCTGGGTGCTCGCGGCCGTGCGCTTGGATCAGGACATCACGGCTGTGCGCCATCTGCCCTGCTCCAACATTATTGCGACGGCGCCCGCCCGGGTATATTCCCAAATCCTGGAAGCGTCATTGTGGTTTTCCCCAATTTGCCCTCATCCGTGCGGAAGGGGTCGTGCCGTGCCGTGGGTCGTGGAGCCGGGGCCGCGGGAGCGCACTTCGGCGATGTAGGTCTCCAGGTCGTCCATGTCGTGCCGGCAGCCCGCGCCGAGTAAGGCCGCGCCCTGCTCGGCCGTGCTCCCCCTGGCGCTCAGCCGCCAGCGCCTACCGGTGCGCTGGACGGCACTCAGGGTCACGCCCGCCGGTGTGAGATTCCCGATCGCCGCCAGACGTGCCGCGCCGAGCACCAGCAGCGGGCCCATCACCGCCAGCATCGCATGGCGGCGCAAAGGAGAAGACTTGGATACCGGCTGCCCACGGCTAGGTCGGATGGGGTGCATGGGTCGAGTCGCTCACTCCGCCTTGAGGTAGAACAGCTGCTGCATCAGCTCCGAGAGGGTCTGGGCCTGCATCTTCTCCATGACCCGGGCGCGATGCGCCTCCACGGTCGATTGGCTGATGCCCAGCTCCAGGGCGATGACCTTGTTGCGCTTGCCCGCGGCGACCATGGCGAGCACCTCCCGCTCCCGCGGCGTGAGCTCACCGTAGCGGGCCTCGATGTCGGCGCGCAGCTGCTGGGCACCGCGGCGCTCGGCGTCCTCCGAGATGGCCCTATTGACCGAGTCGATGAGGGCCTGGTCGTCGAAGGGCTTCTCGACGAAGTCGACGGCGCCGGCCCGCACCGCACGCACGGCCATGGGCACGCTGCCGTGGCCCGTGATGATGATCATCGGCGGGTGCCGGGGGCGGCGGGCCAGCTCCTCCTGGAGCTCCAGTCCGCTCATCACCGGCATGCGCACATCCGCGATCACGCAGCCGGGACGATCCGGGTCGAAGGCCTCGAGGTAGGCCCGAGCCGAGCCGTAGACCTCGGTACGGAGTCCTACGGACTGCATCAGCAGCTCGATGGCGTCACGCACTTCGGCGTCGTCGTCGACGATGAACACGGTGGGCGCGGTGCTCAAGGCGTCGCCTCTTCCAGACCCCGATGGAGCCGATGCTGGCCGGCGTTGGAACGCGGCAGAGTGAAGCTGAAGCGCGCTCCGTCGCCGGGGCACGTTTCCAGGGCCAGGTGACCGCCGTGGGCCTCGATGATGCCTTCGCTGATGGACAGCCCCAGACCCAGACCCTGGGCCTTGGTGGTGAAGAAGGGGTTGAACAGGCGCTCGGCGGCTTCCGCTGCCACCCCGGGGCCGTTGTCCTCCACCGTCACCCGAACCTGCTCCGTGCCGTCTACTCCGCTACGTATCGTGAGCCTACCATCAACCGTTCCGGCGTCGCACATGGCCTCGATGGCATTGTGGCCAAGGTTGATCAGCACCTGCTCGACCTGGATACGCTGTACCTCGACCTGCACCTGCGGGTCCTTGTGCTCGGTGGCCAGGCTCACGCCGGCCCGCTTCGCCTCCGGCAGGATCCACACCAGCGCCTCGTCGATGAGCGCGTGGATGGGCAGCGGTGCCCGCTCCGGCTGCTCCTTTCTCACGAACTGGCGCAGCTGGCGGATGATCTCGCCGGCACGCTGGGCCTGCGCGGCGATGCGGTCCAGGACGTCCACACAGCGCGGCAGCTGGGCCTCACCGGCATCCAGCAGGCGCAGGCAGGCCCGTGCATTGGCGCTGATGGCTGTCAGTGGCTGGTTAAGCTCGTGGGCAATGCCTGCGGCCATCTCACCCATGGTGCTAAGCCGGGAGACATGGGCGAGCTCCAGCTGGTGCTGGTGCAGCTTCTCTTCGACCCGCCTGCGCTCCGTGATGTCGCGGAACACCACCACGCTGCCCAGGATGCCGTTGCGCCGGTCGCGGATCGGCGTGCTGGTGTACTCCACCCGGAAGCTGCTGCCGTCCTTGCGCCAGAATACGTCGTCGTCCACGAACCGCGGCATATTGTCGCGAGACGTAGCGTACACGGGACACTCCCGCTCGGGGTGGGGCGAGCCATCAGCCTGCGTATGGTGCATCAGCCGGTGCTGGTTGCGGCCGATGAGCTCGCCGGCCCGCCAGCCGGTGAGCTCCTGGGTGGCGCGATTGACGAAGGTCGCGTTGCCGTCCCGGTCCACGCCATAGATGCCGTCGCTCACCGAGTTGAGGATCAGCGCATGCTGGCGCTCCAGATGAGACTTGGAGCGGGCCAGGCTGCGGTTGAGGCGCAGCACCCAGACCGCCATCAGCAGCACGAACAGGGTCAGCAGGCCCACCGTCAGCACCCAGTACCAGTAGCGGGCCAGGGCGTCCTTGAGCGGCAGCTTGCCCACGTTCTCGTAGGGCCGCAGGCCCAGCTCCTTGAGCACCTCGTGCACCGCGTGATAGTCCAGCGGCACGGTCCAGCCGGCATAGTGTCCGGCCCGCGCGGCGGAGGCGTCCTCCGGCATGCCGAGCAGCGCCACCGCTACCGCCTTGGCCAGCGCGTTGGGGGTGTGTCTGAGCTTGGCGAACGGCCACTCGGGGTAGAGCCGGGTACTGTGCAGCACCGGAAAGTCGCTCTGGTGGCGCGCGCCGAGGACGCGCACCTTGGACAGGATCAGCTCGCCGCTGGCCGCCATGCGCTCCAGGATGTCGGTGCGCACGGCCCCGGCATCCACCTTGCCCGACATCACCGCCCGCACCACGTCGTCGTGAGTGCCGGCGAAGCTCAGCGGGGCGAAGTCGGTCCTGGGGTCGATCCCCACGGCATGAAGCTCCCGCCACGCCATCTGGAAGCCGCCCAGGGAGATCTCGTCCACTGCCATGAAGGAGTGACCCTTGAGATCCCGAAGCTGCTGCAGGTCCTGGCGGGCGGCCCGGGTGAAGATCACCCCCCCGAAGCGGTTGTAGGTATGGTTGCCCTGGCGGTTGTTCAGGGTCGCGATGCGGGAGGCCTGGTAGCTGACCTCCATGGCGACGTAGATGCCCGAGTTGACCAGCAGGAAATCCACGCTTCCCGCACGCACGTCGGGCTCCACGTCCTCGAATCCGAGGGGCACGATGCGGAATCTGGCGCCGGGAACGGCCCTCGTGAGGTAATCCGCCGTAGGCGACCACGCCGCCAGGGTGGCGGCCTTGCCGCGGTGGGTCAGCACGCCGATGCGTACCTCACTCTCGTCGGCCCAGCCAGCCGCGGGCAGCAGACTTGCGAGCAGGGCGGACAGTAGTGCGGCTTGGACGAGCACTACGGGCGTCGGCGTGGAATTGTCGATGGCGTGGGCCCCGAAGCGTGAGGTGATTATCGTGGAAAACCTTAATACGAGCGCCAGCATTTGCCAATTCTCAAGGCCGCCAGGCCGTTCTACATTAGCTGCACTAGACCACCACACCACGCCCGCAGGCTGGCGATTTACCGAAGGGGGCTGAGCACCCATGAGCATATCGAGACGTGAATTCATCCAACTCCTGGGACTGGCCGGCGCCGCAGGCATGCTGCCCGTGTCGGCGCTCGCCGCCAGGCGACAGCCATCGGATCTGTACGAGATCCCTAAGTTCGGCAATGCCACCATCCTGCACATCACCGACACCCACGCGCAGCTCAACCCCATCTTTTTCCGTGAGCCGAATGTGAACCTGGGCGTGGGCTCGGCGAATGGCCAGGCGCCGCACCTGGTGGGTGCGGCCCTGCTCAAGCACTTCGGCATCGAGCCCAGCGGCATCGAGGCCCACGCCTTCACCTATCTGGATTTCGACGAGGCGGCGCACAAATACGGCCGCGTGGGGGGCTTCGCCCACCTGCGCAGCCTGATCAAGCGCCTGCGCGAGGAGCGGGGCGCCGGCAACACCGTGCTGCTCGACGGCGGCGACACCTGGCAGGGCTCCTACACCGCCTATGCCACCCGCGGCAAAGACATGGTGCAGGCCTGCAACCTGCTGGGCGTGGATGTCATGACCGGACACTGGGAGTTCACCTACCTCGACAAAGAGGTGATCGACAACGCCAAGGCATTCAAGGGTGAGTTCGTCGCCCAGAACGTCAAGGTGCGCGAGGAGGCCTTGTTCGACTATCGCTTGGCCGATTTCCCAGGCTTCAACGAGGACACTGGACTCGCCTTCAAGCCCTACACCATCAAGGAAGTGGGCGGCGCGCGTATTGCCGTGGTAGGACAGGCCTTCCCGTATACTCCCATCGCGAACCCCCGGCGCTTCATTCCGGACTGGACCTTCGGCATCCAGGACCAGCGCATGCAGGAAACCGTCGACCAGATCCACGAGAGCGAGAAGCCCGACGCCGTGATCGTGGTCTCCCATAATGGTATGGACGTGGATCTCAAGATGGCCGGGCGGGTCCGCGGCATCGACGCCATCTTCGGCGGACACACCCACGACGGCATGCCGGCGCCCAGCGTGGTCAAGAACGCCGGCGGCAAGACCCTGGTCACCAATGCCGGCTCCAACGGCAAGTTCCTGGGCGTGATGGATCTCGACATCAAGGACGGCAAGGTGCGCGACTACCGCTACCGCCTGCTGCCGGCATTCTCCAACCTGCTGCCGGCCGACCCAGAGATGCAGACGCTCATCGACAAGGTGCGCTC
>CAYQDX010000051.1:0-16778 GCA_964416345.1 uncultured Ectothiorhodospiraceae bacterium
GCCTGCTGCCCCATGGCGTCGAGCTTGGCGCCCCGCCACTCGGTGACCCAGGCGTTGGTGAGATTCCAGCGCGCGACCTCCTGCACGCCGTCGGGGTGTAGCAGGATGATGGAAGCGTTGCGCCGCTCCACGTTGCCGTTGACCGCGGTCATCAGCCAGTCCCACAGATAGGTGGAGCTAGTCAGCCCGTACTTGAGGCTGATCTCGCCGATGTCGACCCGGCCGGGCAGCTTGCGCACGCCCGGCGGTCCGCCGCCCTCGCGGTACGCGATAGCCTCGACCCGCACCTCCATGTCGCGGACTTCGGTGAAATAGCCGGCGATGGTGCCCTGGATATCGAGACGGAAGTTGTAGGCTCGGTAGATGTCTTGCTCTGCCACGTTTGAGCTCCTTAACCTTAACCTTCACCCGCGCCCGAGGTCTCGGTGGCGCCACTCCACTGCCCGATGCGGAAGGTGACGAACTCGGCGGGTTTCACGGGGGCGATCCCGACATCGACGATCAGCTGGCCCTGGTCTCGCGATTCGGGCGGGTTATTCTCGGCGTCGCACTTGACGAAGTAGGCCTCGGCCGGCGTGGCGCCGAACAGGGCGCCGTCGCGCCACAGTGTCATCAGGAAGGCCCCAACGTCACGCCGCACCGCGCCCCACAGGGTCTGGTCGTTGGGCTCGAACACGGTCCACTTGGTGCCGTCGGCAATCGACTCCTTGACCATGTTGAACAGGCGCCGCACGTTGATATAGCGCCATTCGCTGGCCTCCGGCGCTAGGGTGCGCGCGCCCCACACCCGGATGCCGCTGTCGGCGAAATAGCGGAGACAGTTGACGCCCGCGCGGTTCAGCTCGCCCTGCTCGTCGTGGGTCACCCGGTAGGTTAGCCCCAGCGCACCGCGGATCGGCTCATTGGCCGGCGCCTTATGGACGCCGCGGGTGCTGTCGGTGCGCGCATAGATGCCGGCGATGTGACCCGACGGCGGCACGGTTACCACGGCGCCGTCGCCGAAGGGGTCGCGGATGCTGATGGGCGGGAAGTAGAAGGCGCCATAGCCGCTGTCGGAATTGGGTGGCCGCGCGCCCTGGCTCTTGGCCTTGGGCTTGGTGTCGTCGTCGCCGCCCGCGGCCGCCGTGGCGACCTGTTTGAGCGGGTCCACCTCGCGGATATCCGGTGCGTCCAAGATAGCCACCCGATCCTCCATCCGCTCGCAGTGCGTGAGCATGTCGCTGTAGGCCGAAGCGCCCGTATAACCGGGCGCCGCGACGATGGCGATCTCGTCGATCGGCGCCAGCGCAGCGAGGCCGGTGCGCTTGAGCGGGTCGCCTGCCAGCGGCGCATTGGCGTCGCCGAGGTTGAGCACATAGCAGCGCCCCCCGCCGTTCATGAAGAATCCGAACACAGCCAACGCCAAATCGGTCGCCTTGGATTTGTCCTGGCAGAACTCCTTGAGGAATTGCGACCAGTTGTTGCAGGCCACCGGCTCGTTGACGTGCGCAGCCGCATTCGGCGCGACGCCGAGGAAGGCCGCGCAGCTGGTGCCGACCGCACCGATCGGGCGGGGTCCGGTGGCAACCTCCTTGACATAGACGCCGGGTGTCATGGGGGGGGGCATTTCATACCTCCAGTGCGGTGAAGCGGATGATCACAGGCTCGTGCATGGGGTCGGCCGACGGCACGGCCGTGGTTTCCACATCCAGCCCCTTGGCCTGAATGCGCAGGCGCTTGGCGGTCTTGCCGGACGGGGTCGTGGGAAAGCGGAAACGCCCGGCATTGTCCGTAGTGGTATTGCTGCCGAGCTCTGTCAAGGTGATGCGGGCACCGGCGATAGGCAGGTCACCGGGACCGAGCAGTATACCGACGAAGGGCACTGCAGGCATGGGCCGCATCTTGGCGTAGCTGGTGACGCGCTGCAGCTGCTGCGGTCGCTCTAGCTGCAGCGGCGTGCGCAGCACGAAAGCGGGCCGTGGCGCGACGCCGAAGGCATGCCAGCTTTGCAGGCTTAGGGTTTCGAGGTCGACTTCGAACCGCTCGTGGCTCATCGCTGCGAACAGCAATTCGCCGAGCAGCCGGTGCGCCTCCTCCGGATCGCCTGCGGCACTGGTGACCAGATAATTGAGGGTGACGGTGAGCGGAGCACGGCGTATGTGCTGGCTGGGAGGCGCGGGCCGCAGCCCCATCAGATATAGGTAAACGCAGGAATTGCCCGCTGACTCCGCCGGTGCGGTGAGTTGCAGATCGACCGACGGTAGGACCTGCCGTGCCCAAGCCAGCAGCTCTTGGTCTATCCCCTCTATCATCGCTCCCCTCGTCCTTGACAACTACCGCATCGCTGTGCGAGCGTCGTGTCATGTTTGGACACTTGGGCCGTCGCGCAGCCCGGGCGCATCTTTTCGGAGGTGTGCCTTTCGATGACGAAGTATACGGATCGCCACCGTCGAAGGGAAGGCAAAGGCAAGATGGGAATTCCCTACCGATCTCGGCGCCACCAACGGGGCGCGGTGCCGGCCGCGTTGCCTCAACAAACGCCTGTACGTCGCCCCCATGCTCAAGACCGGGGGCATCGAAATTGATGTCAGCCGACGGTCTTGTCGAAGCGCAGCGCCTTGATGATGGCGGGGATGGAGCCGATCAGATAGACCAATGCCCAGATCGCCGCCACGATCCCAGTCACGATAGCCGAAATGTCGTCCGTTATGGAGGCAAGGAAGCGCGGTGGCAGGCTGTGCAGAAAGCCGAGCAGCAGGGTCACGCCGAGCGAGGTCAGGATCAGCAGCACGAGGCCCTTGTTCTCCAGGAAGCGCTGGTGCGCCAACACCAGGAAAATCGCAAAGGCGAGCTTCAGCAGCATGACGGAGCTGAGGGTCGCGGCTGCGGTGCCGATTGGGAAATCGGCGAACGCCGCCATGTAGGCGATGGTTCCGAAGGGCACCGCGAGCAGCAGCGAGACCATCAGCACCAGCAAGGTGATGGCAGCAATTATCGACAGGATGGCACCCAGTAGCACGAGCAGCGCGACGATGAAGGTGATCGCGCCCTGGATGCGGCCATGGACGCGGTTGCCGATGAGGAGCGGCGAGACGATCAATGCGACCGTGAACAGCAGCAGGCCGTCGACCAGCGCCAGATAGGGTATTCCGAGGCCGGGTGTCGCGGCGCCTAGCCCCAACTGGTCGCCACCCGGTACTTGCAGCCACAATGCCGAGCCGAGCTCCGCCATGAAGCAGAGCACCAGCAGGACCGCGGCCACGACGAGAAAGGGCAGTCGCAGGTTGTCTATCATTGCTGGTAGCTCCGCATCGTCATCCGGCTGGACCGCCGCGAGCCAGTACCGTGCTCGGCCACGATTCTAAGTTCGACAAATAGACAGAAACAAGGGCTGCAGCATCGCCCGGTGTCGGAAACGTTTCCCCTGGCTATTGCCGCCGGGCCACGCGCTCACGATCCTTCCGTGGAACGAGCGCGGGCGCCGGCACGCCAACCAAGCAGTTCGCAAGCGAGTGTGACAGCCGTGGACAGATATCTCGACGCCAAAGCCATGCTGGCACCCGGCATCGCCGGTGCAACCGTGACCACCTTGACGGCGAATCTGGTGAACATGTTCTCGCTCAAGGGCAACTGGACCGCCCTTGCCCTGAGCTTTGTGGTCGGCATTTTGGTCTGGGCCGACAAGGACGTGCCGCTACTGCAGCGCGGCGTGCTGTACGTCCTGAACTCGCTAATTATTTTCTCGGTGGCCGCTGGCCTCAACATGGCGGGCTACGACATCGTCGTGGCGCAACGTGCCGCCGAGGCAGAGCAAAACGGGCCGGTGACCGAGCGCGACCTGCCCGCCACCGCGCCGAATGACACGCCGTTCTTCAAGGATTGGTCCTGGTGATCCAAAGCCGAGCAGGTAGGCGGTGGCGGCCATCAACCAGCGCTCCAGCAACTGGTGGCGGGGATGGCGCCGCAGAGAGGGGTAGTCATGAAGTTGCAAGCCGTGGTTTGGAGCAGGCTCGGTGTCGCGGCCGCGTGCGTGGCCCTGTGGCTGTCTGCCTGCGATTCGCCGCAGCCGGGACCCGCGGCGGCGTCCGCCACCGAGACCTGTCCGCTGGGCGAGGCGGTCACCACCGACGGCCAACGGCGCCTGGCACTGGTGATCGGCGTTGGGGATTATGTCAATCCCGATATCCCCGACCTCAAGGGCCCGCCCAATGATGCCCGTGCGATCTACGAGCTGCTGACCGATCCGCACGGTTACGGATTTCCTAAGAAAAACGTCTGCCTGCTGCTCGACGGCGCCGCGACCGCCGCCAACGTGCAGCAGATGTTCCGGCGGGCCTTGATCGACCGCGCGCAGGGCGACGACGTGACGGTGGTCTATTTCGCTGGGCATGGCTCGCAACGCAAGGACCAGAACGGCGATGAGCCGGACGGCTTGGACGAGACTTGGGTGCTGCACGACTCGCGCACCGGGAGTACGCCGGACCTATTGGATGACCGGGTCAATGCCTGGCTAGCCGAGCTACATCGCAAGACCTCGCATATCACCGTGGTCTTGGATTCATGCAATTCGGGCACGGCGACGCGGGGTGAGACTGGCTACGTCGCGCGTTTCGTCAAGCCCGACGAGACCCCGTTGCCACCGGGGGCCCAAGCCGCGGGAGACGGCAGTGCCGCGGCGCCGCTGGAGTCGCTGCCCGGGCTGGTGGTGCTGACTGCGGCCAGCGACGGCACTTCGGCGCTGGAGAAGGACGGCCACGGCCTGTTCACCGACGCCCTGTTGAGCACCCTGGCTGAAGGTCAGGTTGTGCCTCTGACCTACAGTCAGATCGCGCGGCGCGTGCCACCGCTGATCGCAGCGACCAGCAACCAAATTCCCTACTTTCAGGGCGACCTGGCGCAGCCCGTGTTCGGCCACAGCGGCCGTCTGCGCCCGGTGGCTTGGGAAGTGAAGGCCGTGGACGGGGGGCTGCGGCTCGGCGGGCCGCCGCTGCCCGGGCTGGGCGTAGGTGCGGAGCTGCGCCTCTACGATGGCGCCGCGAGCGGCGCCGAGACGCGTGATCCGGCGCTCGCCAAGGGGACAGTCCGGATCGAGGAGATGTCCGGCTTGGAGGCAGGTGCGCGCATGCTGGCGCGGGCGCCGGGTGCCCCGGAGGTCGCGCTCGGGGACCTCGCGGTGCTGGTGCGGCCGGCGGACGGCTTCCTCAAGATCAAGGTGCGGTTACGGCCCGCCGACGAGCCGGCTGGTATCCCGGCCGAACGGGCGGCGGTGCTGCGCGCCGCAATCGCCGGCGACGCCGACATCGGGCGCCTGGTGGAGGTGGTAGACACGGGCGACGACTTCGAGCTGAGCCTGGACGGCAAGCAGGTCGTGGTGGTGCGCGACATCGATGGTCGGGTGCGCAACACCATCGAGCGCGACGCCCTGGTTCCCGAGGTGCTGTGGAGCCATGCCCGGCAGCGGGCCCTGCTGCAGCTGCGCGGCGAGGGCGGCAGTGACTTCACCGACAACCAGACCCTGCAGCTGCGCCTGGTGCCGGCCGCCAAGCAGACGGCCTGCGCCGACGTGGCGCGTTGGAAACCGGCCAAGGAGCCGAACCAGGAACAGGTTGTGCCGCTTTGTTTCCGCTTTCGCGTCGAGGTCAAGCTAGCCGACGACGCGCCCAAGCCACTGCTGATCGGCGCGCTGCTACTCGCCAGCGACGGCTCCATCTATGGTATGCCCAAGGATGGCCAGGCGATCCTGCTCAAGCGAGGCGAGCGATACACCTTCCATACCACCTACGAAGGCCGCCCGCCCCTCGACGTGCGTGAGATGGTGGCGATTTTCGGCACCCAGGAAAACAACCCCGTAGCCTGGAGCTCGCTCACCAACGTCGTGCAGACGCGCTCGGTCGCGCGCGGCGCCGCATCGAATCCCCTGCAGCGCGCGCTGTTCAATTACTTCACTGGCGAAAGGTCCGCGCCAGTCACCGACGAGGTGGAAGACACCACCTGGACGCGCAGCGTGATGCCCATCCGGGTCGAGGCCAATGCCGGGTTCGCCGAGGGCGCACGTAGCCCGGGGACAGCGTTCAATAGCCGTGAATACACCATCCCGAGATTCGATATCCGGCCGTACCTGCCCGACGACCCGGATGCTGCGCTCGGCAAGGTTTTGCGCGAGGCGGACTGGCTGGCCCGGTACGGCGGCGCCGACGGTGTCGGCTACAAACAGCATGCCTGGAACCAGGGCTCGGACGACGCCAATCTAGCCCTCGGCATCGATTGCTCGCGCGCCATCTGGTTCGCCTTCACCCGTGCCGGGCTGCCCTACAACCGGAGCAACAGCTATCTCTCGACGGCGGAAATGGTGTCCGACCATACCCTAATGCGGGACGAGTTCCGGCGCTGCGATGGCTATGCCGATCAGCGGTTGGGCGACATCCTGGTGTATCGCGACGAGGCTCGCGGCGACGGCCACGTGGTCATGGTGGTGGATCCGGTGCAGCGCATCGCCTGGGGCTCGCACGGCTGGGACGGCAACGCCAAGGCGCTCAACATCCCAGTGGACCGGGGTGTCGAATACCAAAAGATCAAATTCAAACCCGATTGGGCGGCCTGGGACCGGCCCGGCATGGCGCTGGAGGCGTGCTGGCGTTTCAAGCGCTTCGAAACCGAACGGATGGCCGGGCGTGGTCTGCCGGGCACCCAGGCCATGGCAGGTGCGTGCGATCCGGACGCCTGTCGTCTGAACAAGTAGCCATGGACCCTTCAGGTGTAGGACCCGAGCCCTCTCGGCGACCGTGGATCACCATGTCATTGCTTGACTCACGGATGAGCATTGGGCGGCACCTGGCCGCAAGGCCGGCTTGTCGCTGGCGCGCCCGATTGGTGACGGGATTGCTGCCGCCCTGGGTGCTGGTCGGCTGTGGTCCGGGGGATGTGTTGGTCAAGGAGATGACGCGCGACACCGCGCCGCCGATCGGACCCGGCGCGCTCGACCGCTACAAGCTCTACCTGCTCCGGCCACAACGCCTCACGCCCGAATCGCTGCATCCGTGAAACCCGGGTCGGAGGCGCGCGGCACGCGGCGCGCGAAGGCGAGGCGCCACCCTGCCGCTTGGTGGTGGGCGGGCCTCGCGGCCATGCTCTTGGCCGCCGGCGATGTGCTGCCGCAGCCGACCGAGGCTACGGCCGAACTGGTCATACAACTCTCCCACGCCAGCTATGTGTCGGGCATGGCCCTGTCCGGCGACGGCAAGGTGCTGGTCACGGCCGGTGGGGACAACACGGTGCGACTGTGGGACGCGGCCAGCGCGCGGCAGCTGCGCAGCCTGGCGGTGTCGCAGGTGGTGGCGGCCGTCGCGTTGTCGCGTGACGGCCGCCGGCTGCTGACCGGTGCGCACGACGGCGCCGTGCAACTGTGGGACGCCGCCACCGGCCGGTTGC
The DNA here is from genome assembly GCA_964416345.1 of uncultured Ectothiorhodospiraceae bacterium. GTDB lineage: Bacteria > Pseudomonadota > Gammaproteobacteria > CAYQDX01 > CAYQDX01 > CAYQDX01. The sequence goes on from CAYQDX010000051.1 coordinate 7,408, forward strand.
TTCAGAGCCTCCCCTATCATGAGGGCGCGGTGCGTGCAGTCGCCATGTCGGCAGATGGCCGCTGGCTCGCAAGCGGCGGCGCCGACCGCACAGTGCGGTTGTGGGACCAGACGCGGGGCATGGCGGGAGCGCGCCTCGAGGGTTTCCGGAGCGAGATTCGGGCGCTGATATTCGCGCCCGATGGCAAGCGCCTGCTGGTCGCCAGTCACATCGGCGCCGAGTTGTGGGACGTCGCAGGAGGCCGCCGGCTGGTCATTCTCGAAGGCCACACTGCAGGGGTCACCTCGGCGGACCTGACCGCAGACGGCCGGCTGGCGGTTACCGGCAGCCTGGACGGCACGGCCCGGGTATGGGACCTCGCCACGGGCGCCGAACGGCACCGGTTGCCGGGACACGATGGCACGACGGTGACGGCGGTGGCCTTCACCCGCGACGGTTCCCGGGTCGTGACTGCCGGCAAGGACTACCGGCTGCGGGTATGGCGGGTGGTTGATGGTGCCGCGCTCCAGACATTCCCACTTGATCCCAAGGCCCTGGCCACACAGCTGACGGCAGGTCCCGGGGGCGACAATGTCTATGTCGCAATCGGTGAGGCGGCCCAGGTGTGGAGCCTCGCCAGTGGCCGGCCCGAACGGCGCTTTGCCGGCAACACCGACCTCGCCAGCTCGCTCGCCTTCGCTCCGGACGGCACCGGCCTGCTGATCGGTAACTGGGACGACACCGCGGCGTTGTGGGACCTGCGCGGCGGCACCATGGCGCGCCGGCTGATCGGTCACACGGGCGATGTGCGGGCAGTCGCCTTCGCGCCCGATGGTCACCGTGCCCTGACCGGCGGCCGCGATACCGTCCGTTTGTGGCGCCTGGACGATGGCAAGCCGGTACACAGTTTTGAGGGGCAGCTGGGCGGGGTGCGGCCCGTCACCTTCGCGCCCGATGGCACCCGCTTCGCCACCGGCGGCGACGATGGCATCCTCAGCCTGTGGTCGGCGGCCGATCCTTATACCCGGCAGTTGTCGTTGGGGCCGCACCCGGGCCGGATCACCTGGGCGGCGTTCGATCCGGCGGGGAGCCGCCTGGCGGCGGCAAGCAACAAGTCCGTATGGCTGTGGGAGCTGCCAAGCGGGCGGCATAGCATGACCCTTGGCGGACACACGGGATTGATCAACCAGGTCGCCTTCTCCCCAGACGGCACCGAAGTGGTCAGCGCGAGCTGGGATGGTACGGCGCGGATCTGGACGCTGGCGAGCGGCAAGGAGCACCTGCGCCTTGCGGTCGACCCTGCTGGCGTATTCACCGCCGTGTACTCGCCCGACGGCAGCCTGATCGCCACCGGCGACCAGTCGGGCAACATCCGCTTGTGGGACGCCCGCAGCGGCGCGGAGCGGGGACGCCTGAGCGGCCACACCGATGGCGTCATCATGCTGGCGTTCTCGCCCGACGGGCATTTCCTGGCTTCTTCAGGCAAGGACCAGTCGGTCGGCGTTTGGGACCTGCGGCACCAGGTGCTGCTGGCGCGTCTGGTCACCTTTTCCGACGGTAGCTGGGCCGTAGTCGATCCCCTCGGGCGCTACGACGCGGCCAACGGCGGCGACGTCGAGGGTCTGCACTGGGTGGTCGGCATGGAGCCGATCGCGCTGGCGCAGCTTAAGCAGCGCTACTACGAGCCGGGGCTGTTGGCGAAACTGCTCGGCTTCAACTCCGATCCGTTGCGCGACGTTGCGGGTATTGCGGCCCCGCCGCTCTATCCCGAGGTCAGTCTCGCGCCCATAATCCCGACCGAGCAACGCCTTCGTATCCGGCTGCGCAACCGCGGCGGGGGCATCGGCCGGGTCGCGGTGCTCGTCAACGGCCGTGAGCTGGCCGCCGATGTACGCGGTCCGGCGGTGGACCCCAATGCCGCCGAGGCGGCACTGGAGGTGCCGCTGGCCAGCAATCCCTACCTGGTGCCGGGAGCCGAGAACCGCATCGAGGTGCGGGCTTACAACGCCGAGGGTTATCTGGCCAGCCGCAATGTGGCCGAGGTTTACACCCCGCCGGGCGAGGCGCCGGTCGAGCGGCCCACGCTGTGGGCTATCGTGGTGGGAGTGTCCGATTACGCCGACGACGCGCTGGACCTGCGTTACGCGGCGAAGGATGCCCGCGACATGGCCCAGGCACTGCGCCTCGGGGGCGAGCGGTTCGCCGCCGTCGCCCGGGTGGATCTGCAGCTGCTGACCGGCGGCGGCGCCGACGGCGACCGGGTCCCGACCAAGGAGGCGTTGCGCGCGGCCTTCGCGGCAGCGGGCGCGGCCAAGCCCTGGGACCTGCTCGTGGTCTATCTGTCAGGCCATGGCATTGCCCGCGGCGATGAGTACTACTTCCTCACCCAGGAGGCGCGCGCCGCAGGCCTGGACGATCCTGAGTTGCGTGCACGGGGCACGGTCAGCGGCGCCGAGCTGGTGAGTTGGCTGAAAACTTCGGGCGCGCTCAAGCAGGTGATCATCCTGGACACCTGCGCGGCCGGCAAGGCCGCCGCCGACCTGGTGGAGGAGCGCAGCTTGTCCTCGGACCAGGTGCGTGCGCTGGAGCGGCTCAAGGACCGCACCGGTTTCCACGTGCTCATGGGCAGCGCGGCGGACGCCGTGAGCTACGAGGCGACACAGTTCGAACAAGGCTTGTTGACCTATGCGCTGTTGCAGGGGATGCGCGGCCCGGCGCTGCGCCAGGAACAATTTGTGGACATCAGCCAGTTGTTTCAGTACGCCGTCGACGAGGTGCCACAGCTGGCCCAGCACATCGGGGGCATACAGCGCCCGCGCATCGCGGCGCCGCGCGGCAGCAGCTTCGACATCGGGCAGCTGACCGCGACCGATCGCGCCCGCATCCCGTTGCATGCGGCCAAGCCGTTGCTGCTGCACCCCGTGCTGCTCAACAGTACGGCACAGCTCGACGACCTCGACCTCTCCCGCGCCTTGCGCGAGCGCCTGCGCGACGTCAGCTATGCGGCTGCCCGCAACGAGGCCCCGGCCCTGCCCGTGGTGTACGTGAACGCCTCCGAGTTGACCGGCGCTATCCAGCCGAGCGGCACCTACAGGGTCGACGGCGACCGCATACTGGTGCACCTGGTGCTGGCGGCGAACGGTAAGGTGTTGCAGAAGCTACAGGTCGAGGGCAAGCGTCGCGATCGCGACGGTCTGGTCAAGGATCTCGTCGGGCACATCCTCCAGGCGACCGCGCACCTTGCGGCAACGCCCTGAGGCGCGCCGCTAGGGCCGCGGAAAGAAATAATCGTCCCAAGATTGCGCCGGATATGGGGTCGGATTCAAGGCGCGGCAAGGGGCGCATAGCCCGGACTATGTAACCCTTGCCGCAACGTAGAAACCGGCGCCAGAGACCAACACGGTGGGATGATTATTTCTTTCCGCGGCCCCTAGGCGGCCATTGGTCCGCCAGCGGCCTGCGGTCAACGCCTCCAATAAGTCAGCGACGGGTGCGGGCGCCCGACGAAGCATTGCCGCGTGAAACCGTAGCGCTTGATGATGCGCAGCGCCTGGCGCGCCTCCGTGCTCTGGGTACCGAAGCCCATGAGCCAGTGCCGGCCTTCGACGATCTTCCAGCGGCCGCCGATTTGCTGCGCCTCAACGACACGCGGGTCGATGCCGATGCAGTCCTCGCCCGGCATGGCGCCGCGCGGCGCCACATCGCCGCTCAGATAGTACTCTAGAGATGGTTTGGGACGACCCACGAAACACTGGCGATCAATGCGGTAGTGGCGCAGCACCCGCAGTGCCTGACGTGCCTCGTCGCGTCGTGCCCCGAACTTCTTGAGCAGCGTGTCGCCGGCGACGATCAGCCAGCGGCCGCCGCGGCGGCGCAGCTCCAGCCGCGATCCGTCGACACGGATACAATCTTGCCCGAGCGGTTGCAGCCTGCCGGCGGTCGCGGGCAGCCGCAGCACCGGACGACCCGGCGCTTCATCGCCACGCGGTGGGGTGGCGAGCCCGGACGCACCCGGGACGGTCGGTTCAGGCTCCTTCATCAGTCGGCTGATTGAGATGTGCAGCTCCTCGCTGACGCTGTGGCCCGCCGCGTCACGGGCCACCAGGGTGTACTGCGGGCCATCCAGTAGCGGGACCACGACGCGCGTCCCGCTGGGCTCGACCGCGCCGACACCGCTGATCTCGACCTCGTTCGACCCTTCGGTCTGCCATTCCAGGGTGGCCGAGTCGCCTTCAATCACCGTGGGTTTGTCGGAGCGGAAGTAGATAATCCGCAACGGCGCCGCGGGCTCGGTCGTCGCAGTGCCCCCGGCGGTGCAAAACTCGTTGATGCGCTCGACTGAGAAGCCGGCGTCGCGCAACTTAAGGATTTCTTCGACATTGCAGTCTTTTGCTGCCGCCGTGCCATACAGCAACAGCAGCAAGATGCCGGGAATCCCCCACCTGGTATTCATCGTCCTTGCCCTCGCCGCCCTGTTCGACACGTATTCGCTCTTGAACACGTGATTGCGGTGCCGCTGGGCGACGGCACCGGCAACACCCATGCCTGTCGCCAGGTGTAGACGCGAACCCGTAGGCCCAGCAATTGTGGAGCATTCACGACGATTCGCCGGCCCGGATGTCGATCGCCTCGGAGGGCATGCCGCGGGGTGGCAGGGCGCGCGGCACCGTCATGCCATCGAAGAACAGCTTGATCTCGCGTTCGCGACGTGTTATCAAGCCGGGCAGCTTGCGGCCGCCGGCCTTGACCCAGCGACGCAGCTGGGTGGGAACCTGGTCGAGATCACCGGCATTAACAACACGCCGCAGCGTCGAGTTGCGGAAGTTGCCGCCGCCGACGTTGAACACGAAGTCGCTCAAGGCGGCAAACTGGCCGTCGGCCAGCACGACGTCCACGCTGGTCATGACGGCGATGCGCGCCACGCGCATGTCGCCAACCAGCAGTTCCGTGCCTCTCGGTTCCGATACGCCCTGCAGGAACTCCGCGGGCTCGGTGCCGTCGCACTTGGCGAGCTTGACGAGGTGGCCGTAAGCGATGGTGCAGTAGCTGGCCGCGTCGTTGTACAAATTGGAGCGGAAGCCTTCGGATTCTTTGGTCAGCGCCAGGCCCTTGGCGTAGACGGGACGGACTGGGGTGCCCGGCGGTAGCACGGCACGCTCTTCCGGTTCGAGGAAGATGCCGGCGGTCAGGCGGTCGACGCTCGGGAACTCACGCGGCCCGGCGGGCCCGCAACCACCTAAGGCCGCAAGCATGAACGCCGTGATTAACGCTCTGTGGAGTGCTGCGCGTTGCATGCTGAGTTTCTCCGCTAGCGGTGCCCAAGCATGGTTGGGCCGTTCTCCAAGTCAGGCGCCTTGGCCATGACGGTAATCCGGCGGCCACGCACAGCATGGGCTTCTCGATTAGGCTGCGGAATGCGCCCGGCCAGGTGTCGCGGCGGGCGGGCGTCATTTCGCATCCGGGTATTCGCCCAACACTTCGATTTGCAAATCTGCCCAGCATGCGAGACTACCTTAATGAAAGTGAACATGGGCGTTGAGCGCCGAGCCGAACCGGTGCGGAGCTCGAAGGACAGGCCGTTCAATGACTCTTAACAGGAGGACGGTGTCAAAGCCGTCCCGGCCTCGGTGGATTGAGCCGCCGGAAGGTGGATAATGAAGCGTGTGCCGGAGCCCACGAGACTATCCACTTCGATTTCTCCCCCCAGAGACGTGACGATGCTGTTCGACATGTACAGTCCGAGGCCAGTGCCTACGCCGCGCTCTTTGGTGGTGAAGAAAGGCTCGAAGACGTAGGGCAGGTCGGCGGGGTCGATGCCTTTGCCGGTGTCTTTGACCTCCGCGAGGACCTCCGCACCCTCGTGCCAGAGGCGGACCCGAATCTCATTCTTCTCGGGGTCTCGCTCATCGATGGCGTGAGCAGCGTTGACCAGCAGGTTCACGAATACCTGTGTCAGACGCCCTTCATCGGCGAGGACGGTCGGAGCCCACTGAATGTCCCGGACTATGCGCGCGCGATACTTGATCTCGTGGTAGGAGAGGGTCACGGCCTTGTCCAACACTTCGCGCAGCGACACAGGGCTGAGTTGATGCTCGTCAGCGCGAGAGAACATGCCGAGGTCCTGGACGATAGTGCTAACCCGGTGCACGCCGTCCAGTGCGCCGCGGGTGCACTGTGCCATGTCTTGAAGCAACTCGTCATCACGCAACGCGGTGGTGTCGGTCATAAGCGCGTTCGCACGCTCAGCCCCGAGCTCTTCGATCAATCGTTCCCGCAGAGTGCGACACTGCTCCAGGATAGGGGGGAGGTCCTCGACCAGCCACTCCACGGTGGTCAAGATCGATCCGAGGGGATTCTTGATCTCGTGGGCCACGCCGGCCGCCAGTAGACCGACGCTCGATAGGCGCTCCGACTGCGCCAGTTGTGACGCATAATAAAGGCGTCCGATCGCCGTCGCCGCGATGGAAGCAGCCGCTTCGAGGAATACCCTGCGCTGCTCACCCAACTCTTGCCCGGCTGCCAGGTAAAAGCACAGGACACCCAATATCTGCGATTGCCACTTGAGTGGGAGTATGACATGCCCGTGATCGAGCATACCCTCGTAGTGTACATGGCGGTCGTCCACGTGGGCACAGACGATAGACTCACCGGTCTTCGCGACGCGACCACACAGGCACGCCCCAAGGGAAACTCGGGCACAGCCCTGCTCTACGGCCGGGGGCAAATTGCGGTTGACGACCTTGCGCAACTGCTGTGCCTGCAACAGAAAGCCTGCCGCACTCGTTCGCATGCCGAGCCAGGATATCTGTAGCACCTGGTCGATGGCTACTTCCAGTACCTGTGCAGGGGTCTGGGCCGCCTGGACGGCGCGCAGGATGGCGTTCAGGCCGTTTTGCTGCTCCACGGTCCGTGACAGCCGCTGTGCCACGCGTTTATCGTGAGTGATGTCCTTGAGCACACAGAGACACAGGGCTTCATCCGTCACGACACTCCCGGAAATGGGGTAGGTGGAGATGAGCACCCAAGCGTGCGCGTTGGCGTCATACACTTCCTTTTGCGAAGGACAGTCCGTAGTCACGATTTTGTCGAGGAGGAAGCCTGCGACGGAGCCATCTGCTGAGTCTTTCAAAATGAACGGATCGGCTCCGCGCAGGCGCTCAGTGTCGGTTCCAAGCGCCGAGGCGAGCGCTTGGTTCATCGCGACGATCTTGCGGCCTTGATCAAGGACTAGCACATAGTCCGGGAGCACATCAATGAGCGCCTGCAGCGTGGCTTGGTCGAGCCCCTTCATCTGTTGCGGGTCCATGGCGAAATACGGGGGTACCAACGGCTCTGGACAACGTACACGATTGAACCGATGGAGGCCGCTCGTCGAGCTCCACCCTGCGGCCAACTGGAGAATGCGCTCGCGGGTGACCTCCTGCCGCAGGGTAGGACCGTCGGTCACGAAGAATAGGAAATTCACCCGCCTCTTGCGCCACGAAAGCATAATCCTGGGGCGGGCAGCGGTCAAGGTTCGCGGGAGCTTCGGTGCACGAGGGCCAGTCCGCGAGGCAGATCTGACTTCCGAAGGCTGGCCGAGCCGGCCCAAGGCGGGTGGCCAGGGGTTGCGGTGCGGGTTTCCCAGCGAGCTGCGCGAACGCTGCTCTTCCCGTTGGGAACAAGCTCCGTTGCGGTGCCTTACCCGCTCAGGATCTGGTGGAATTCGAAGGCCGGCGCCGGCTGGATGGCTTCGGCGTCGGTCGAATGCCGGGCTCTGGGCAAAGGGTACCGCCCATTCGGGCGGTCCTCGCGCGGGGGCCGGGTCGGTTCCCCGAGGCGCCGCAGAACGCGGGTGACCGAGGCCGTATCGGTGACGAAAGCGATGATCCCCATCGGAGCCCCACGGTGCGGACAGAGCAGCGAACATACCTCGTCGATCCTCGCCAGCAGCGCCGTCCACACGGAGGCGGCATACGATCGGTGCAGCGTCTCTGCGACGCGCTCCGCCGAACCGCCCGGCGGTGGGCATAGAGGCGCCTCAGAGAGTGCTTGCGCGGTATCGGGCGCCATCGCCGCTACCTGGGCCCGCCAGGGGGCGCTCGGCGCCGGCACCCCATGTTGAGCTGTCCCGGTGCAGGCGCGGTGGAGAGATGAAGGCCGCCAGCCGGCCCAAGAGCTCCAGCGGTGTGAGGCGCAGCCCTCTTGGGTGGGTCTGACTACCTTGCCAAAGCCCGGCCGCCCGTCGGCGTCCGGCTGGAATACCCCGTCGATCAGCTCGGTTCTGCGCGTCCCGCGCACCAGGCAATCTCCGACTCGATCTCGAACGACCCTCGGGCGGCCGACTACGAGCGTACACCTCTATGTCCGCGGGCCGCGTCACATGATCACTGCGGTACGGGTAATCGCCTAAACGACGGGTTGGCCTGGACAGCAGATCCAACTCGACAGCTTTGGACCGGGCCCGCATTCCGGCGACCGTGCGGTCTCGGCGTCCTCAACGAGGAGCAGCAAGGTCATTCCCGTCCCGTCCTCCCGGACTACCCCCGCTGCGGAGCTGAATGGCGGGCACCCGGGGCCATACGACTGCAAGCGGCCAACTGCTGTGGCTCACGCGCCGCCATCGTCCCAGCGCGCTGCGCCAGCCGCGGCCGGCGCGCCAAGCTTCCGCTCCCCGGCACGTTAGGGCCGCGGAAAGAAATAATCGTCCCAAGATTGCGCCGGATATGGGGTCGGATTCAAGGCGCGGCAAGGGGCGCATAGCCCGGACTATGTAACGCTTGCCGCAGCGTGACCTCACGGACGTGGTGGAGCTGCCCGCACCGCCCGGGCGCTACGAGCGGCTGACCCTGCTGCTCGACAAGGTCACCGGGCTGCCAGAGTCCGGACCAGACTGGATCGAGCTCGCCCGCTCAGGGTTCGCGGCGCGCGACATCGTCGTGCTGCACTTGATGCGGGATCGCCGGCAGTACAGAGAGATCTTCCCGCTCCGGGTGGACACGGTGAACCACACGGTGACCGTGCGCGCGGCGCGGCTCTCGGCGTGCTTCGCCTGCACGCCCGGGTCGGGCTTTCCATCGTCACCAACGCGGCGGCGCGGCTCTTCGGCGCGGAGAACATGACCGTTTCGCCGCAGGTCCCGGTGGTGACGCTGCGCGATCACGGGGGCGAAGGACCCGAGCTCGCGCAGGACGAGCACGTCGGCTGCTGCTTCGTCGCGGCGTAGCACGGCCGGCGGCTCGCCTCGACGCGGAGCTCGGTCGACGGGTATCTCCGCCGGCGGCACGTGCCGCGCCAGGCCGACCGCCGAGCCGGGTTCTCGTTCCACGTGCTCGGCGGGCGTCTGTATCTTCGTGCGCGCGTCCGGCGCCGGCGTCGTCGCGCGCACGAGGTCGTCGCGGACGACATCCTCT
>CAYQDX010000052.1:0-16743 GCA_964416345.1 uncultured Ectothiorhodospiraceae bacterium
TCCGCCGTGCCATGAAGCGCGCCGTGATGAATTCCCTGCGCCTCGGCGCCCAGGGCATCAAGGTGCACGTCGCCGGGCGCCTGGGAGGGGCGGAGATAGCCCGCAGCGAGTGGTACCGGGAGGGCCGGGTGCCGCTGCACACCCTGCGCGCCGATATCGACTATGGATTCGCCGAGGCCAACACCACCTATGGTGTTATCGGCGTCAAGGTGTGGATCTTCAAGGGCGAGATTTTCGATAGGGTCCAGCAGGCTGCAGTTTCCGGTGCAGGCAAGTCGACTGCGGCCAAGTAACGGGACATAGAGAGATGCTGCAACCGAAGCGCACTAAGTTCAGAAAACAGCACAAGGGCCGAAATCGCGGGCTGGCGCATCGTGGGAATCAGGTGAGTTTCGGTGAGTACGGGCTGAAGGCCATATCCAGGGGACAGGTGACGGCGCGCCAAATCGAGGCGGCACGGCGTGCGATGACCCGCCACATCAAACGCGGCGGGAAGATCTGGATTCGGCTGTTTCCCGACAAGCCCATTACCAAGAAGCCGCTCGAGGTGCGTATGGGTAGCGGCAAGGGCAACGTCGAGTACTGGGTCGCGCAGGTGAAGCCGGGCCTGATGCTATACGAAATGGAAGGGGTGGCGGAAGATGTGGCGCGCGAGGCTTTCAGACTGGCCGCCGCCAAGCTTCCGGTGCTGACCACGGTCGTGACGCGTACGGTGATGTGATGAAGGCACGTGAATTGAGGCAGAAGAGCAGCGCCGAGCTGCGTCAGGAGCTACTGGCTCTGCTGCGTGAGCAGTTCAACCTGCGCATGCAGAAGGCGACCGACCAGAGCACCAAGCCTCATCAGCTGGGAAGAGTGCGGCGCGATATCGCGAGGATCAAGACGGTGATGCACGAGCAGACCAAGGCGGGGACGCAGTGATGGGCGAGCAGAGCAATGTGACGCGCACGCTGACCGGGCGTGTGATCAGCGACAAGATGGACAAGACCGCCACCGTTCTGATCGAGCGGCGGGTGCAGCACCCAATTTATGGCAAGTACATCACCCGCTCTACCAAGCTCCACGTGCACGATGAGGGCAATCAGTGTAAGGAAGGCGATGTTGTGCGAGTGGAGCAGTGTCGCCCGTTGTCGAGGACCAAGGCTTGGAGACTGGTTGATATCGTCGAGCGCGCCGTATAGATGCTATGCATGACTCGCGGGAGGTCGCATCACGGCCTCCCGCGCTTTGCCTGGTTCGGGGCGGGTGATATAATCTCGCTCTTTCGCCCGGGCGGCCGGTCGCTGGCTAGATTCTTCCGGAGAAATCGATGATTCAGATGCAGTCAACACTGGAAGTCGCGGACAACAGTGGCGCTAGAAAAGTGATGTGTATCAAGGTGTTAGGCGGATCCGGCCGGCGCTACGCAGAGATTGGCGACGTCATCAAAGTCAGCGTGAAGGAGGCCATACCGCGGGGCAAGGTTAAGAAGGGAGACGTCTACAACGCGGTCGTCGTTCGTACGGCCAAGGGAGTGCGGCGTCCCGACGGCTCCACGATCCGCTTCGACAAGAACGCGGCGGTGCTGCTCAACAATCAGCTCCAGCCCATCGGCACCCGCATATTCGGTCCGGTGACCCGTGAGCTGAGGGGAGAGAACTTCATGAAGATTATCTCGCTGGCCCCGGAAGTACTGTGACGGAAGACTAGGCAATGCGCAGAATCAAAAAGGGCGACCAAGTCATCGTCATCGCGGGCAAGGACAAGGGCAAGCGCGGGTCCGTGGTGCGCATCGTGGATGCGGACCGAGCGGTGGTCGACAACGTCAATGTCGTGAAGCGTCACACTAAGCCGAATCCTCAAAAAGGGGTCTCGGGCGGGATCATCGAGAAGGAGATGCCGGTCCACATCTCCAACATCGCCATGTACAACCCCGCAACCGGGAAGGGCGACCGCATTGGCTTCCGCACCCTCGCCGACGGGCGCAAGGTGCGTTTTTTCCGATCCACCGACGAGGTCGTCGACGTTTAGGGCGGATAGAGGACAATGGCCAGATTAGCAGAGTTTTATCGGAGCGCGGTGATGAAGCAGCTGACCGAGCGGTTCGGCTACGGCAACGTCATGCAAGTACCGCGCATCCAGAAGATCACCCTCAATATGGGGGTGGGCGAGGCGGCGGCGGACAAGAAGGTGCTGGATCACGCCATGGAGGATATGGAGCGCATCGCGGGCCAAAAGGCGATCATCACCCGGGCACGCAAGTCGGTCGCCAGCTTCAAGATTCGCGACGGCTGGCCCATAGGCTGCAAGGTCACGCTGCGACGTGCGCGCATGTATGAGTTTCTCGATCGCCTTATCTCGGTTGCCATTCCGCGTACCCGCGACTTCCGGGGCCTGTCGCCCAAGGCTTTTGACGGGCGTGGGAACTACAGTCTAGGCGTGCGTGAGCAGATCATCTTTCCAGAGATCGACTACGACAAGATCGATGCGATTCGCGGTATGGATATCACGATCACCACCACTGCGCGTACCGATGCCGAGGGACGGGCGCTGCTGGCGGCGTTTAACTTCCCATTCAGGAGCTGAGGACTACTATGGCCAAGTTGTCGATGATCAATCGCGAGCGCAAGCGGCAGCGGTTGGTGGCCAAATATGCGAGCAAGCGGGCCTCCATCAAGGAGCAGCTGAAGAGCGCGGAGCTGGGGTGGGAAGAGCGAGAAGAGCTGCAGCGCAAGCTCGACGCGCTGCCGAGGGACTCCAGTCCGGCGCGCATGCGCAATCGCTGCCGAGTCACTGGCCGGCCCCATGGCTACTTCCGCAAGTTCGGTCTGGCACGCAACAAGCTGCGCGAGGCGACGATGCGCGGGGATGTGCCCGGACTCGTCAAGGCAAGCTGGTGAGCCTGAGTCGCCGCTTGGCATGGCCGCTTGCCATTAGGAGCATGACCCGATGAGCATGACGGATCCCATTGCAGACATGTTAACCAGGCTGCGCAATGGCCAGCAGCGACAGAAGGTGGAGGTGGCGATGCCCGCCTCCAAGCTCAAGCTGGCTGTTGTGCGTGTGCTCAAGGACGAGGGCTATGTGACTGATTTCGCCGTCCAGGAGAACGCAGGCAAGCCGACTTTGGTGGTTCGCTTGAAGTACTTCGAGGGCGCTCCCGCCATGGACCTCATTGAGCGGATCAGTCGGCCCGGTCGGCGTCACTACTATGGCAGCGACCACCTGCCTCGGGTGCGCGGCGGGTTGGGCGTCGCCATCGTCTCCACCTCTAAGGGGGTGATGACCGACCGCGCGGCCCGGGTGGCTGGGCAGGGCGGCGAAGTTCTCTGTTTCATCGCGTAAGGTGCGCCATTATGTCCAGAGTCGCGAAGAACCCGGTCGTGCTGCCGCGAGGCGTCGAGGTGGCAATCGAGGGTCAGGCCGTGACCGTCAAGGGCAAGAACGGTCAGCTCGGGCTGCAGGTGCACAAGCTGGTCTCGGTGGCCCAAGAGGATGACGAGCTGCGGTTTGCACCCAAGGGCACCAGCAAGAGCGCCGATGCCCTCGCGGGGACGACCCGGGCACTGGTCTCCAACATGGTCAGAGGGGTGAGCAACGGCTTCGAGCGGCGGCTGCAGTTGATGGGTGTGGGCTATCGCGCCCAGGCCCAGGGCAGCACCCTGAGCCTGACCCTGGGTCTGTCACACCCGGTGAATTTCCCGGTTCCTGCGGGGATCTCGGTCGAGACGCCGACGCAGACCGAGGTGGTGATAAAGGGAATCGACAAACAGTTGGTCGGCCAGGTGGCGGCGAATATTCGCCGGTACCGTCCGCCGGAGCCGTACAAGGGCAAAGGTATTCGCTACTCCGACGAGATAGTCGTGCGGAAGGAAGCGAAGAAGAAGTAGCGGGGCCAGAACATGGACAAGAAGACCGTACGTATGCGGCGCGCGCGTCGAGCCAGGGCCAAGATTCGGGAGCTCGTCGTGCCGAGATTGTGCGTGCATCGCACACCAAGGCACATTTACGCCCAGGTGATATCCCCCGACGGCGGCCACGTGCTGGTCGCCGCCTCGACCCTGGACAAGGCGGTGCGGGAGGCTGTTGCCGCCACGGGCAATCGGGACGCCGCGACGGCGGTCGGCAAGGCCGTGGCAGAGCGGGCACGAGAGGCCGGGGTCACCCGGGTCGCCTTCGATCGCTCCGGCTTCAAGTACCACGGACGGGTGCAGGCGTTGGCCGATGCGGCTCGCGAGCAAGGGCTTGAATTTTAGAATTCAGAAGGTTTGCACACATGGCAGGATTCGAAACTGGCGCCGGCGGCGACGAGAACCTCGAGAAGCTCGTGGCCGTGAGGCGAGTCGCCAAGGTCGTGAAGGGCGGCCGGCAATTTGGCTTCTCGGCACTCACCGTCGTCGGCGACGGCAAGGGCAAGGTTGGCTTCGGTCGGGGCAAGGCCCGCGAGGTGCCGGTGGCGATCCAGAAGGCCATGGAAGCGGCGCGCAAGAACATGCGGCCAGTCAATCTGCGGGGCGGGACACTGCAATACCCCATCAGGGGTCGCCACGGTGCCGCTCACGTGTTCATGCAGCCAGCCTCGGAAGGTACCGGAATCATTGCCGGGGGTGCCATGCGCGCGGTGTTCGAGGTGGTTGGGGTGCACAATGTGCTCGCCAAGTGCATCGGGTCGCGCAATCCGACCAACGTCGTGCGGGCCACCATCAAGGCGCTCACACAGATGTCATCCCCGGAGCGAGTCGCGGCAAAGCGCGGCAAGGCCCTGTCGGACATCACGGAGTAATCGCATGGCGGAGCAAAAGAAGCTCAAGGTCACCTTGGTGCGCAGCACCATCGGCCGTCGTCAGGCGGACAAGAGCTGCGTCATCGGGCTGGGTCTGCGAAGAATGCATCAGACGGTAGAGGTCGAGGACAATCCCTGCGTGCGGGGCATGATCAATCAGGCTGGCTACATGCTGCGCGTCGAGGAAGCGTGAAATGCGACTGAACGAGATTTCTCCAGCAGATGGCGCCAAGGCAGCGGCCAAGCGCGTCGGTCGCGGTACCGGCAGCGGGCGTGGCAAGACCTGTGGTCGGGGCCACAAGGGCCAGGGCTCTCGGGCGGGTGGTTACCACAAGACCGGATTCGAAGGCGGTCAGATGCCGTTGCAGCGGCGCCTACCCAAGTTCGGCTTCACCTCGCGCAAGGCCCGCTTCAGCGCCGAAGTGCGGCTTCACGAGCTCAGCAAGGTGCAGGGCGAGTTGGTCGACCTCCCAGGGCTCAAAGCGGCCGGCGTGGTCGCGGAGCAGGTCCGCCGGGTGAAGGTCATCGCATCCGGCAAGCTGGCGGGGCCCGTTGTGCTGCGCGGCATCAAGGCGACGGCCGGTGCCCGGGCAGCGATAGAAGCTGCGGGCGGACGAGTAGAGGACTAGGTGGCCACCCCCGGCTCGGCCGCTGGCGCGCTGTCGTTCGGCGGGATCACCAAGGTTGCGGAGCTCAAGCGCCGGCTGCTGTTCGTGCTGGGCGCTCTGGTCGTCTATCGCATCGGTGCCTTTATCCCGGTGCCGGGCATCGACCCCCATGCACTGGCAGCGCTGTTCGATCAGCAGCGGGGCACCATCCTTGACATGTTCAACATGTTCTCCGGCGGTGCGCTGCGCCGGTTTACGGTGTTTGCGCTGGGGGTGATGCCCTACATCTCGGCCTCCATCATCATCCAGCTGCTCACTGCGGTCTCCCCGCAGCTGGACCAGCTGAAGAAGGAAGGGGAGTCCGGACGGCGCAAGCTGACGCAGTACACGCGCTACGCCACCGTGTTTCTGGCGCTGTTCCAGGCCCTGGGAGTCGCCATCGCCCTGGAGGGGCAGCGTGCCCCGGGCGGCATCGCCGTGGTGATCGATCCGGGTCTGGCGTTTCGTTTGACTGCAGCTGTTACGCTGGTCACCGGCACTATGTTCCTCATGTGGCTGGGCGAGCAGGTGACCGAGCGAGGTGTAGGCAACGGCATCTCGATCATCATCTTTGCCGGCATCGTCGCCGGCCTGCCCACGGCCATCGGCGGCAGCCTGGAGCTCGCGCGCACTGGGGAGATGCATATTCTGAGTTTGATTGGCCTATTCACGCTGGTGGTCGCGGTTACCGCCGGGGTCGTGTTCGTGGAACGGGGTCAGCGCCGGATAACGGTCAATTACGCCAAACGCCAGGTCGGCAGGCGGATGTACGCGGGGCAGGCCACTCACCTGCCGCTGAAGGTGAATATGTCCGGCGTGATTCCGCCGATCTTCGCCTCCAGCCTCATTCTGTTTCCGGCGACGCTGGGCAACTGGTTCGGTAGTGCCGAGGGGATGGGGTGGCTTCGGGACATCTCCCAGACGCTGTCCCCGGGGCAGCCGATATACGTAATTATCTACGCGTCGCTGATCATTTTCTTCTGCTTCTTCTACACGGCATTGATGTTCAATCCCAAGGAGACGGCGGATAACCTGAAGAAGTCGGGCGCCTTTATACCGGGAATACGCCCGGGCGAGCAGACCGCACGCTATATCGATTTGGTCATGACGCGGCTGACGCTCGCCGGCGGAATCTACGTCACTGTGGTGTGCTTGCTGCCTGAGTTCCTGATTGTCGGCTGGAACGTGCCATTCTATTTTGGCGGCACCTCGTTGCTGATCATCGTCGTCGTCGTGATGGATTTCATTGCCCAGGTCCAGGCCCACCTGATGTCACATCAGTATGAAGGCCTGCTGAAGAAGGCCAACCTGAAGGGGCATGGCAGAACCGGTGGCGGCATGCTGCGCTGATGCGCAGGTATTGAATTGGAGTTGGAAGGGTTGAGTCATGAAAGTACGCGCATCCGTGAAGCGAATCTGCCGACACTGTAAGGTCATCCGACGCAAGGGCACCGTTCGGGTCATCTGCTCGGATGCGCGCCACAAGCAGCGGCAAGGTTGAGGCGCACAGCCGTTGGGGGCTGCGCGAGCTGGCGCTCGAGATCCGTGCCCTTGTGAGAATGTCAACTAACATGCTAAACTCGCGCGTTTAGCGCGCGAAGAGCGCTGTGGGGGGATCGACTGAATGGCCCGTATTGGTGGCGTCAACATTCCAGGACACAAGCACACGGTCATCGCCTTGACCTCGATTTATGGAATCGGGCGCACCCGCGCCGCCGCCATCTGCGAGGCCACCGGTGTGCGGCCGGACGTCAAGGTGAGGGAGCTAGGCGAGCCCGAGCTGGAGGCCCTGCGCAACGCCGTCGCCCAGCATATCGTGGAAGGCGACCTCCGGCGCGAGGTGGCGATAAACATCAAGCGCCTGATGGATCTCGGCTGCTACCGGGGCCTGCGCCATCGCCGTGGACTCCCGGTCCGTGGCCAGCGCTCCCGCACCAATGCGCGCACCCGCAAGGGCCCGCGGCGTCCGATTCGCAAGTGAAGCATCAGATAGCAGGAATTCGATAGATGGCAAAGCCGGCGACCCGTGCGCGCAAGCGCGTCAAGAAGAACGTCGTGGACGGCGTGGCGCACGTGCACGCTTCCTTCAACAACACCATCATCACCATCAGCGACCGTCAGGGGAATGCCTTGGCATGGGCGACGGCCGGCGGCTCCGGGTTTCGCGGCTCGCGCAAGAGCACGCCCTTCGCGGCCCAGGTGGCGGCGGAAAAAGCCGCGGAGGTGGTGCTCGAATTCGGCATGAAGAACATGGAGGTCTTCGTCAAGGGTCCCGGTCCCGGTCGGGAATCCGCAGTGCGGGCACTGCACGCCAAAGGATTCAGAATTACCAATATTAGTGACGTGACCCCCATTCCGCACAACGGGTGTCGCCCACCGAAGAAGCGTCGCGTCTGAGGCGGAGATAGAAATTGGCCAAATACACCGATTCGAAATGCCGTCTGTGTCGCCGGGAAGGTGAGAAGCTGTTTCTCAAGGGCGAGAAATGCTACACCGCCAAATGCGCGATCGAGAAGCGCCCATTTCCGCCCGGCCAGCACGGGCAGCGGCGCAGCCGCTTGTCCGACTATGCCTTGCAGCTGCGCGAGAAGCAGAAGCTCAGGCGGGTCTATGGCATCCTGGAGCGCCAGTTCCACGGCTACTATCAGGTGGCTGATCAGCGCAAGGGCTCCACGGGCGAGAATCTGCTGACGCTGCTGGAGTCACGGCTGGACAACGTGGTTTACCGTATGGGTTTCGCCGCCTCGCGTACCGAGGCCCGGCAGCTCGTGCGCCACAAGGCCGTCATGGTCAACGGTGTGCTGGTGAGCATACCCTCCTACCGGGTGCAGCCGGCGGACCAAATTGCCGTGGGCGAGGGCTCGCGAGCGCAGCTGCGCATCCAGGCGGCCATCGATTTGGCGCAGCAGAGAGGCTTCCCGGAGTGGATCGAAGTGGACCCCAAGAAGCTGGAAGGCACCTTCAAGGCGTATCCGCAGCGTAGCGACCTGCCCCCGGAGATCAATGAGCATCTCGTGGTCGAGCTGTACTCCAAGTAGGGCTTAGAGTAAGGAGGGCGCCATGCAGGGCTCGGTTACAGAGTTTTTGAAGCCTCGTCTGGTAGACGTGCATGTCATCGGCGAGAACCGCGCGAAGGTCACGCTGGAGCCACTTGAGCGTGGGTTTGGGCACACTTTGGGCAATGCGCTGCGCCGCATTTTGCTCTCGTCCATGCCCGGCTGCGCCATTGCCGAAGTCGAGATTGACGGTGTGCTGCACGAATACACCACCATCGAAGGGGTACAGGAAGATGTCATCGAGATCCTGCTCAACCTCAAGGGTCTCGCCCTGGCGATGCACACCCGGGATGAGAGCTGGCTGACCCTGAAGAAGAAGGGGCCCGGGCCGGTGCTCGGCAGCGACATCACCCTGGACCACGACGTCGAGATCATCAATCCCGAGCACATGATCGCCAATCTCACCAAGTCCGGCGAGCTCAGCATGACCCTGAAGGTAGTGCGAGGTCGCGGCTACGAGCCGGCGAACGTGCGGGGCATCCAGGATGAGTCGGACGGACCCATCGGCCGCCTGCAGCTCGATGCGTCTTTCAGCCCGGTGCGGCGTGTCGCCTATGTGGTGGAGAGCGCGCGGGTCGAGCAGCGCACCGATCTGGACAAGCTGGTGATGGACATCGAGACCAATGGCACCCTGGATCCGGATGAGGCCATACGGCGTGCCGCCTCCATCCTCCAGGATCAGCTCTCCGTCTTCGTCGAGCTGCAGGGCAAGGAGGAGTCCAGGCCGATGAAGCAGGAGTCTCACATGGACCCCATCCTGCTGCGGCCAGTGGATGACCTCGAGCTGACCGTTCGCTCGGCGAATTGCCTGAAGGCGGAGAATATCTACTACATCGGGGACCTGATTCAGCGCACCGAGGTGGAGCTGCTCAAGACGCCCAACCTCGGCAAGAAGTCGCTCACGGAGATCAAGGACGTGCTGGCGGCCCGCGGTCTGTCGCTGGGCATGCGTCTAGAGGACTGGCCGCCGCCGGGTCTCAAGGACCAGGTACCGGTTTAGCGACGCCGATTCACTGGCTTGGATATTCGGATAGCGCGAAGGAAACAGTCATGCGTCACCGCAAGAGTGGGCGACATCTCAACCGCACCAGCAGCCACCGTCATGCGATGTTCCGCAACATGGCTGCCTCGCTGCTGGAGCACGAGCTCATCAAGACCACGCTGCCCAAGGCCAAGGAGCTGCGCCGGGTTGCCGAGCCGCTGATCACGCTGGGCAAGGTCGACAGCGTGGCGCGTCGGCGCTTGGCCTTCGCGCGCCTGCGCAACGATAGGGCGGTCGGCAAGCTGTTTGCGGAGCTCGGCCCGCGCTACCGGGAGCGCCCGGGTGGCTATCTGCGCATCCTCAAGTGCGGATTTCGACCCGGGGATCAGGCGCCCATGGCCTATGTGGAGCTGGTCGACCGTCCGGCCGCCGGCGGCGAGGCCGTGTCCGCAGAATAGGCCCGGCTTGCGATGCTGAGTCAGCGAGGCCGGGCATTGCCCGGCCTCGTGCTTTCCGGCCCCTGTTGTGGGGCAGGCCAGGGGATGGTTGGCGCATGATCCTCTTGTATACTGACTTCGGCTGCACGGGACCTTATCTGGGCCAGGTGCGTATGGTGCTGCTGCGGGAAGCACCGGCCGTGCCAGTGGTCGATCTCATGTGCGACGCCCCCAGCTGGTCGCCCCGAGCCGCCGGCGCCCTGCTGGCGGCGCTGGCAGCGGAGCTGCTGCCGGGGGATGTCTGCCTGGCCGTGGTCGACCCCGGTGTGGGGACCTCCCGCCGGCCCGCAATCTGGCGCATAGATGAGTCGTGGTATGTGGGGCCGGACAACGGACTGTTCGACGCCGTCTGCCGGCGCGGCGCCCGTGTGCAGGGCTGGGAGATCGGCTGGCGCCCACCGCGCTGCTCGGCGAGCTTCCACGGCAGAGATCTGTTCGCCCCGGTGGCAGCCCGTCTCGCGCTAGGCCAGAGCCCGATGGGGGAGCCGTTGGGGGATGCATCGGCGAGGTTGGCGCCCGCCGAGCTGGCGGAAATCATCTACATCGATCACTTCGGCAACGCCATGACCGGTCTCACGGCGGCGGCCGTCCGCCCCGAGGCCCGCCTGCGGGTGGGCGCAAGGCCGCTGGGCCATGCTGGGACCTTCGGTGAAGTGCCGCCAGGTGAGCCATTCTGGTATGAGAATTCCCTGGCGCTCATCGAGATTGCGGCCAATCGCGCCTCGGTGGCGGAGCTGCTGGGCCTCAAGATTGGCGTGCCGGTATCCTGGGAAAGTTAGGCACGGGCCAGTATTGGTGCCAGGTAGCGGCCGGTATAGGAGCCGGGATGGCGGGCGACCTGCTCCGGCGTTCCAGTCGCCACGACGGTGCCGCCGCGCTGGCCGCCCTCGGGCCCCAGATCGACGATCCAGTCGGCGCTCTTGATGACGTCCAGGTTGTGCTCGATTACGACGATGGTGTTGCCGTGGTCCCGCAGCCGCCGCAGCACCTGGAGCAGTTGCTCCACGTCGTGGAAGTGCAGCCCCGTGGTCGGCTCGTCCAGGATGTAAAGCGTTCTTCCGGTATCGCGCCGCGAGAGCTCTCGCGCCAGCTTGACCCGCTGCGCCTCGCCGCCAGAGAGGGTAGTGGCGCTTTGCCCGAGTCGAATGTAGGATAGGCCTACCTCTATCAAGGTCTGGAGCTTGCGTGCGACTGCGGGGATGACGTCGAAGAAGCCGCGAGCATCCTCCACGGTGAGGCTCAGCACCTCAGCAATGTTTCTGCCCTTGTAGTGTATGTCCAGCGTCTCCCGGTTGTAGCGTGTGCTGTGGCAGACGTCGCAGGGAACGTAGATGTCTGGCAGAAAGTGCATCTCGACGCGAATCAGCCCGTCCCCTTGGCAGGCCTCACAACGTCCTCCCTTGATGTTGAAGCTGAAGCGACCCGGCGCGTAGCCCCGGGAGCGTGCCTCGGCGGTGCCCGAGTATAGCTCCCGTATGGGGGTGAACAACCCCGTATAGGTTGCAGGATTGGAGCGCGGAGTGCGACCGATGGGCGTCTGGTCGATGCTGACGACCTTGTCAAAGTGCTCCAGGCCCTCGATGGCCGTGAACGGTGCAGGATCCTCGACGCTCTCCCTGCCGAGGCGGCGGGCTGCGGCGCGATAGAGCGTGTCGTTTACCAGGGTGGATTTTCCTGAGCCGGAGACCCCCGTGACGGCGACCATGCAGCCGACTGGAATCGCCACCTCGACGCCCTTGAGATTGTTGCCCGCGGCGCCACGAATGCGCAGTGTGGGAGTCTGGGGTGTGGGGCTGTGGGGGACCCCCATGGCAATCCGTCGGCGTCCCGAGAGGTATTGCCCGGTCAGCGAGGCGCGATTGGCCTCGATCTCTGCGGGACTGCCCTGCGCCACGATGCGCCCGCCATGCACTCCCGCACCCGGACCGATGTCCACCACATAATCCGCTGCCCGTATGGCCTCCTCGTCATGCTCCACCACGATGACCGTGTTGCCTAAGTCGCGCAGGTAGGTCAGCGTATCGAGCAGGCGCCTGTTGTCACGGGGATGCAGCCCGATGGAAGGCTCGTCCAGGACGTACATGACGCCGACCAGCCCGGCGCCTATCTGGCTGGCCAAGCGGATGCGCTGGGCCTCGCCACCCGAGAGGGTCTCCGCGCTGCGCGCCAGCGTCAGATAGTCGAGTCCCACATTGATCAGAAACTGCAGGCGGGCACGCACCTCCTTGAGTATCTTCGCCGCGATCTCCCCGCGCTTTCCCGGCAGTTCCAGCCCATTGAATAGTGCCAGGGCTTCCGCGACAGGCAATGCCGTGATCTCCGGCAGGCTGCGCTCGGCCACGAGCACGTGGCGCGCCTCTAGCCGCAGCCGTGCGCCGCCGCACTCCGAGCAGGGATGGGTTGCGAGGTATTTTGAGAGCTCCTCACGCACGGCGCCGGAGTCCGTCTCACGGTAGC
The DNA here is from genome assembly GCA_964416345.1 of uncultured Ectothiorhodospiraceae bacterium. GTDB lineage: Bacteria > Pseudomonadota > Gammaproteobacteria > CAYQDX01 > CAYQDX01 > CAYQDX01. Next base: position 12,402 of record CAYQDX010000052.1, read on the forward strand.
GCCGCTGCATGTTGGGGATGATGCCCTCGAAGCCGTGGCGGCGGCGGACGGTTCGGCCGCGCTCCCCCAGATATTGGAACGTGAGCTCTTCGTCGCCGCTGCCGTAGAGAATGATCTGGCGGGCGCGCTCATCCAGGTGCTCGAAAGGCGTCTCGACCGAGAAGCCATAGTGGGCGGCCAGACTCTCCAGGATCTGAAAATAATAGACGTTGCGGCGGTCCCAGCCCCGAACGGCGCCGCCCGCCAGGCTCAGCGCGGGGTCATGCACCACCCGTTGGGGATCGAAGAATTGCTCCACCCCCAGTCCACCACAGGTGGGACAGGCGCCGGCCGGATTGTTGAAGGAGAACAGGCGCGGCTCGGGCTCGGAGATGCTGTAGCCGCACAGCGGGCAGGCGAAGTTGGCCGAGAACGTGAGCTCCTGGTGCTGCCGCGCGTCCATCAGCGCGACCCGCGCCAGCCCCCCACCCAGACCCAGCGCGGTCTCCAGCGACTCGGCCAGACGCAGTCTCAGATCCGGGCGCACCTTGATCCGATCTACCACCACGTCGATCGTGTGCTTCTTCGGCGCCGCCAGCGCCGGGGCGGCATCGAGCTCGACCACCACGCCGTCTATGCGCGCACGCACGAAGCCCTGGGCCCGAAGCTGCTCCAGCACCTGCAGGTGCTCGCCTTTGCGGTCCCTTACCGTAGGAGCCAGTACCATAAGTCTGGTCCCTTCGGGGAGGGCCAGAATCTGGTCCGCCATCTGGCTGATCGTCTGGGCCCGCAGCACCGTGCCGTGCTCCGGACAGCGAGGCTCTCCTGCGCGGGCATAGAGCAGACGCAGGTAGTCGTAAATCTCCGTAATGGTGCCGACCGTGGATCGCGGGTTGTGCGAGGTGGCCTTCTGCTCGATGGAGATTGCCGGCGACAGCCCTTCGATGTGCTCCACCTCGGGCTTCTCCATCATCGCCAGGAATTGGCGGGCATAGGTCGAGAGCGATTCCACGTAGCGCCGCTGGCCCTCAGCATAGATTGTATCGAAGGCGAGCGACGACTTGCCGGAGCCCGACAGGCCGGTGACCACGATGAGCTTGTTCCGCGGCAGGTCTAGATCGACGCCCTGCAGGTTGTGGGTGCGCGCGCCGCGGATGCGGATGGTGTCCATGATGTTTCGAACGGTAGAGTTAACTTGTTAATATACGTTGCTTTTTGGGCTGGAGGCAAAGGCACTTCATGAGAGAGACCGCCACGTCTACGGGAGGCATGACGCCGCAGGAGCGCCGGGGGGCGTTTGCCCTGGCGGGGATCTTCATTCTGCGCATGCTGGGGCTGTTCATGGTGCTGCCGGTCCTCGTGCTCTACGAGCGCCACCTGGCGGGGGTCACGCCCACGCTGCTGGGGATCGCACTGGGGGCCTACGGCCTCACCCAAGCCCTGCTGCAGATACCCTTCGGCATGTTATCGGACCGCATCGGCAGGAAGCCCGTGATCATCGGCGGACTGCTGCTGTTTGCCCTCGGTAGCGTGATTGCCGCCGCAGCCGACCACATTCTATGGATGATCTTGGGGCGCGCCATTCAGGGCAGCGGTGCCATCGCGGCGGCCATCATGGCGCTGGCCGCCGATCTGACCCGGGAAGAGCAGCGCACCAAGGTTATGGCCATCATCGGCATGAGCATCGGCATGTCGTTCGCCATGGCCATGGTGCTGGGACCCTTGCTGGGGGCCTGGGTGGGCGTTCACGGCATCTTTTGGATCACGGCGGGATTGGCGCTCTGCGGCATCGTCATCCTGCAGCTTGGCGTTCCCAGCGCGCCTGCCAGGGTGCACCGGGACGCGGATGTCGTGCCCACGCAGCTGGCCTCGGTGATCCGGGACGGCCAGCTCCTGCGCCTGGATCTCGGGATTCTGGCGCTTCATTTCATCATGACGGCGACCTTTATCGCCGTGCCCGTGGCCCTGCGGGATCAGGCGGGCTTGGCGACGGCCCACCACTGGTTGCTGTACCTGCCGGTGCTGGTGCTGTCCGTGATCGTGATGGTCCCCTTCATCATCATCGCCGAGCGCAGGCGCAAGATGAAGCAGGTGTTTCTGGGAGCAGTCTTGGTAGTGGCCTTGTCCCAGGGGCTGTTGGCCATGTTTCATTCGGCCGCCCTGGCCATCGGCGCCGCATTGCTGGCCTATTTTTCCGCTTTCAACCTATTGGAGGCGACGCTGCCGTCCCTCATCTCCAAGATCGCCCCGGCCGACCGCAAGGGCACGGCTCTCGGCGTCTATTCAAGCTCCCAGTTCCTCGGCGCCTTCCTCGGTGGCGCTTGTGGCGGCTGGGTCTCCGGCTGGGCGGGTCTTACTGGAGTCTTTGCCACCGCGGCGGGCGTGGCTCTGGTGTGGCTCGCCTATGCCTCGACCATGCGCAGCCCCCGCTATCTCAGCAGCTACACCGTGCAGGTCGGACCGGTGGAGGCGCCGGCAGCCGAGCAGATCAAGCGCCGACTGTTGCTGGTGGCCGGCGTGGCCGAGGCCGAGGTGGTGGCTGAGGACGGTGTGGCTTACCTGAAAGTCGACCGCCACGCATTGGACCAGGATGCACTGCGTGAGTTTTCGGTCAGCAACGCTTAACATGCGAGCAGTCTTTAAGCGTGGCGAAACCTGGGAGCAGTGATGGCCAGAGGAGTCAACAAGGTAATACTCATAGGGACCCTCGGTCGCGACCCGGATGTGCGGTACATGCCCAGCGGGGCCGCAGTTGCCAATGTTCGCATGGCGACCAATGAGTCTTGGCGGGACCGCCAGACGGGAGAGCAGCAGGAACGGACCGAATGGCACTCCGTCGTGTTCTTCGGCAGGCTGGGGGAGATCGTGGGAGAGTACCTGCGCAAGGGCTCGCAGGTGTACGTCGAGGGTCGCATGCAGACCCGTAAATGGCAGGACAGGGAGGGCAATGACCGCTACACCACGGAGATAGTCGCCACTGAAATGCAGATGCTTGGTGGCCGCGGCGGCGGGGCGGGCAGCGCCTCCTACGACCAGGATGCGGGCGCCGAGCGCTCGGCGTCGCCGGCACCTGCCAAGCCAGCGGCGGCAGACTCCGGCGGCGGCTTGGACGACTTCGATGACGACATTCCTTTCTGATGCCCGCGCCGCGGGTCGGTCATTCCTCGCGCTGCCAATGTCCCGAGCGGCCGCCGGACTTCTCGACTAGGTGCAGGCCCTCCATGCTCATGCCTCGGTCCACGGCCTTACACATGTCATAGACGGTCAAGAGTGCAATCTGCACGGCAGTCAGTGCCTCCATCTCGACCCCGGTCCTACCGTCCGTCTCGACCCGGGCGCGACACCTCACGCAGCAGGGCTCGGGGCAGATCTCAAGATCCAGGCTGACGTGGGTGAGCGACAGCGGGTGACAAAGTGGTACTAGCTCGGCGGTTTTTTTGGTGGCCATTATGCCGGCGACCCGGGCCACGCCCAGCACGTCACCCTTGTGATGCCCTCCTTCGCCGATGAGTGCCAGCGTGGCAGGCTGCATGGTGATGCGGCCTTCGGCCACGGCGCAGCGCCGGGAGATTGGCTTGTCTCCAACGTCGACCATCCGGGCACGGCCGCCTCCATCGAAATGTGTGAGCTCTGACATGTGCTGGTGCTCCTTGGGGGCGGACTGGCCCGGCGCTGGCGCCCGGCGGCGTGCATATACTGGGTCGAGCCGCCATTGACGGCGTATTATAGGGGGAGTCGGACCGCGCGGGAGCCAGAGCGGCGCGAAGGCGGGCCGGACCGAGTTCTTGAGGTGCCCCTGGAAGCAGTCGGTGTGGGCAGACCGCAGTGAGTCACCTTTCACAATGCCCGCCGTCCATGCGGGCTACATCGCATCCGGAATTGCCGGATCCCGCCGCAACCATCTCCGTCTATGGATGCTTGCCAGCGCGCCTCTGCTCCGCCGGGCACCCAACCGCACTCTCATGCGACCCGGGCGCGCCGAGCCCCGGTGTCAGGAGCCATGAGACGGGAGCGAATGAGCGTGATTCACGTCAAATACTTTGCAAGCCTGCGCGAGCGAATGGGTCGTGCCGAGCAGGTCGTCGACCCTTCGATGGCGGCGACCGTGGAAGAGCTTTGGGCCCTGGTGGCCGGCCACGAGAGGCTGCCCGACGGTGTGCTCGCCGCGGTGAACCTGGAGTATGCAAACCCGACAACGCCGGTTCATGACGAGGACGAAGTCGCCTTCTTCCCGCCGGTGACCGGAGGTAGACCATGAGTGTAATCCTGAGCGGCACGGCGTTGGATCCCTGGGCGGAGGTGGGACGCCATCAGGCTGCGGCCGGCTTCGCGGGGAGCAGCTTCGGGGCCACCGCGGTGTTTG
>CAYQDX010000053.1:0-16405 GCA_964416345.1 uncultured Ectothiorhodospiraceae bacterium
GGATCTGGGCCGGGACCGCCCCGGCACGAGGCGGATGGCGGCTCAGCTCTGGGCCGCCGGGATCGGACGTGCTGCGTCCGTACGCCCCGCGACCTCCGCCCGGATAACGCGCTCCAGCTCGTCGACCAGGGCCTCGCCGGAGACCTTGTGATGGGGCTTGCCCCCGAGATACAGCAGGCAGCTCGGTGAGCCGCCCGTTAGGCCCACTTGGGCCACCCGCGCCTCTCCCGGACCGTTCACCACGCAGCCGATGACCGCCACGTCCAGGGGCTCGATGATGTCCTCCAGGCGCGCCTCCAACGCATTGACCGTGCCAATCACGTCAAACTCCTGTCGTGAGCAAGACGGGCAGGCCACCAGATTGATGCCCTTGCTGCGCAGGTGCAGGCTCTTGAGAATGTCGAAGCCCACCTTCACCTCTTCCACCGGATCGGCGGCCAGAGACACCCGGATAGTGTCGCCAATCCCCTCGGCGAGCAGCATACCCAGCCCAATGGCTGACTTTACGGCGCCGCCGCGGGGCCCGCCGGCCTCGGTGATGCCGAGATGCAGGGGCTGCTCGATTCGGGCCGCGAGATCCCGGTAGGCGGCCACGGTCATGTACACGTCGGATGCCTTGAGGCTGACCTTGAAATCCGGGAAGTCCAGTCGCTCCAGGATGTCGATGTGGCGCAGGGCCGACTCCACCAGAGCCTGGGGAGTGGGCTCACCGTACTTCTTCTGCAGATCCTTCTCCAGGGACCCGGCGTTCACCCCGATGCGCATCGAGATGCCGCGCTCCCGTGCCGCGTCCACCACGGCGCACACGCGGCCCTCCTTGCCGATGTTGCCGGGATTGATGCGCAGGCAGTCCGCACCCAGCTCGGCCACCCGCAGCGCAATGCGGTAGTCGAAATGAATGTCTGCCACCAGCGGCACACTCACCTGGGCGCGAATGCGACCGAATGCCTCGGCAGCCTCCATGGAGGGCACGGAGACCCGCACGATGTCGGCACCTACCCTCTGCAGTGCCCGCACCTGAGCCACCGTCGCCGCCACGTCGCGGGTTTCCGTGTTGGTCATGCTCTGCACCGTGATGGGCGCCTCTCCCCCCACGGCGACATTCCCCACCATCACCTGGCGGGTGCGGCGACGCCGATAGCCCTCGGGTGTCTGTCGATGCATCGATGAGCCCCCTCAGGAGTCGCCCAGGGTGAAGCGCGCGACGTTCCTGGGCGCAAAGCGCGACTGGTCGAACCGCTCGCCATTGTAGCGGAGCTGCACGCCCCTGGAATTGCCGAGCCGCAGCTGAAACACCTTGGACTGCAGCGTGTGGCTGGCTCCGGCGGGCATGGTGCCGCTGAGCAGTCGCTTGCCTTCGCCATCCAGAATCTCAATCCAACAGGGCTCGGTGAAGGTCAGCGTCAGGCGATTGAGGCCAAGCGGGGCCGCAGCCGTCTCGGCCGGCGGCTCCGCATGGGGTGTCGCCACCGCCTCGGCGGCCGGGGCCTCGGGTACCGGGGACGCGGCGGGTGCCGCGCTGGGCGCAGTCGCAGCGGGGGCGGGCGCCGTAGCCTCGGCCGGCGGCGCCTGCGCTGCACCGTCTCCCGCCGCCGCAGGCTCCGCCGCTATTGCCGCCATTTCTGTCGCTTCGGAGCCGCCCGGGCCGATATCGGCATCGTCGATCCTGGCCGCATCGCCGCCGGCACGCTGGTCGGACATGGAGTCTGCATCGGCGGGAGCGGGGGCCTCTGCGGCAGGAGCGGGGGCCTCTGGGGGACCAGCGGGGTTCTCCGGGCCAGGAGCCGGCGCCGTCACCTGGGGCTCCGTGCTCTCCTGGGTGGTCTCCACCGGCGGCTTGGTCTGCCACCACCACACCAGCATGGCGGCGATGATGGAGCTCACGATCAGGTAGGTTGCCCAGCGCACCTGGGGGTCGCTGCTGCGGGCCTGGGCAAGGGCGCGGTGGGCCGGCTTGACGTCCGGTTGGGCCACATGCAGGCCCAGGCGGTCGCACTCATCGAGCACCCGCTGCTCCGATACGCCTACCAGGCGGGCATAGTTGCGCAAGTAGCCGCGGGCGAAGCTTGGATTACTGATGCCCGAGTAGTCGTCAGCCTCCAGTGCCCGGATGATGCCCGTGCCCAGCCGCAGGCGCCGGGCCACGTGCTCGGCGCTCAGGCGTGCACCCTCCCGCGCGCTGCGCAGCAGTGCCCCAGGCCCGGCGACATGCGCCAGCTCGGTGCCGTGGAGCTCGTCGCCGCTCATTTCGTCTGCTCGCCCGCCAGCTTCTGGGCCTCGTCCGAGCGGGGAAACTTGCCGCGCAGCAGCATCGAGTAGCTGGCCATGGCGTTACGGTCCCCTAGTTCGCGCTCGATTCGAATGCCGAGCCAGAGACTCTGCGGCGTATGACCTGCCACCTCGGCATAGCGCTGCAAGTAGGCCCGCGCCCGCAGATACTCGCCGGCGTCGTAGGTCAGGCGCGCCATCTGCAGCAGAGATTTGCTCAAGGTGGGCTTGAGCTTCAGGGCCTTGTGGAAGTATTGCTCCGCCTTCGCGTTGTCCGGGACGCGCATGGCGCACAGCCCGAGATTCTCGTAGGTCTCTGCCTTGCCGGGATAGAGCGGGTCCTTGAGCACCCGCAGGAAATAGGCTTCCGACTTCTCCGGCTGATTCTGCTCGCACAGAAACACGCCGTAGTTGTTCAGGCTCCCGGTATCGGAGGGCGATAGCCGCAACGCCTCATGATAGTGCTGCTCCGCCGCCTCGGTCTCGCCGAGGCGGCCGTAGAGCAAGGCGATGGCATTGTGAGCGGCCACCGAGTCAGGCTCCTCGTCCAGTGCGCGGCGCAGCTTGGACAATGCCAGGGCGTAGTCACCCTGCTGCATATAGCCGACACCCAGCTTGACGTTGATGTCCGCCGGCGTGTCGGGACGATCTTCGTCTTGGCGCGCGCTGTTGGTGGCGCAGCCTGCGGCGAGCAGGGCTGTAAGCACCACGCACACCCTCCAGGTGGCTTTCATACGGCACCCCCTGACAGCGCCGCCTGCCATCGTTGACTTCTCATCGTGCGGTCCCTCACTCTGCCCGCCAGCTGGCCGCAGGCAGCATGGATGTCGTTGCCCCGGGTGCGGCGGGTCACGGCCATGACGCCCGCGGCCAGCAAGCGATTGCGAAAGCTCTCGATGGCCTGTGCGGAGGAGCAGCGTTGGGTGGACCCGGGAAACGGATTGAAGGGAATAAGATTCACCTTGGCCGGCACGCCCTGCAGGATCGTAATGAGCTGCCTGGCATGGGCCGGCGTGTCGTTGACCCCGTCCAGCATGACATACTCGAAGGTCACGCGCTGGCGCGGCCTGTGGGCCACGTAGCGGCGGGACGCCGCCATCAGCTCGGCGATGGGATACTTGCGGTTCAGCGGCACCAGGGTATCCCGCAGTGCGTCGTTGGCCGCGTGCAGCGACACCGCCAGACTGACGTCGCTCAGCTCGCGCAGGCGGTCGATGGCGGGCACCACACCCGCGGTGCTTAGCGTGACCCGGCGCCTGGACAGCCCGTAGGCCAGGTCGTCGGTCATCAAGTCCATGGCGGCGACGACGTTGTCCAGATTCAAGAGGGGCTCGCCCATGCCCATCATCACGATGTTGGTGACGGGACGGGAGCCGCTGGCGTAAGCCCCGAGCGCCTCATGTGCCCGGCGCACCTGGCCGATGATCTCCGCCACCGTCAGGTTGCGGTTGAAACCCTGCCGCGCCGTGGCACAGAAGCTGCAATTGAGCACGCAGCCCACCTGGGAGGACAGGCACAAGGTGCCCCTGTCGACCTCGGGAATGAATACCGTTTCAATGCAGTTGCCGTCGTCCAGACGCAGCAGCCACTTGGTGGTGCCGTCTGCCGATGCATGCTCGTGGGCGAGCTCGGGCAGCCGAAGTTCTGCGAGGGTGTGGAGGCGCGCGCGCAGCCCTTTGGCGAGGTCGGTCATCGCGTCGAGGTCGCTGACACCCCGCTGATGCACCCACCTGAGAACCTGCGAGGCACGAAAAGGCTTCTCACCCAGGGCCGTGAAGAAAGCGTCCAGGTGATCGCGATTGAGGTCAAGCAGGTTGACTTTCGAGGAGCTCTCCAAGCGTCTCTTTACCGTAATGCGCGGGCACTCGCGCTTCAGCATAAACAAAACCCGCGTAGAGACGCGGGTCTGACTTGTGAATGGAGCCCCGTTATTCTAGCCTCGACGCCGCGGCCGGGGCAATGCCTTTACGCCTGGTCAAGACTCTGTTGCATGACCGAGGAATCGGCTGGCCTCCAGGCCGCGGAGGCCCCCGGCGTGCAGCAGATTCTATACGCTGAAGCTCTCGCCGCAGCCGCAGGAGCCCGTGGCATTCGGATTGTGGAACTTGAAGCCTTCGTTCAAGCCTTCCCGACCGAAATCCACCTCCACACCGTCCAGGTAGCTCAGACTCTTCTCCGGCACGATGACCTTTACGCCACGCGACTCGAACACCCGGTCCTGAGCCGTGATCTCGTCGGCAAATTCGACGACGTAGGCAAAGCCCGAGCATCCGGAGTGGCGCACATCCAAGCGCAGGCCCTCGCCCTTGCCGCGGCTGGCCAGGAAGCCGCGGACCCGGTTGGCGGCGGCTTCAGACAATGTAATAGACATTGAGTATCTCCTAAACAAACCGTCAGTTGCGTGCACACTCAGGACGTAGGAGCCCTGCCGCATACCGGGTTACTGGCCCATGACTCGTGGCCGCGCCAAGGACGCTGCGGACTCCGCTGCACGTAGCTGCACGCTCTCCACACTCACCCCATCCTGGCGCTCGCAGACCTCGCGCACCGCGCGCCTATCCACCAACTGTCCGAGGGTGATGCCGCTTAGAAAATTGTAGATCTGCTCGCTGAGATCCACCCATAGGTCGTGGGTCAGGCAATGCTGGCCGTCCTGGCAGTTGCCCAAGCCGCCGCAGCGGGTGGCGTCGACCTTCTCGTCGACTGCGCCAATCACGTCTGCAACCACGATCTCCCCGGCCGCCCGGCTCAGTCTGTAGCCACCGCCCGGGCCGCGAGCACTCTTGACCAAGCCGCGCTTGCGCAGGCGGGCGAACAACTGCTCCAAATAGGACAGGGATATGCCCTGGCGGTGTGAGATATCAGACAGCGTGATGGGACCTTGCCCGGAGTGTAGAGCAAGGTCCAGCATCGCCGTGACGGCATATCGGCCCTTTGTGGTCAGTCTCATGAATCTTATCCCGGTCTCTGGGTAACATACCCCAACATTTCCCCATAACCCAGCACCCAAGTCAACTATTGCTTTCTTATCCCTTCAATTCTCCTGGAAATCGTCCTCCGGCGGCTGCTCCGAGCCGTCCATGGTTGCAGCGGATGGCGGCTCGATCTCACATACCGCCACGGCCGGGAGCTTGACGTCCTTGACATCGGCCCCCAGCGCCTTGAGCGCTGCGCACATGGTCTCGATGCGCGTGTCGAGCACGTGGATGTGGTCCAGCATGCAGTTCACCGCGTTGGCCACCGGATCTGGCATGTTCTGTGCCGTGCCGTAGGCATCGAATCCGATCTTCTCGGCGATGGCGTGGCGGCGCTGCTCATGCTCCGCGCTCTGGCGCCGGACCACGTGACCGGGCACGCCCACCACGGTGGCGCCGGCCGGCACGTCTTGCACGACCACGGCGTTGGAGCCCACACGTGCCCCATCGCCGACCGTGATGGGCCCGAGGACCTTGGCGCCCGCCCCGACCACCACGTCGTCTCCGAGGGTGGGATGGCGCTTGCCCTTCTTCCAGCTGGTCCCGCCCAACGTCACACCGTGATACAACGTGCAGTCGTCGCCAATCTCAGCGGTCTCACCGATGACTACCCCCATGCCGTGGTCGATGAAGAAGCGCCGGCCGATGGTGGCAGCCGGGTGAATCTCGACGCCCGTGAGCCACCGGCTGAAGGTGGACAGCGCCCGCGCCAGCCAGCGCCACCGGGCCTTCCACAGCCGGTGGCAGAGCCGGTGCAGCAGCACTGCATGCACCCCGGGGTAGGTCGTCAGCACATCGAAGGTGGTTCGTGCCGCCGGGTCGCGCTCGAATACGCACCCGACTTCTTCCCGCACCCGCTTGAACACCCAGGGAGCCTCAGCCAACCACGCTCACTGACCCGGGCTGCCGGCAATGCGCTTCTGCACGGCGGTCAGCATGCCGCGCAGGATATTGAGCTCGCGGGCATCCGGTCTTGCCCGACCGTAGAGCCGGCGCAGCCGCCGCATCAGATGGCCCGGACTAGCAGGGTCGAGAAATCCCGTCGCCTCCAGCACCGCCTGCAGGTGGCGATAGTAGCCTTCCATGAGCTCCACCGGCGCAGGAGGCTCGACCCGGGGCGCCTCCGTCCCGGGACCGCGGCCGGCCAGGAACACCTCGTAGGCCAGCACCTGCACGGCGGCGGCGAGATTCAGCGAGCTGAAGGTCTCGTTGCACGGGATGCGCACCAAATAATGGCACATGGCCAGCTCCGCGTTGGTCAGCCCCGAGTGCTCGCGGCCGAATACCAGGGCCGCGCGGCCCGGATAGCCTGCCACCAGTATCGCGGATTCCCGGGGGCTCAGCTCCGGCCATGGCAGCGCGCGCCGCCGCGCGCTGGCACCCAGCACCGCGGAGCAGCCCGAAAGCGCCTGCTCCAGATCGGTGCAGACCCGCGCCCGGGCGAGCACATCGTCGGCGCCGGAGGCGCGCGCAGTGGCGTCGGCGCTGGGAAACAGCTTAGGATCGACCAGGGCCAGGTCGTCCAGCGCCATGGTCTTCATGGCCCTGGCCACCGCACCGATGTTGCCCGGATGCGAGGTCTGAACCAATACCACGCGCACGTTGCTCAGCATGGGCGCACGATACAGTCCACCCAAGGGACTGACAAGAGCCGCCCGCGCTACCGCCTGTACGTCGGCGCTGCTATCCTTGTCGACCCTCCATCCGATAGCCGATTCGGGATCCGCCATGCACCCGTTGCTCAATATAGCCGTGCGTGCCGCCCGCCGCGCGGGAGACATCATCGCCCGGTCCTACGAGCGCCTCGACGGCGTGCAGGTCGAGGCCAAGGCACCCAATGACTTCGTCAGCGACATCGATCGAATGGCGGAGAGCGAGATCGTGCGCATCATCCGCAAGGCCTATCCCGATCATGGCATCCTGGCCGAAGAGAGCGGCAGCCAGGGCGGCGGCGATGTCGTGTGGATCGTCGATCCACTGGACGGCACTACCAACTACCTCCATGGTTACCCGCAGGTGGCGGTTTCTATCGCGGTCGCCCAGCGCGGCCAGCTCATGCATGGCGTGGTCTACGATCCCCTGCGGCAGGATCTGTTTGCCGCCAGCCGGGGCGCCGGCGCGCGGCTCAACGACCGGCGCATCCGCGTCAGCCCGCGCCGCAGCCTGGACGGGGCGCTGCTGGGCACCGGCTTCCCGTTTCTCGCCCATCACTTGGTGGATCCCTACCTGCAGAGCTTCAAGGCGCTGCTGCTGAGCTCGGCCGATATCCGGCGTGCCGGCTCCGCCGCCCTGGACCTGGCCGATGTCGCCTGTGGCCGGCTGGACGGCTTCTGGGAGCTGGGCCTGCAGCCCTGGGATCTCGCGGCGGGCACCCTGCTCATCCGAGAGGCGGGCGGCATCGTGACGGACTTCGAGGGCGACGGCGACGTGTTCGTCACCGGTAACATCGTCGCCGGCAGCCCCCGCGTTTCCAAGGGTATCCTGGAGCTGGTCAAGGCCCACCTCGGAGGCCACCTCTGAGCGCTATGCTCCTCAGCCGCCTGGCCAACGACTACAATGTGGTATCAGCGGCACATCGTGGCACGGCATGAGTCAGTGGACCCATTCGCGGCGATGCTGAAGCGGCACAGCCCCGGTGCAGAGCCGGCGACTATGGCGACTATAGGGAGTCAGGGGGCATAGGCACCACAGGAGGAGCTTATGAGTCGAAATCTACTGGCCTTGCTGGCCCCGCCCGTGGCGGTGTGCCGCTTCGGCTGCGCCGAGTGCATGGCGGCTCCCGTAGCCGTCTGCTGGCTGGCAGGAATCGTCGCCCTCGGCGCCGGTGCGCTCATCGCCCCCCTCGGCGGCGGCGAGGGCGTAAGCTGGAAGATCGTAGCCGTCGGCCTCGTACTGTGGGCCACCGGCAGCCTGTGGAGCCTGCTGGCGACCCGCTCCTCGCTGGACCAGCCCTGCCCCCGGCCCGGAAGCCGCTAGATGTTCAAGCTTTTCAGGCGACGCCCACCGTAAGCCGCGTTGATGACGGCGCGAGTGCCCATGATGGCGGTGAACATGGAGGTCATCACGCCCAGGGACAGGGTGATGGCAAAGCCCTTGATGGGACCCGTGCCGAAGCCGAACAGCACCAGGGCGGCAATCAGGGTCGTGATGTTGGCGTCGGCAATGGTGGAGAAGGCCTTCTCGTAGCCGCCGTGGATGCTGGCCTGGGGGGTGTTTCCGTTGCGCAGCTCCTCGCGGATGCGCTCGAAAATCAGCACGTTCGCATCGACGGCCATGCCCACCGTCAGAACGATGCCGGCGATGCCGGGCATGGTGAGCGTGGCCTGCAGCATGGATAGCAGCGCCACGATGAGCACCAGATTGGCACTCAGGGCGAGATTGGCAACCAGGCCGAACACCCGGTAGCGCACGGCCATGAACACCAGTACCGCGACGAAGCCGAAGACCACGGATTTGAAGCCCTGCTCGATGTTCTGCTGGCCCAGGCTGGGGCCAACCGTGCGCTCCTCGACGATGAACACCGGTGCCGCAAGGGCGCCGGCGCGCAGCAGCAGCGCGAGATCCCGAGCCTCCTCGGTGCTGTCCAGGCCGGTAATCTGAAACCGACTGCTGAAGGCGTCGCGAATCACCGCGACGTTAATCACTTCTTCCACCTCGTGGCTGGTCCTCACGCGCTTGCCGTCGACTTCCTTGCTCTCTACCTTGTGCTCGATGTACACCACCGCCATGCGCTTGCCGACGTTGTCCTTGGTGAACTGGCCCATCATGCGCCCGCCCTTGCTATCCAGGCTGACCGTCACCATGGGGGTGCCGGTGCGCTGATCGAGGCCCGAGGCCGCATTAGTGAGCTGATTGCCGGTGACGATCACCCGCTTCTTCAGCAGCACGGGGCGGCCGTTGCGCTCGTGATAGATTCGCGAGCCGGGTGGCACTCGGCCTGCGAGTGCGGCCTGCAGGTCGTGCTCCTCATCCACGGCGCGGAATTCCAGGGTTGCGGTGGCCCCCAGGATGTCTTTGGCCCGGGCGGTATCCTGCACGCCGGGGAGCTGGACCACGATGCGGCTCTCACCCTGCTGCTGGATAACGGGTTCCGCCACGCCCAGCTCGTTGACCCGATTACGCAGGGTCGTGATGTTCTGCTTGAGCGCGAAGTCTCGAGTCTCCCGCACCGCCTTCTCACTCAGCTGGGCGTACAGACCAGGCTCGCCTCCCGTGTCTTTCTTGGCCAGCACTAGATCGGGGTCGGTGCTGCGGATCTCGTTGTAGGCCTCGTCGCGACTGGCGACATCGCGGAACTGGATGTCCAGGCCGCCCCCTTTGGGCTTCTGGGTGATGCCCCGGTAGCGGATCTCGGCTTCCCGCAGCTGAGTGCGCAGGTCGTTGACATAGCGCTCGTCGGCCTTCTCGATGGCGGCTTGCATGTCCACCTGCATCAGGAAGTGCACGCCGCCCCGCAGGTCCAGACCCAGATACATGGGCTTGACCCCCAGCGCCTCCAGCCAGTGCGGGGTGGCAGGGGCCAGATTGAGCGCCACGGTAAAGCCCGTCCCCAGTCCCTTCTCCACTACGTCCTTGGCCTTGAGCTGAACGTCGGTATCGGCGAAGCGGACTAGCACACCGGAGGACGCCACCTCGCTGCGCTTCGGCGTGAGGCCGGCGTCCTTCACCAGCGTCTGGACCCGGGACTCCAGGGCCGCGTCGGCCTGGATGCCGCGGGGGGGGCTCACCAGCAGTGCTGGGTCTTCGCCGTAGAGATTGGGCAGAGCAAGTAGCAGCCCGAGCACCAGCAAGACCGAGATCAGCACATACTTCCAGGTGGGGTATTGATTCATACAAGGGGCTCTGGAATGCTGGCGCTATTGGGTCTTCATGGTGCCCTTGGGCAGCACCGAGGAGATGGCTGGGCGCTGGACCTTGACCTCCACGCCCTCACTGATCTCGATGGAGACGAAGTTGTCACCCAGCTTCGTGATCCGCCCCAACAGCCCGCCATTGGTCACCACCTCGTCGCCCTTGGCCAGGGCCTCCACCATTTTCTTGTGCTCCTTGGCCCGCTTGGCCTGGGGTCGAATGAGCAGGAAGTAGAACACTACGAAGATGATGACGAGAGGCACGAACTGCATGAAGCCCGGCTCCGAAGCGCCAGGGGTACCCTGCGCCCAGGCGTCGCTGATGAAAAAGTCCATTGCCTATCCCTTATTCGCTAAGCCGGGGGACACGCCCCCGCCTGTGGAGGAGCGCCGCGCGGGGGCGGCGCGCACGAAGTTGCGCATTATGGCATAGAAGGCGGCCTTTGCACCCGCGCGGCATAGAATTCATCCACGAACCACGCCAGGCGCCCGCCGGCGATGGCCTCTCGCAGACCGGCCATCAGGGTCTGGTAGTAGTGCAGGTTGTGGATGGTGCCGAGGCGCGCGCCAAGGATCTCGCGGGTGCGATCCAGATGATGGAGATAGGCCCGGCTGTAATGCCTGCAAGTGTAGCAGTCACAGCCCGGATCCAGGGGCGCGGTGTCGCACCGGTGGCGGGCATTGCGGATGCGGACCACGCCGTGGCGGGTGTAGAGATGGCCGTTGCGGGCGTTGCGGGTGGGCAGCACGCAATCGAGCATGTCCACGCCTCGACGCACCGCCTCGACGATGTCTTCCGGCGCTCCGACGCCCATCAGGTAGCGGGGATGGGTGGCGGGAAGCTGCGGCTCCAGCTCCGACAGCACGGCCAGCATCTGCGCCTTGGGCTCTCCCACCGACAGGCCGCCGATGGCGTAGCCATCGAAGCCGAGAGCGACTAGGCCCCTCAAGCTGCGCAGGCGCAGATCTGCGTACATCCCGCCCTGCACGATGCCAAACAGAGCCGCCGGATTGTCCCCGTGCGCCTCGCGGGAGCGCCGTGCCCAGCGCAGGGACAGCTCCATGGAGGCCTCGGCCTGCTCCCAGGTCGCAGGATAGGGGGTGCACTCGTCGAAGATCATCACGACGTCTGCGCCCAGCGCCCGCTGCACCGCCATGGACTCCTCCGGCCCCAGGAATATCCGATCGCCATTCACCGGCGAGCGGAAGCTGACCCCCTGCTCGCCGAGCTTGCGCAGCGCCCCCAGGCTGTAGACCTGGAAGCCTCCCGAGTCCGTGAGTATGGGTCCGTCCCAGTGCATGAGCCGGTGCAGGCCACCATGGGCCTGCACCACTGCCACTCCCGGGCGCAGCAGCAGGTGGAAGGCGTTGCCCAGGACGATCTGCACACCGGTCTCGATTAGCTCCTCCGGCGTCATGGCTTTGACCGTGCCGTAAGTGCCGACCGGCATGAACGCGGGGGTATGCACGAGCCCGCGGGGAAAGCTTAGGCGTCCCCGCCGCGCCGCACCGTCCCTGGCCAGCACCTCGAAGCGCACGGGCTCAGCCCCCAGAGGGGGTCACGAGCATCGCGTCCCCGTAGCTGCAGAAGCGATAGCGCCGGGCCACCGCATGGCGATAGGCGGCGAGCACCTGCCGGGTGCCGGCGAAGGCACAGACCAGCATGAGCAGGGTGGATCCCGGCAGGTGAAAGTTGGTGATGAGGGCGTCCACGCTATGAAAGCGATAGCCCGGATAGATGAAGATGTCGGTCTCCCCGGCGTAGCGTGCAATGTCGCCGCCGCGGCTGGCCGCCTCCAGGCTGCGCACCGAGGTCGTGCCGACTGCAATCACCCGGCCCCCGCGCTCGCGGGCGGCGCGCACCCGGGCACAGGTCTGCTCTGGCACATCCACGTGCTCACTGTGCATGCGGTGGTCCTCTACCCGCGCCACCCGCACCGGCTGGAAGGTCCCCGCGCCCACGTGCAGCGTGACCCGGGCCAGCCCCACTCCGAGCCCGCTCAGGCGCTCCAGCATGGGCTGGTCGAAGTGCAAACCGGCGGTGGGAGCCGCCACGGCGCCACGGTGCCGGGCGTAGACTGTCTGATAGCGCTCCCCATCCAGGGGCTCCGGCTCTCGTTCAATGTAGGGCGGCAGCGGCACCCGGCCCATCGCGTCCAGGACCGCCGACAATCCCGCCGCGCCCTGCAGCTCCAGCTCGTAGAGATCCTCCCGGCGCCCGACCACCTGCAGCTCCACCCCGCCACGCAGAAGCAGCCGCGTGTGGGCACGGGGAGGCTTGCTGGCCCGCAGCTGTGCCAGCGCCCGGCGCTCGTCGAGCAGGCGCTCCATCAGGATCTCCACCCGCCCGCCCGTGGACTTGTGCCCAAGCAGCCTGGCAGGAATTACCCGGGTATCGTTCAGCACCAGCAGGTCACCGGGGCCGAGCAGCTCCGGCAGGTCGCAGAAGTGCCGGTCGTGCACGGTCCCGCTGCCGCCCTCCAGCACCAGCAGGCGGCTAGCGGTCCGACTCGGCCTGGGATACTGAGCGATCAGCTCGGCCGGCAGATCGAAGGCGAAGTCCTCCACCCACATGGCGCGCGAATATAGCACAGCCACCGACACCTCACCCCGCGGGCTTGCCCGGCCGTGGCGATTTCCAGATAATACAATGCTTGGTCCGGCCGGGATGGCGGAACTGGTAGACGCGCCAGACTCAAAATCTGGTGGGGGAGACCTCGTGCGAGTTCGATTCTCGCTCCCGGCACCATACCCAACGACGCCAACCCATGGGGCATCTGCACACTCCAAACGGCAGGCTCCGCCGCCTTCGCACCCTGCCGATACTGCTGCTCGCCATGGCGCTCGGTCCGGCGATGGCGGCCGGTGCGCCATTCGTGGACGTGACGCAGCCCACCGGGCTGAGCTTCACCCACCACAACGGGCAGACCGGACAGCTCTACGTGGTCGAGATCATGGGCGCCGGAGGCGGCTTTCTGGACTACGACAACGACGGTGATCTGGACCTCTACCTGGTCCAGGGTGGGCCACTGCCCAAGTCCCCGGCACAGGCCTCCGAGCCCGTTCCCACCACCCCGATCTATCGGGACCGGCTATTTCGCAACGACCTGCACCCAGGGTCGGATGGCCGGCCGGTGCTGCACTTCACCGACGTCACCGAGGCCAGCGGCATCGAGGCGGCCGACTACGGCATGGGCGTCGCTGCCGGAGACATAGACAACGATGGCGACCTGGACATCTACGTCACCAACTTTGGACCCAACCAGCTTTATCGCAACAACGGGGACGGTACCTTCACGAACATCACATCCCGGGCGGGGGTCGGCGACCCCGCCTGGAGCGTGAGCGCGGCCTTCGTGGACTACGACCGAGACGGCCGGCTCGATTTATACGTAGGCAACTACGTCGATTTCTCGATCGCCCGCCACCAGCCCTGCTATGCCCCCACGAGCCTGCAGGACTACTGCTCGCCCCAGACCTACCGCCCGCTCTCGGATCGGCTCTACCACAACAACGGCGACGGCACCTTCGAGGATGTCTCCGCCAAGACCCGGATCGTGGGTAATCTTGGCGGCGCCCTGGGCGTGTCCGTGGCGGATCTCAACGGCGACGGCTGGCCGGACATCTACGTGGCCAACGACGGCACACCCAATCTGCTGTGGATCAATCAGCAGGACGGAACCTTTAGCGACGAGGGATTCATGTCGGGCGCCGCGGTGGACATGCACGGCAACGCCCAGGCCAGCATGGGCCTGGATGCCGGGGATTTCGACGCCGACGGCGACGAAGACTTGTTCATGACCAACATTTTCGGCGAGACCAATACCATCTATGTGAACGACGGCAAGGGATGGTTCGAAGATCGCTCCGCCGCCGCGGCTCTTGGGCCGCCCAGCCAAAGCTACACTGGCTTCGGCACCGCCTGGATCGACTACGACAATGACGGCTGGCTCGACCTGCTCGCGGTCAACGGCGCAGTGGACTTCCTCCCAGCGCCAGGAAAGCCTTTGAGCCTTGCCGAGAGCAGCCAGCTCTTTGCCAACCAACGCAACGGGACGTTTCGTGACCTCAGCGCGAAGGCGGGGCCGGCCTTCGCCGTGCGCCAAGTCAGCCGCGGCGCCGCCTTCGGTGACGTAGACAACGACGGCGACACCGATGTCCTGGTGACCACCAACAACGGTCCGGCCCATCTGTGGCTCAACCAAGCCGGCAATCGCAGCCACTGGCTGGGTCTGCGCCTGCTGGAGCGCAGCGGCCGGGACGCCTATGGCGCGCGGGTGGCGGTGTCCGTCCCTAATGACAAGACCCGGTGGCGCCGGGTGCGGGCTGAGGGCAGCTACGCCGCCACCAATGATCCGCGGGTGCTGGTGGGCATGGGAGCCGAGCCCCGTAGCGAGGGGGTGCTGGTGCTGTGGCCGGACGGCAAGCATGAGCGGTTCGGCCCTCCGCCCCGGAATCGCTACACGACGCTGCAGGAAGGGCAGGGGCACGAGGCCAGCACACCGTGAAGCTCTCCGCGGTCCTGCTCTCCACCCTACTGCTCGCCGGCTTCGGGCTCGCGGCCGGTGCCGAGATCCTGCCGGTGCCGGAGATCAAGATTCAGGGTCTGGATCCCCTGGTGCAAGAGGTCTTGGAGCGCACCCGCAGCGATCTGCAGACGGCAATCAGCGCCGCGAGCGCCTCGGACTCGGCCCTGAGCGCGGCCTACGCCACCGCCGCCCGCGTTTATCACGCCTATCAGCTGCAGGCGCCTGCGGAGGCCTGCTACCGCAACGCGGCCGCCCTGGCGCCCAAGGACTTTCGCTGGCCCTACCTGCTGGGCCATCTGCTGCGCGACGCCGGCCGGCTGGAAGAGGCAGCAGAGAGCTTTCAAATGGCGTTGCGCCGCGATCCCGGGTCCGCGGCGGCAATGATTCAGCTGGCCCGCCAGCAGCTGGCACTCAATCGCCCACAGCCGGCTGTGGCGCTGCTGGAGCAGGCACGGAAGGCAGACGGCTTTGAGGCCGCCGCCAGCTACGAGCTGGGCAACGCCGCCCTGTCCCAGCAAGATTACGCCGCTGCGGCGACGCGGTTTCTGGAGGTCCTTGCGCTGCAGCCCAAGGCGAGCCGCGCCCACTACTCTCTGGCCATGGCCCTGCGCGGGCTCGGACGGCTGGACGACGCCCGCCGGGAGCTGGGATTGCGGGGCGACGAGGCGCCCAGCATGCCGGATCCCCTGATCGAGGAGGTGCGCACCCTGTCCACGGGCACGGGCACCCATCAATACCGGGCGCGCCAGGCCGTTGAGCAACACCACTTCGACGCGGCAGCCACTGAGTATCGCGAGATGCTGAAGCTGCAGCCGGACAACGTCGATGCCCGGGTGGGACTAGCGCGCTGCCTCTATCTGCAGGGGGGAAAGGACGCCTCCGAGCAAGAGCTGCGCCGCGCCGTAAGGCAGAATCCGGGCGACGCGCCGGCCAACTATTTCCTCGGCCGGGCACTGGAGGCCCGCGGGAAGTCAGACGAGGCCGCCGAGCACTACCGGCGCGCCATCGCCTCGGACCCGAAGCACGGCGGCGCACAGTTCTTCTACGCCGGCCGCCTCATGGCGCGAGGCGAGTATGCGGAGGCGGCCAGACGCTACGCGGCTGTAGTCGGGCTGGCACCGCGGGATCTCAGTGCGCGGGTGATGGAGGCCGTCGCCATGATTGCTTCCGGCGGACAGGACGCGGCGGCACGGACGCGCCTGGAGTCGACTGTGAAGCTGTTCCCGAAGGAGCAGGCGCCGCGCCAGATTCTGGCGCGGCTGCTCGCCGCCAGCCTGGACGCCTCGGTGCGGGACGGCTGGCGCGCCTTCGAGCTGGGACGCGATTTGTTCGGCGAGTCGCGCACCATGGCAAGTGCCGAGACCCTGGCCATGGCCTACGCCGAGCTCGGCGACTTCGAGCAGGCCAGCGCCTTCCAGCAGGCGGCCATCGATACGGCCCTGCAATACGGCCTGCTGAAGCCCGTGCTGGGCCTGCGGGCGCAGCTCAAAGAGTATCTGGGACGGAAGCCCTGCCGCCGGCCCTGGTCCGAGGACGACCCCTTGTATCAGTCCGGCAGCTACGCCGTGGATCCGGATGTGGGCGGCTCTTGACCAAGCATGTCCGGTGGAATCGTCTCCGCCGGACATGCCGAATGACACGCGGAGGTGCCGCGACGGCCTATTTGGCCTCAGATGCCTTGGGCGCGGTCACTACGACCGGGGATGCCACGAGTGGGTAGCCACCATAGCCCCAGCCGGGATAGCCGCCCCAGCCGGGATAGCCGCCCCAGCCGGGATAGCCG
>CAYQDX010000054.1:0-16382 GCA_964416345.1 uncultured Ectothiorhodospiraceae bacterium
GCGCCGGCACCGGGAACCGGATGGCGTTACGGGATCCCGACCATCAGGTGTGACCCTCGAGACGCAATCCAGGAGCTATAGCGCCCAGCGGAGACACCAGGATTTCGTTCCGTTGCTACTCGACCCCGCGCTGGTGCCGTCAACTGCGGGTGCATCGAAATCGTTTCATGGACGTCCCACCTCCGTTGCATCGAAGACGGACATCCTAACGAGCCCCCACTCGCGGAGCTTCTAGTAGCGTTTTCTCATATGGCGGCTGGTTGCAGCAACTCTTACTTTTGGCCAAGAGGAAGCGCGAACGCCAGGCGCAAATCGAGGCGATTCGGCGGCGCTGTGGCTGAGCGTGGGGCCGAGCCTTTACCAATTGGACTGGCAAGCTCTACGAGCCCTTGGCCGGAAAAGCACTTCGGCACAGTGCGTTAGCGGGCCTGGAACAGGCGCATCCAGGCCTCACGGGGCGAAACGATGGGCATGCCGTGCAGCTCCCTCAGCGTGAGCAGCGCGTTGTCGCCGGTGACCAAAAGGTCCGCGCCGGCAGCAAGGACACAGGCAAGGATCGGCGCGTCGTCCTGGTCCGGAATCGCGGGTATGTCAGTGGGATCTACGGTTGCCATCGGAGTCTGCTCCAGCTCATCGAGCTTTCGGCTCATCCAGTCGAGCAGCGCTTCCGCGACGTGGAATCGGTCGCGAAGGATCCGGTCGAGCTCCTGGCGTACTGGCGCACCGAGCACTACGACATGGTGGATGATGAGACGCTCAAGCAGGTCCCGGCACAGTCCCTGGCCCATCAATGCACTGACCAGCACGTTGGTGTCGAGAAACACCCTCACGAAAAGTCCCGAAAGAAGTCCTCGTCGGTCAGGTAGCCAGCCGCTTCAGCATAGGGCCGAAGCCGCTCGCGGACAGCGTCCAGCTCACGCACCAAGAGGTAGCGGCGCAATAGCTCGCGGGCCAGCTCGCTCTTGGTCTTACCTTCGCGCTCGGCAGCTGCCTCCAGGTCAGCCTCGAGTCGATCGTCGATGCGTATCGTCAGGGTACCCATGGCATAAATCTCTGGAAATCTGTATTACATCGTAATACACAGGATAGCAGAGAAGGGCGCAGCTGGTGCAGCGGCATATGCCGCAGTCGGCGCCGACCAGCGCCAGGCCAAGATCGAAGCAATTCGAGCGAAGGGAAGTTGAGGCCTAGCGCGTGAGCAACGCACAAGCCGTACTCATCTGCACCGTGGGAGGCTCCCACCAGCCCATCCTGACGTCTATCCGCGGGGTGGAGCCGCACGTCCGGACGATCTCGACCCGGCGGCTCGCACCATCACCGCGGCCATCCAAGATCTGGAGCGACGATTTCCCCGGAGCGACCCTCGTGGCGAACTACACCGGGGGCACCAAGACCATGACGGCCGCCCTTGTTGATCCACATCTGCATCGTTTGCACGCGAAGAGAGTGTGATCTACATTAAGTAGAATTTACATGTTTTTGTTTTATAAACAAACATACATGCTCACCTAGAATCTAGGTGAGGTCCGTTTCCGCCACAGGCTCCAGGCATTGCGGCCCGTCGTTACGCGGACTGTTCACCCGCGTGCTCACCGCATAGGCGCGCATGAGCTCGGCTGGATAGGGACGGAGCAGGGCGCTCAGGTCCTCAGTGGAGGCGGGGGCGTGTCCCAGCCAGAGGTCGTAGTCCTGCGGTGCCAGGATGACCGGCATTCGGTCATGAAGGGGCGCGACCAGTGTGCTCGCCTCAGTGGTTAGGATGGTGTAGGAGTCCACCGCACCGCCATCCGACCCATGCCAGCGCTCCCAGAGCCCGGCCATGGCGAACAGACCGCCATCGCGCAGGCCGATGAAGTAGGGCTGCTTGCGCTTCTCCAGGCGGCGCCATTCATAGAAGCCAGTGGCCGGCACCAGGCAGCGGCGACGGCGGAAGGCACTGCGAAAGGCGGGCTTGTCGCCGACGCCCTCGGCGCGGGCGTTGATCAGGCGGTTGCCGATGGCCGAATCTTTGGCCCAGGCCGGAATCAGGCCCCAGCGTGCGGCGGCCAGCTCCCGGGTGCCGTTTTGTGCCAGGCGCACGACCGGCAGGCTCTGGGTGGGGGCGATGTTGAAGCGGGGAGGAAGCTCCAGCTCATCCAGGTCCAGCAGCTCGAAGTGCTCGGCGATGATGGCCGCCGGCGTAGTGAGGGCAAAGCGACCGCACACGACGCCGGCGTCCGGTCAGCTTCCACCAAGATAGGCGTCGACCACATCCAGCGCCCGATCAATGGCTTCGCGCGGCGTATAGAAGTGGGGAGAGAAGCGTACGCCACCGGCACGGTGCGCGCAGACCACGCCGCGGGCGCTCAGCCGACGGAATAGCTCCGCACTGTCCTGGTCGCGTGGGCGAAAAGTCACAATGCCCGCGCGGCGTCTTCCGACGCTCGGTGAGATCAATTCGAGGTTCTCATTTGCCGTTATATAATCAGCGACATAAAAGGAATTCTTAAGAACGTTTCTGAATATGTCCGGCATGCCAATCTCGAGCAACAGAGAGAGGCTGGCGCTGAGCGCATGGACCCCTAGCGTGTTGGGGCTGCCGCACTCGAAGCGCCGGGCCGATTGGGCAGGCGTCCAGTCCAGCCGATCGAAGTCACTGAGCTGCTCCACCATATGCCAGCCGTATTGCCGCAGGCGCAGGCGCTCCCGCAGCTCCTCCCGGCAGTAGAACGCCGCCAGGCCCTCCGGCCCCAGCATCCACTTATGGCCGTCGGCCGCGGCGAAGTCGACCTTGGCCGCCTGGACATCCAGCGGCACGGCCCCCAGACTTTGGATGGCGTCCACACAGAACAGCACCCCCTGGCTGCGGCAGTGGGCGCCCAGCGGCGTGAGATCCAGGCGCAGACCCGTGCCGTACTGCACCGAGCTCACGCTGAGCAGGCGGGTGCGCTCGTCCATGGCGGCGCACAGGGCATCCTCGGGGCTACCGGATTCCACGTCCAGTGAGACCCGGCGCAGCTCCACGCCCTGGTCCGCCAGCGACTCCCAGGGGATGCGGTTGGAGGGAAATTCCTGGTCCGTGATGACGATGTTGTCTCCCGACTTCCAGTCCAGACCGTAGGCGACCACTGACAGGGCCTCGGAAGTGCTCTTGAGCAGCGCGATGTCATCCCGGTGCGGGGCGTTTACCAGCCCGCGCAGCTGCTCACGCAGGTGGCTCTCGGTCGCCACCCAGTGGGGATAGTCGCGCGCGCCGGCGCGCATGTTGTCCTCGGCGAATCGGCTGACCGCGGTCAGCGTACGGCGAGGCCACGGGGCGACACCCGCGTGGTTCAGATAGACGACGTCGGCGTCTAGTGGAAACTCGTGCGCATACGCATCGATGTCCATCGGTAGGCCTGCAGAGTTGGTGTGCAGCAATGCTAGCAGAGCCGCCACGCAGGTGCAGTTTCCACCACTGTCCACCTATCCTGTGTTGCGCATAATGTATATTATGTTAAATTATGAAATTCACGTGCTACTACTATTGAGCGACCCTCTGGCCTGGCCTAGACTCACCTGAGGTCCCAGGTGACTCTGCCGCCTTGTCGCTGCGTACTGGGAGCTCAAAAAAACAACACAATAAGTGCCGGACCTGGCGTCGCCCGGGACATGAAGGGTCGCGCGCTCAGACCGCGCCACGGAGGAGCCAATGGGGACGCTGATCGCGCTGCTGATGCTGACCGTGACCGCTGCCGCCCTGCTCGGCAGCTACGCCTACTATCACCGTCATGTGCGGAGCCAGCGCGGCGATGCCGAGACTCCTGCAGGCGACGGAGCGGCCGCCGCCATTGGCGGAACATCGGAGCCCACCGAACCGCCACCACCCTCCCGGCTGGCGACGGAGCAGGCGGAAACCTCCGAGGGCGCTGCCGAATTCTACCTCTGCCGCGCCCGGGCGCATCTGCACGCGGCCCTGCACGCAGACAGCGAGCAGGAGTCCGCCCACCATTTGTACGCAGCGCAGACCGCCGTCGAGGAAGGCAGAGCGGACCCGGATGCCGACGACGCCCTGCTGCGGGCCTTCGACATAGAGTCCGAGATGCAGCTGGCCGCGGACCGTGCGGCCGGTGCCCGCGTAGGTGCGGCCTTCGACCCTGGCGGACACCGTGCTGCGTTGGGCGACGAATCGCAGTCGGACGATGAGGCACACCTGGTCTCAGGGAACACCGAGGCCATGCTCGCCCTGCTGGACTATTACAAGGCCGAAGGCGCCAGCTGCTATGAATGGGTGGTCCGCCGAGACTGTTGCGAGAGCTGCCGCCGCTACGCCTGTACGGGACCGTTCGCGATCGACGCCGGCATCGCAGGCGCCGCGCCGGTGCCTTGGCGGGATTCCCATGCCGGCTGCCGCTGCACCCTGATTGCTGTTGGCGTCCGTTGAGCCGGGGCGGCCGGCCACGGCCCGCCACTAGCGAGAATCGTAGACCTAGGCCTTGCTGGCCGGTCCCGGAATGGATTCGCCAGGGCGCTCGCTAATGACCCCAACGGTCCCGAAGTATTCCCGGAGGCCGGGGGATCGGCGATAATTTTCCTCTGCCCCGGTGGCCAGCCGTGCGCGCCCATGCTTGGCCAGATGCTCGTTGCTCCACAACCTCATACAGGGTGAATACGATGACAGCAATTGCGAGCGACAAGGAGCTCAAGGCGGCTCTGGCATCCTTGAGCGCGGCCCGCCAGCGTGAGGTCGGCGCCCGATTCGTCTCCAGGGTGCTTGACCTCGGAGACGCCGCGCGGCTCAAGGCGGCGCTGAGCGTCGCCCAGGACCCTACCGCCGGTCAGGACGTGTTGCGCGATGCCTTCCGCACCGCCAAGTCGGTGGCCGTGGACAGCTATACGGTATGCGGCTCAGACACGGACTGGCTGCGCCAGGCCGGCCACTTCGTCGCCTCCGCAGTGGCCGCTTGCCTGGTCACCGACGAGTCCGAAGAGCGATGTCGTACCATCGCATGGGCCGCGGCCATGAACGCCAGGATGGCGAGAAACTGCGTGCTCATCGCCAACGGCGAAGAGAGCAACGATGCCGAGGCTAAGGCTCAATACGAGATCCTGGCCGCGCTACTGAACGGCTGAGCGTAAGCGCGCGATATGCTGCGCGTCCTCGTTTTGGTGGTCGCCGCCAGCATCGTGCTGAAGCCGAGCGCTGCCGGCGTTGGCCATGCTGCGCCCGACGCTGTACCTTTGGCGCAAGACACGAGGTAGACCTTATCCATGCCCGGGGAAGCACCGCCTGTCGTGGAGTTGGTGGAAGTCGACATACGGGGGCAGATCTGCCCCTCTTCGCTGCTCGCGGCCTTGCGGGAGGTCAATGCGCGTAGAGCTAGGCTGAAGCAGGGCACCGTTCGGCTCGTCCTCATGACCGACAATCGAGATGCCACCGTGACCATTCCGGATGCCGCTCGAAACATGGGCTACGACGTTAGCGTGGACAAGCTGGACGATTACTACCGAATCGAGATTTCCCACAAGCCCCGGGCGCCGTGGTCCCAATGACCGTGTACGCACTGCCCCTCCCGCGTCAGGCGCGGACCCGATGAAAGAGCTGCGAGCGCGCCAGTCTCCAGACCTGGCCTCAACCGAGCATGCGCTGGTTGAAGAGCTGCAGCGGCTGACGGCAGAAAATCAGCGGCTCGCCGAGGGGGAAGAGGCCGCCATCCGCTATATCCGCGAGAAGATCGACCAGCTGCTTCTGGTCATCGGCACCATGCCGCTCAGGTCGGAGGAGCTGGATGACGACACACTCATAGCCATGGACCCGGTCGGCACTATCTGCGACGCCTTCATTCAGATCCTTGACCACCTGCGGGAGACCAGCGCCCAGCACGCCCAGGCGCAAGACGAGATCCAGGCTATTTTCGACTCCGCCGGTGCCGGAATCATCGTCGTGGACGCTGAGATGCGGGTGCAGGCCTGCAACAGCCGCAGCCGGGAGATGTTCTCTTGCCAGCTGCCCCAGATGGGTCGGCCGCTATCCGAGGTTCTGGGCGATCCCGGTGGCAGCGAAGACGTGGGCATGCTCGGTCGGATCGCGGCGACGCGCTCGACCCATGAGCAGGGAGACCTGGCGCGTGGCGGTCGCTACTTTCATCTAGTCGGCACCCCGATCCTGGATGCGAGCGGCGCGGTCGCCAAAGTCGTGCTGGTCTACACCGACATCACCGCCCGCAAGGCCAACGAGCAGGCCTTGAGCGAGAGCGAGCAGAGATACCGGTCCCTGTACCAGACCATGCGGGAAGGCGTGGCCCTGCACGAGATGCTCTACGACGAGAGCGGTGTGCCAGTGGACTACATCGTGCTGGACGTCAATCCCTCCTTTGAGCGCATGTGCGGTATCGCCCGCGACCGGGCACTGGGCGCCCGGGCATCGGAGCTATACGGCGCCGGTGTCGCGCCGCATCTGAGTCGCTACGCGGAGGTCGCGGAATCCGGGTTGCCGGCTCACTTCGAGACCACATACGAGCCGCTCGGCCGCACCTTCGATATCTCGGCGATATCGCCGGTCCCCGGCAAGTTCGCCACGATCATCGAAGACATTACCGAGCGCAAGCGCAGCGAGGCGGAGATACGAGGCCTCGCCTACTTCGACGCCCTGACCGGCCTGCCCAACCGCACCCTGTTGTGCGACCGGCTGAGCGAGGCGCTGGTTCGGGCCGGACGCGTCGACGGCCAGGTCGGTGTGCTGTTCCTGGACCTGGACCGCTTCAAGCCCATCAACGACTCGCTCGGCCACGCCATCGGCGACCTGCTGTTGAAGGCCGTGGGCGAGCGCCTGAAGGCCTGCGTGCGCAAGAGCGACACGGTTGCGCGTCTGGGCGGGGATGAATTCGTCGTCGTCATCCCCGGCATTCATGAGGCATGGGATGCCACCATCGTCGCGCGGGAGATAGAGGCACGGCTGGCGGCGCCATTCGACGTCGAGGGCCATGAGATCTACACCGCCCCCAGCATCGGGATCTCACTCTATCCGGGCGATGGCCTGGACGCGGGCACCCTGCTCAGGAATGCCGACATGGCCATGTATGCGGCCAAGCAGCGCGGGCGCAACACCTTTCAGTACTACTCTGATGACATGAATCGGCGGGCGCAGCTTCGTCTGCAGCTCGAGACCAGCCTGCGGCACGCGCTGAAGAGCCAGGAGCTGTTCCTGGATTACCAGCCGCAGATCGACCTCGAGCGCGGCATCATCACGGGCGTGGAAGCCTTGCTGCGCTGGCGCCGTCCCGGCCACGGACTGGTCTCCGCGGCACAATTCATCCATGTGACGGAGGAGTCCGGCCTCATCCTGGCCATCGGCGAATGGGTGCTGCGAGCCGCCTGTGGGCAGGGCCAGCGCTGGCAGGCGCAGGGGCTGCCGGCGCTGCGCATGGCGGTGAACCTCTCGCCACGGCAGTTCATGCAGCCCGGCTGCGTGGAGATGGTGGACCGGATCCTCGCCGAGACCTCTCTAGCTCCCGATTGCTTGGAGCTGGAGCTCACCGAGGGCATGCTCGTGGAGCATGTCGAGGAGACGGTGAAGAAGCTTCGCGCGCTGAAGGAGATGGGCGTACGGCTGGTGCTCGACGACTTCGGCACCGGTTACTCGTCGCTGAGCTACCTCAAGGACTTCCCGATCGACCGTATCAAGATCGCCCAAACCTTCGTGCGCGACGTGTGCACGGATTCTGGGGACGCGGCGATCGTCGAGACCATCCTGGCTATGGCCCGCAGCCTGCATTTGGAAGTTATCGCCGAGGGCGTGGAGAACCAGGCCCAGTTCGATTTCCTCGTCTCCCACAACTGCAAGGAGATGCAGGGCTTCTACCTCGCTCGCCCCGTTTCCGGGGACGAGCTGGCACGCCTGCTGCGGGAGGGTCCGCTCCGGGCCCCTTGAGCCGGCCTCAGCGCAGCGCCTGCCAGCGTCGCTGCAGCTCCAGCTTCGCCAGCCACAGACCGCCGAGCGCTAGGGCGAGCAGCCCCGCGAGCAGAGCCAGACGCAGCAGCTTCAAGGCCCGAAGGCGCTTTGCGAGGGCTCGGAGCTCCGAGCGGAACGCGCCGTCGCCCAGCTCGCCCACCAGCGTGCCGGCGTAATCCACCCGATAGATGCGCATGAGCGTCGGGTCGGAGACCAGCAGATCGTCCCGCCGCAGCACCAGATCGAAGGGGTCCGCCCGGGGCGGCAGCATCACTCGGCGCGGCGGCGCACCGTCCGAGTCGAAGCGCAGCAGATCGCCGTGGCGCAAATCCGCATCGGCGTTGACTACCCACCAGCGACGCGCGCTATCGCGCTGGGCTACGGTCGGCCAGACGCGCCCGGGGCGGGCTCCTGCCAGGGCCTTCGGCGTGGCGCCGCTGAAGCTCAGCATGTCATCCAGCGGCACGATACCGGAGCTGCCGGTCTCCTCGCAGCGGCACCAGCGCCCCACCAGCCGTGCGGTGGGAAAGGCGCTGAGCGTCGCTGCGAGATGCGCCGGGTCGGTGGAGAGCCCGGCGATGCGGTGACTGTTGGTGTCCGCGACGTACAGACCGCCCCGGGGATCCACCCAAAGGCCGTTGGGGAAGCACATGGGCGGCTCGCCACGGCTGGCACCCAGGCGATGGCCGCCGGCATCGTACACCAGCAGGCGATGACGCGCCGTATCCGTCACGTAGACCCGCTCGCCACCAGCGGTTGCTGCAATCTTGAAGGCGTGCTTCAGCTCACGGCGGGACGCGTTTCCCCCGGACACCCAGGGCGTACACCGCCGAGCCGTCCAGCTGCAGCGCTGGATGCTGCCGGTGGCCGCCTCGCCCACCAAGAAATCCTCTCCCAGAGGGGCGAGCGCGGTGATCGCGTCCGGCAGCCCCAGCGCCTTCAGTGTGAGCCGCCCGCGCACTCGGCCCGCGGGATCGAGCAGGTGCAATGTGCCGTCGCTCAGCACCAGCACGCCCTCATTCGTGCCCGGGGCCATGAAGCTGGGGCCCTTCAGATGAGCGGTCTGGCTGCCCACCTCGATCGCGCTCCAAACGCCGGCCAGGATCGCCAGGGTGCCGAGACCGGCGGCCCAATTGATCCAACCGGGCGTCGCGCCGGCTGGGACAGTGGGCAAGTCCTCCGGAAGCACCAGGCGCAGGGCATCATACAGTTCCCGGGTGGCGATGCGGGAATGTCCGTCCGTGGCACGGACCACGGTCAGCAGGAATCGCTCCCCGCCCCGCTCCAACCGGACCCACGAAGGTGTCGCCAGCAGCGAGCCCGAGCTCGGGACCCAGGACACCCGGGTCTCCCGCGGGCCGAAGTGCAGCTCCCGGGTCGCCCGGTCCCTGCCCTCCCCCCGCAGCACCACCGCATCGCCTTCCAGATAGGCCACACCCGCCGCCAGTCCAGCCAAGGCCCGGGGGCTGCGGCCGAGATCCTCGGCCGCAACGAAGCGCACTCGGAACGCCGGGCCGCCGGGTGGAAACTGCCCCAACAGCCGGTCCTGCACCCGCCGGGGCCGCCGCCTCTGGCGGACCAGTAGATACGCCACCACGACGAGCAGCAAAGCGTTGGCGATGCCCAGTGCCAGCTTGGTCCAGCCGAAAAGCTCGCTCATCTGCGGAACTCGCTCCCCGATACGGTCCTTCTTCTCCCTGGCGATCGGCAATCCCAAGCCCACGGTCGAGCAGTCCTGGGCGTCGTTCTCCCGCCTCGAACGTGCCCACCACCGCCGCGACGCACCCCGCGTGGCGCCCGCTAGCGGCATTCCCCCACGGAGCCGGGCGCGCAGCGGCGCCAGTCGGTCCAGCGCGCATTCTCCAGCCGTGCACCGTCTAGCTTGGTCTCGTTGAGAGTAGCGTCCACCAGGGTGGCGCCGCGCAGATCCGCCCCTCGCAGGTCGGCGAACGACAGATTGGCCTGCTCCAGGTTTGCCTTGCGGAGCACGGCGCCGGCCAGATTGGCGTCTTCGAGAGTGGCCCGGCGCAGGGTGGCTCCGCTCAGGTCGCTGCCTTGCAGATCCGCATCGCTGAGCGTGCTCTGGCTGAGGTCGGCATTGGTCAGCACCGCCTTGGCGAGCCGCCCGCCGCTGAGGTCGACCTTGTATAGGGAGGCATCGGGGAGCTTCGCGGCGCTGAGATTCACCCCCACGAGCTTGGCGCGGTCCAGCCGCGCCGCACCCAGATAGGCCTCGCTGAGATCGGCCCCGTCGAGCCTGGCGCCGCCAAAGCGGGCACCAGCCAGTCTAGCGCCTTGCAGCTGCGCCCCACGCAAATCGACGAAGCTGAAGTCCGCTTCGCTGAGCCGCGCGCCGCGCAGGTCCGCGCCCTGCAGATTGCTGCGCATGAGCACCGCGCCCCGCAGGTCCTCGTTCCTTAGCGCGACCTCATGCTTGTCGCAGTCGGTCCAGATCACCCCGCGCCCGGGCGGATCGTCACAGCCGCCCCAGGCCCCGCTCGCCGCGCAATACAGCGCTAGCGCGAGCAGACCGCGGCGCCGAATTCTGGTGCCGCCAGACTTCATGGCGCGGAGGAGTAGCCCCGCTCCCGGCCGGGCGCATAGATCAGGCGTACGTTGTTGGCCACCTGGGCGCCGTCCTTCTGCTCGCTCTCTCGCAGATAAAGCTCGAAGATGTTCTCGCGGTTCAGCATGTCCTCGGGGCTTATGCCCTCGGCCAGCTCGTTGGCATGACAGAATACGCCGGCATACGGGGAATGGGGGTCCCGCGGATCCGTGATCCAGAGCCTGCCGTCGATGTTCTTCACATAGCGCAGGAAGCCGTAGCCCTTGTCCGGAAACCACTTGGTGCACACGCAGCGCACGCAATAGCCGTTCTCCCCCCAGGCATTCTTCGGCTCGTAGGAGAACGGCAGCAGATCCGGGATCAGGAAGCCGGAATAGAACGCATCCACCTGGCGCTGCAGCTCCCGCGAGATATTCTTGAAGGCCAGCAGCTCCACCCGGCAGCCCCGGTTCTGCAAGGCATTCACCACCTGCAGAAAATCGCCGTCGCCGGTGACGAGCAGAATCTGGTCCAGGTTCTCCACCTGTAGCATGGCGTCCACTGCCAGATCCAGATCGGCGTTGGCCTTGGTACGCACATTGCCGTCCTCGTCGGTGTAGCGCCGCACCGGTTTGATGATCACCTTCCAGCCGAAGTCGCGTACCGTTTGCAGGTAGGTGATGGTCTTCTTGGCGTACTCCGGGTCGCTTTCCACCCGCTCGCGGTCGAATGCCAGGTAGGTGTTCAGGCGCAGCAGCGTTCCGCCACTCCGCGCCGCGAAGCGCCGCAGCACGTCGTAGCGCATCTGGTAGCCGCCGTTGAGCTTGATGTTTTCTGCGTCGACGAATACGCCGACCTTCAGGTTGCCAGACAAGAGTACTCCCAGAAATCGATCAAGCCCGAGTCCGTAGCCGGACGACTCACCAGATGAGATCGTCGGGCACCGTGTACCTGGCGTAGGGATCGTCGGGGTCCACCGCATCGGTGGCCTGATTGCGATGCACCACTAGATGGGGTGCCAGCGCCAGTAGGCGCTCGCCAACCTCGTTCTCGATGAGATAGTGCCGGGTCTTGAACAGGGCGACGGACAGCATGCCCTCGGTAAGCCGTTTGTGCTGCTCCGCCGTCACGTAGAGACGCCTCACCCGGCTGCCTTCGACGAAGTTGTAGGGAACCTCACCGTTGCCGTCATTCAGCTGGTGGCGGGTGAGCAGCTCCCGGATCTGCACGTTGAGCTCGCGGCGCCGGCGCTCTTCGTCGCGCTGGCGATTGAGCTCGCGATCGCGCTCGGCCTGCGCCTGGCGCGTCTTGGCCGCCTGCGAGGCAGCCGAGTCCAGGGGCGGCGCGGCACGGGCGACCTTCTTGGGCTTGGGCGTCTGCCTGGCCTTCTTGCGGGATTGATGCTCCGCCTTCTTCACCTGCTCGGAAGACACTAGGCCGGCCTTCAGGAGCTGCTCGCGCAGTGCGTTGTTCATTGGGACATCCCCGTGCGGAAAACCAACGTCAAGGTCGCGGATGGTACCCAGAGCGGGCGACCCGAGGCAACCACCGAGGTCTCGGCGGTGGAGTAAGTGACCGGCGCACGACGCCTAGGTTCCACCCGCCCCACGCTTCAGCTCAGACGGGATGCGAGGTAGCGGGCCGCCCACACGGCCAGCAGCTCGGCCACGTAACGAGCGTCCTCGGCCCGGGACAGAAGGTGGTCGGCGCCATCCAGGGAGATGAAGCTCTTGGGATGGCGGGCAGCCTGGTAGATGTGGCGCGCGTGCTCGATAGTGACCACCCGGTCTTCGGGAGAGTGAAATACCAGCAGGGGGCGCCGGAGCGCCGTCACCGCCTGCAGCAGCCGCTGCTCCGAAATGTCCGCCAGCAGCCCCCGGCCGACGCTGACACTCTTCGTCCCGACCCGTACCTCGGCCTCGCCCCGCGCTTCGATCTCGCCCACTGCGCCCGCCAGCAGATGGCGCAGATGACCGGGATCGCTGGGCGCCCCGATGGTGGCCACCGCTGCGGCCTCCGGGATACTCGCCGCCGCCGCCAGCACTGCCGCGCCGCCCAGGCTGTGCCCTACCAGTAGGCGCGGAGCCTGATACTCCGAGCGCAGATAGTCCGCGGCGCACACCAAGTCCTCGACGTTTGTAGAAAAGCTGGTGCTGCCGAAGTCGCCCCCACTGGTCCCCAGGCCGGTGAAATCAAAGCGCAGCACGGCGATACCGCGGCCCGCCAGGGCCTGCCCGACACGCACCGCGGCCAGCACGTCCTTGGTGCAGGTGAAGCAGTGGGCGAAGACGGCATAGGCGAACGCCGACTGGGGCGCATGGTCCAAGCGGCCGCTCAGAATTGCGCCGCTATGGCCGGGAAAGGCGACGGTCCGGGTTGCCACCCGACTGCGCGCCACTCAGCTCTCTTCGTCGAGATCCAAGGCCGCCGAGTTGATGCAGTAGCGTTGTCCCGTGGGCGCGGGACCGTCGTCGAACACGTGACCCAGATGGGCGTCGCAGCGCGTGCAGCGCACCTCTACCCGGATCATTCCGTGGCTGGCGTCCCGATGCTCTTCCACTGCATTGCCCTCCATGGGTGCCCAGAAGCTGGGCCAGCCGGTTCTGGAATCGAACTTCTGGAGGGAGGCGAATAACGGGGCACCGCAGCACACGCAGCGGTAGATTCCCTTCCCCTTGTGAGCATGATACTTGCCTGTAAACGGCGCCTCGGTGCCTGTCTGGCGAGTCACCCGATACTGCTCCGGCGTCAGGCTCGCACGCCATTCCTCCTCGGATTTCTGGACCTTGTCGCTCATCTGTCCCTCCTCGGCGACCTTGTCGCCCCCGCACTGGATTCCTATTATGCCATCGGCCCAGGGTCCTGATACCGGAGAGTCGCCATGCGCCTGATCGAGATTTCTCCAAATGTGCGGGTGGACGAGCAGGAGGTGGAGCTCCACTTCGTGCGCGCCTCCGGACCCGGGGGCCAGAACGTCAACAAGCTGAGCACGGCGGTGCAGCTGCGCTTCGATCTGGGAGCCAGCAGCTTGCCGGCTGCCGTGCGCGAGCGCCTCGTCCGGCTGGCCGGGCGTCGGGTGGACGGCGCCGGCGTGCTGATGCTGGACGCGCGGCGTTTCCGCACGCAGGAGGCCAATCGCCGCGATGCAATCGCCCGACTCGCGGAGCTGCTGCGGACGGCGGCCCACGCCCCGCGACCCCGGGTCGCCACCCGCCCCACCCGGGGCTCCAAGCGCAGGCGCCTGGAGGCTAAACGGCGGCGAGGCGGCACCAAGGCGCTGCGCCACAAGAACTGGCCGGTGGAGGACTGACCCTCCCACCTGATTCTGGTTCGCCGGCTCGGGGGCTGGTGTGGCGAGCATGGTGTCGGAGCTCGGCAGCGGACACACGTGCGGGGCCGAGGGTGACGAGCGGCGGGGCGGCAATGTTAAGCTGTCGCCGCGGGTGTCACTGGCAATGAAAGGACTTCGATGCGGTGATCGCGCGCATCGGCGCATCCATCATCTTCAATGGTCCAGTGGTCATGGAGGTGAGCTCCTCTCCCGGCCTGGAGGGCATCGAGGCCGCCACGTCCAAGGACATCGCCGGGATGATCATCGAGCTCATCGAGCGCAACGCCCAGCCACACCGCACCCGCGGCAGCGGTTGAGCCATGGCGGGCGAGCCCCTCACCATCAACGGCATGGCCATCGCCCCTGGCTCCCGGGTCACCATCGATCTGCCGGTGGCCAGCCTGTATACCCACGCCCCCATGACCATGCCGGTGCAGGTCCTGCACGGCCGCCGCGCCGGCCCCCGGCTGTTCGTCTGCGCGGCCATCCACGGCGACGAGATCAATGGCGTGGAGATCATCCGGCGGCTGCTGAAGCTCCCGGTGCTGGCCAAACTGCGGGGCACGCTGCTGGCCGTGCCCATCGTCAACGTCTACGGCTTCGTGCACCGCTCCCGCTACCTGCCCGATCGGCGCGATCTAAACCGCTCGTTTCCAGGCTCGGACAAGGGCTCTCTGGCCGGACGCCTGGCGCACCTGTTTCTCCAGCAGATCGTCGGCAACAGCACCCACGGCATCGACCTGCACACGGCAGCCCAGGGTCGCCAGAACCTGCCGCAGGTACGGGTCGATCTCCGTCATGACGACAGCGCCGCCCTAGCCCAGGCCTTCGGCGCACCCGTCGTCCTGGACTCGATACTGAGGGATGGCTCCTTGCGCGCGCAGTGCGGCGTCATGGGCGTCCCCATCCTGGTATACGAGGCGGGCGAGGCACTGCGCTTCGACGAGGTGGCTATACGTGCTGGGGTGCTCGGCATCGTGCGGGTGATGCGGAGTCTGGGCATGCTGGTGAGGCGCGGGCCCCGCCGCGCCCTTCCGATGCCGACGGTGGCCCGCCAGAGCATCTGGGTGCGCGCATCCCAGAGTGGCATCCTGCGGGCGAGCGTCCCACTCGGTCGAATCGTGCCGCGAGGAGCCTTGCTGGGGAGGGTCGCAGACCCCTTCGGCGAGCAGGAGGTGGAAGTTTGCACGTCGATTCACGGCATGGTGATCGGCCGCTCCACCCTGCCCCTGGTGCATGAAGGCGAGGCACTGTTCCACATTGCCCGCATCGGCAAAATCGACGTCGAAGGCGCCATGGAGCACCTGGAGGCCATGCACACCGAGGAGGTGAACGAGCTGGCGCCGGACATGCCGCAGGAGCCTCCCATCGTCTGAGCGGTGGCGATTTGGCCTCTGGCCCGCATCCCGCCAGGAGGCGGGACCATCGTGCAGTCGGCCGGCCGCGAGAGGATTTCCAGAGGGCGTGGAGCACGGGTGGTATTTCAGGCTACCTGGCGGCTCAGGGGGTAAGCGAGGGCTCGTCCGTAGGGTGAGAAATGCAGGCTGAGCCCAGCAAGTACGCGGCCAGCTCCGCCATGCCAGTCGGGTCACCTGGCCGGGGATCCCTGCCCCCGCCCGATGACGGCTGCCACGCCATGCGCACGCAGCTCTCGTCTTGCTCCAGAATCACCAGCACCCCGGCGCCGGAACGCCCCGGCGCGGTGGAACGACCGCCCCCAATCTGATTCGCCATGCTTCGCTCCTCCATTCGAGCCTGCCGTCCGTATCATGCCGGAAGAAGCGGCGGCTCGATGGGAAGAGAATGTAAATCATTCGCATTAGCGATGCAACAGCAGCCGTGCCGGCGCTCATTCTGCCGCGCTGCGGACGGTCACCTCCAGAATTGCGGGATCCCTGGAGAGCAGATAGGTCGCGCCCGCGGCGTCCGCCGGCAACGATACGCGGATCCCGGGCCAGGCCTCTAGCTCGACCTGATCGGGGCCACCCGGCAGCCGGAGCACCCGCACCACGGCCCGGTCCCCCTCGCGCAGCCCCGACCAGAGCACGCCGGGCCCGTCCGGCGCGGGAACGCGGTAGCTCATGACCTCGCCGTGATCCAGGAGCTCCCGGTAGGCCAGCATCTCGTCGTAGACGGCAGCGGCGTCCTGGACCTCGGCCAGCGTCATCTCCGGGTGACCCTCGTGTTGCGGATTGAACACTTGCATTGCGTCCAGGCCACGCAGCCAAAGTTGGCGCAGTGCCGCTCGATAGGCGGTTCGGCTCATCACCGGCGTCCGCCAGTCCGGATGGTCGTCCACCCATCGCGCCACCCAGGCCACGGCGCCGAGGTAGGGTGCCGTGCGCCTGCGGTTCCAGGCGTCGGCCGAGACCTGGCGCAACAGGATGTGCAGGTAGATTGCATCGACGCGCGCCTGGGATCGCGGCGCGTCCCCGCGCCACACAGCCTGGAAGGCCGTGTCAATGCCGTAGGCGATGGGCTCGGTGTGGGTGAAAAGCGTGGCGGATACGGGCGGATGACGCCAGTTGTGCCACGAGAGGATGGGCGCCGCGTCTGAAGACAGCGTATAGGCCCAGTTGGAGACCGAAGCATCCGGG
>CAYQDX010000055.1:0-16346 GCA_964416345.1 uncultured Ectothiorhodospiraceae bacterium
TGGCCTTGCCCCGCACCGGCACCCCGGAGTGCCGGTAGAAGTTGTAATGGGGATGCTTGCCGGTGCCGCTGATCAGCAGATCCTCCTTCTGGTAGAGAAGCGTGCCGCGGGTGTAGGCACTCAGCTCGAAATCCGGCGTGAGCTGGATGGCCAGCGTCGGGCAGGCCTCCTCACACATGCCGCAGAAGATGCACCGGGCGAAGTTGATGCTGAACGATTGCGGATAGCGGCGCTCGTCCTCCGGAGCCTCCGCCCCCTGGATACTGATGCAGTCCACCGGGCACACCGAAGAGCAGAGGTAGCAGGCCACGCAGCGCTCCTGGCCGTCAGGGTCCCGGGTCAGCACGATGCGGCCCTTGTAGCGCGGCGGCAGCGCCGGCCTCTCGTCCGGGTACTGCACCGTGGGACGTTTGGCCAGGGCATGTCTGGCGGTGGCGGCCAGTACGCCCGCCAGTTGCCTGATAGTCTTCACCACATTCATTGCCGTGTCAGTCCGCCCGCCACAGCCGAGCTCACATCCACAACATGCCAACCAGCGCGGTGACCATGATGTTCACCAACGCCAGAGGCAGCAGAAACTTCCAGCCGAAGGCAATGAGCTGGTCGTAGCGCAGCCGCGGCAGGCTGGTGCGCAGCCAGTAAAACACCACCACCACGGCCCCGGTCTTCAGCGCGAACCACAGCACGCCGGCCCAGGGCAGGAACGGTCCCCGCCAGCCCCCCAGGAACAGGGTGGTCGTCAGCGCGGCGATGAGCAGCACCGCCATATACTCGCCGAGGAAGAACAGGGCGAAGATCATCCCCCCGTACTCGGTGTTGAAGCCTGCCGCGAGCTCATTCTCGGCCTCGGGCAGGTCGAAGGGCAGGCGGTGAGTCTCCGCCACCCCACAGATCAGGAATATCAGGAACCCCACGGGCTGCAGAAAGGCGTAGGGTATCTGCTGGGCCTCGACGATGGCGTCCATGCTGAAGGAGCCCGAGAGCAGCACTACGCCCATGACGGCGAGCGCCAGCGACAGCTCGTAGCTGATGAGCTGAGCAATTGCACGAACCGAGCCAATGAGCGGGTATTTGCTGTTGGAGGCCCAGCCGCCGAGGAAAACGCCGTAGGTGTTGATGGAGCTCATGGCGAGCACGAACAGGACGGCCACGTTCAGGTCCGCCGCCCAGTTCAGGCCTGGACCGATGGGCACCACCACGAAGCTCACCAGCACCGACGTGGCCACCAGCACCGGCGCCAGTAGATAGAAGTCGCGGTCCGCGAAGGGCGGAATAAAGACCTCTTTGCTCAGCAGCTTGAGCGCATCGGCGATGGATTGCAGGATGCCGAAAGGGCCGACCCGGTTGGGACCGTAGCGGTCCTGCAGCAGGCCCAGAAACCGGCGCTCGCCAAACACCAGCACGGCCGCCATGCCCACCAGTGCGAAGACCGTGACGGTGATGCCTATGATAACGGCAATCCAATAGACCACTGGACTCATGGCTGCGGCTCCCATTCCACGCCCTCACCTTCGCTGACTCCCAGCGCCGCCATCGCCGCACGATCCAGACCCACGGCGTCCTTGGCGCAGGCAGGCTCGTAGCGCAGGGGCAGGCTGAGCTCGCCCAGGGGACCGCGCAGCCTGACCGTCACGCCCTCTGGCGGATCGGCCTTGCCACCTTGACCGGGCGCTATGCACGCCGCACGGGAGGGGGCGAGCGTGCTCAACTCGGGCGCGAACGCCGCCAGCGGGCCGTCGCCGTACCAGGTCATGAGTGCCGCTTGCCAGCGGCCGCTTGGCGACGCCACCTGCTTGAAGTCCGCCTCGGCGCTGGCCCGCAAATGCGTGTAGGCACCCGGCTCCACCTGGATGCCGGTGCGCCCCGGCTGGGGCGGGCGGTCGAGGTATTTGTAGGCCAGGATCTCGGCATTGCGGCGTATCCGCGCGAGGCCGACCATGTGTCCCAGCTCGGAGACGGCCGTGTAGGGGTCCGGCAGCGTTTCCTGCCGTGCATAGACCTGGGTGAAGCCCTGGGCGAGCCCGCCGTAGTTGACGAAAGTCCCGGCACGCTCGGCCAAGGCGGCCAGGGGAATGAAGGCGTCCGCCTGCCGCGCGGTCTCGGTGGCCACGCAGTCCAGCACCACCAGGAGTTTCAGCCTGGAGCGTGTGGCGCGCCAGCGTGCCGCCCCCGGGTCCGAGCCGAAGGGGTCGGAGCCCAGAACGATCAGGCTATCCGCCTCGCCGCTCTCCACCGAGCGCAACACCCGCTCGGCGTCGCCGGGCCGGGACAGCAGCGCCGTGCCGAAGGCATTGGCCC
The DNA here is from genome assembly GCA_964416345.1 of uncultured Ectothiorhodospiraceae bacterium. Taxonomy (GTDB): domain Bacteria; phylum Pseudomonadota; class Gammaproteobacteria; order CAYQDX01; family CAYQDX01; genus CAYQDX01. The sequence goes on from CAYQDX010000055.1 coordinate 2,299, forward strand.
CGGGCAGGGCGAAGGCCAGGCGCGCTTTGGCCGCCTGCGCGAGCTGCGCCAGCGCCCGGCAGCCTGCCGCCCCCAGGGTCTCGGCGACGCCGAGCACCACCGGCCGCTGGGCCTGCGCGAGGGTCTCGGATACGGCTTTGAGTGTCGCATTGGCCCTCGATTTGGGTTTCTCGATGCGCCGGCGCAGTGTGGTCAGCGCCATCGCCAGCTCCGAGGGCGCCAGCGACAGGGCCTGCACCGCGTGGGCCGCCAGCGCCGCCGGGACGCTGTGGAGCACGATCAGGGGATGGCCGGCACGCACGACCTGGCGCACCGCCAGATCCATCATGGGTGCCTGCCCCGTCAGGTCTCCCACCACCAGCGCCGCGCCGGCGTCGGCAATCTCCGCCAGCGTTGGTGCAGCGTCGCTTGCCGCGGCCGCCTCGGCAATGGCCGCTTCCAGATCCGGGCTGGCGTGAGCGCTGTACCAGCCCCCCATGGCCGCCATCAGTGAGCGCAGGGCCGCATTGCCTTCCATGTCCTCCCGCACCGAGCCCAGACCCGCGACCACGCCCTGGGCGTCGGCCAGACGCTCGGAGACGGCGTCCAGGACATCCACCAGCTCGTCCTCGTGTCCGTCGATACGGGCCCGAAGAGGCCGCTGCGGGCTTTCGGTGTAGCGATGGCCGAAGCGGCCGCGATCACAGATGAACCACTCGTTGACGCGCTGGTTGGGGCGGTGGGTCACTCGGCGCAGGGTCCCGGCGCGCGCGCCCGGCAAGGTGTTGCAGCCGACGCTGCAATGCGGACAGATCGAGGGCGCCGTCTGCAGGTCCCAGACCCGGCTGTAATGGCGCCGGAACACCTTGTCCGTGAACACGCCGGTCGGACAGACCTCCACGAGGTTGCCGGCGAAGGGACTTTCCAGCGGGCCGTCCGTGGCGCGCCCGAAGTACACCCGATTGCGTGAGCCCAATGCCCCCAGGTCGGTTCCGAGAGTATAGTCCTGGTAGTAGCGCACGCAGCGGTAGCAGGTGATGCAGCGGTCCATGTCATGCCAGATCAGCGGACCGAGGAACTGATTGACGAAAGTGCGCTTGGTACCTTCGTAGCGCCGGTAGGCCGGCCCCACCGCCACCGTCATGTTCTGCAGGTGGCACTCGCCGGCCGCGTCGCACACCGGGCAGTCGTGGGGGTGGTTGGCCAGCACCAGCTCGATGACGGACTGGCGTGCCGCCACCGCCCTTTGCGCCTCCAGCGAGAGACGCATGCCGTCCTGAGCCTTGAGCATGCAGGCGGCCAGCGTCCTGGGTCGGTCCCCCTCCCCGGCGGGCTGCAGCTCGACCATACAAAGGCGACAGGCGCCCACGCTGCCCAGTGCGGGGTGGTAGCAGAAATGCGGGATGGCCACGCCTGCAGCCCACGCCGCCTCGATCACGTTGTCCCCGTCGTCGAACGGGATTGCCTGGTCGTCGAGATAGAAGGTGCCCACTAGCGAGCTCCTCCGTAGGGGCAGGCGCCGCGGTCTATGTGGTCCTGAATCGCGTCGCGGAACACCTTGAGCCCGGACTCCAGGGGCATGATCGCCCCGGGAGCGAAGGGACAGAATGAGTTGGGTGCAATCTTGGCACACAGCTCCAGCAGCAGATCCGGGTCCCCGGGTTTGCCCTGTCCGGCCTCGATCCGCTCCAGCAGGCTTTGCAGGTAGGGCAGACCGTCCCGGCACGGAGTGCAGAAGCCGCAGGACTCCCGCGCGAAGAACTTGTTGATGCCGATCAGGAATTCGACCGGACAGGTGGTGCTGCCCAGGGCGATGATGCCGCAGGTGCCGAAGCGCGATCCGGCGGCCGCTACCGCATCGAACTGCATCGGTGTGTCCAGCTGCTCCGGCAGCAGAAACGACGTCGAGGCACCGCCGGGCAGGAAGGCCACCAGCTCCTGTCCCTCCAGGGGACCGCCGGCATGGTCGTAGAGCAGCTCCCGGGCGGTGGTGCCCATGGGCAGCTCCCAGAAGCCGGGATGCTGCACCTCTCCGCAGACGCTGTAGAGCTTGGTGCCGTGGCCGCCGTTGATGCCTTGGGCGTTGAACCACTCCGGCCCCCGCGAGACGATGTAGGGCACGTGGCACAGGGTCTCGATGTTGTGGACCAGGGTGGGCGCGCCCCATAGACCCTTCTCGAAGGGCATGGGTGGCTTGGCCCTCGGGTTGCCGCGGCGGCCCTCCAGGGCGTTGAGCAGAGCCGTCTCCTCGCCGCAGATGTAGCGCCCCGCCGAGAGATGCACATCGATGTCCAGGTCGAAGCCGGAGCCCAAGACGTTGTGGCCCACAAGACCCGCCTCGCGGGCCTCGGCGACCGCCTGCTCGAGGCGCCGGGCGCCCTCGGCGTACTCTCCGCGCACGAAGACGTAGGCATGATCCGCCTGCTCGATGAAGCCGGTCACCAGCACGGCCTCGATCACCTGGTGCGGATCGCGGTAGAGCAGCTGGCGATCCTTGAAGGAGCCGGGCTCGGTCTCGTCCACGTTCATTACCAGGTAGCGCGGATGTGGCGCGTCCGGCCCCCGCGCCTTCCACTTGCGCGCCAGGGGAAAGCCGGCACCGCCGTAGCCGCGCAGGTGGGTCTTGTCGACCATCTCGATCATGTCTGCCGGGCGCCGATCGAGCGCGGCCTTGAGGTTCTCGTAGCCCCCGCCGGCGCGATACTCCGCCAGGCCCGGGGGCTGCGGCAGATGGAAGTTGCGACTCAGCACCGGCTCCACGCTCAGCCCTCCGCCTCGGCTCTCAGGGAGGCAATCAGCTCCCCCAGCGATGCCGTGTCCAGCCCTCCTACCTCGCGCTCTCCCGCCAGCGCCGCCGGCGCCCGATCACAGAGCCCCAGGCACACGTGGGGCATCACGGTCACCGCCCCGTCCTCGCTCACGTCGCCCAAGGGGGCGCCCGTCAGCCGCTCCGCCTCGGCCAGCAGCCTGGGGGCACCGGCCAGGTGACAGGCGATGCTGTCGCAGATTCGCAGCACGGTCCTGCCCGCCGGCCGGCGCAGCAGCAGGGAATAGAAGGTGACCAGCTCATCCAGCTGGGTGATGGACAGACCGCAGAGGCCGCTTGCCTCGGCCAGCGCATCGTCATTCAGATGGCCGAATTTCTCTTGCAGAAACTGCAGGACGTAGATGGCTCCCGCCCGCCTCTCTGGATAGCGGGCGACGTGCTCCTGCAGATGGCTACGCTCGTCGTCGGTCAGCATGGCGCCTGTGTGGCTCCGGTGGGATTACGGGCCATTCGGCAGGTCGGGCGCTGGGATCTGCTCATCGGTCCAGGTCCCCCAGCACGTAGTCCATGGAGCCGATGGTGGCGATCAGATCCGCCAGCTGCCGGCCTTCGGACAGCCAGGAGAATGCCTGCACGTGGGGGAAGGACGGCGTGCGGATGCGCACCCGGTAGGGGTGGAGTGAGCCGTCGGAGATCACGTAGTAGCTCATCATCCCCTTGGGAGCCTCGGTGCGGAAGGAGCCCTCCCCCGGGGGGAAGGCCATGCCTCGGCCGGTGCCCACGAAGTGGTGGATGAGGGTCTCAATGTCCTCCAGGGTGCGATCCTTGCGCGCGAATGCATAGCGCGCCTGGTCCGAGAGCACCGGACCGTCGGGCATGCGGGCGGCAGCCTGGCGGACGATGCGGAGGGTCTGGCGCATTTCCTCGATGCGCAGCCGGGTGCGGGCCAGGGCATCGCCCTCGGTGGCGGTGGGAATTTCGAACTCGTAGTCCTCGTAGCCGCAGTAAGGCCGCACCTTGCGCAGATCCCAGGGGTAGCCGGTGCAGCGCAGATTCGGTCCGGAGAAGCCCCAATCGATGGCCTTCTCGGTGTCGTACTGGGCGGTGCCGCGGGTGCGGGCCTGGAAGATGGGATTGTTGATGGTGATGGTCTCGAATTCCGGCAGCGACCTCTCGACGCTCACCGCCATCCGATGCACAGCATCCCGCCAGCCCTCCGGCAGGTCCATGGATACGCCGCCGATGCGGAAGAACGATGGGTGCATGCGCCCACCGGTGACCATCTGCACCACATCGAAGATCAGCTCGCGCTCCCTGAAGCAGTAGAATGCGGGCGCCATCAGCCCCAGATCGTGGGAGAAGCTGCCCAGCCATACCAGGTGAGCGGCGATGCGGAACATCTCGGAGAGCAGCACCCGCATCACCACTGCCCGCTCGGGCACCTCGATGCCGGCGAGGCGCTCCACGGCCATCACATAGGGCAGCTCGTTGGCGACCCCGGAGAGGTAGTCGATGCGATCGCAGTAGGGAATGTAGTTGTGGTAGGTGTGGCGCTCGGCGATCTTCTCCGCACCCCGGTGGTGGAAGCCGATGTCTGGATCCAGGCCGACCACCGTCTCCCCACGCAGCCTCGCCACCAGGCGCAGGATACCGTGGGTGCCCGGGTGATTAGGGCCGATGTTGAGAATGATCTCGTCCTCGCGCTCGCCCGGCTGGCGGGTGTCCACTACCCGGTAGGTCTCCATGATCTGGCGGTAGCGCTCCGGGGGCAGGCTGTACGGGCCGCGCTCCGTGGCCCGGCCGGGATAGGACTTGCGCAGCGGATGGCCTTCCCAGTAAACCGGCAGCAGAATCCGTCGCAGATTGGGATGGCCGCCGAACTGTAGTCCAAACAGGTCGTAGACCTCGCGCTCGTACCAGTTGGCGCTGGGCCACAGGGACGTGATGCTGGGCAACGGCGTGTCGTCGTCGACCAGGTGCACCTTCACCCGCAGGTCGCAGTTGGCCGACAGGGAGCACAGGTGATAGAAGACGGTATAGCCGCCGCCCCGGCCCGATTCGTCGATGGCCGAGAGGTCATAGAGCATCTCGTAGCGCGGCTCGGAACGCCGCTTGAGATGGGTGAGCACCTCCAGCAGATGCTCAGCCGCGACCTGGCGCACCGGGACATCCGCCGGCGAGTCCAGCGGCGGGGTATGCTCCAGCTCGGCGATGGCGGCGCTCACTGCGGCGGCACCCAGATGCCCAAGGGCCTTCGCAGGCCCAGCGGAATCGGATTCTCTGCAATCTTCTGCTGCAGCAGCATGATGCCTTGCATGAGCGCCTCCGGGCGCGGCGGGCAGCCCGGCACGTAAACATCCACCGGCAGGATCTGGTCCACGCCCTGGACCACGCTGTAGACATCGTACATGCCCCCGGAGTTGGAGCACGAGCCCATGGAGATCACCCATTTGGGCGCCAGCATCTGGTGGTACAGGCGCAGGACCATGGGCGCCATCTTGGTGAAGATCGTGCCGGCGGTGATCATCAGGTCGCTCTGTCGCGGCGAGCCCCGCAGCACCTCTGCGCCGAATCGGGCGATGTCGAAGCGCGGAGTCATCGCGGTGACCATCTCCACGAAACAGCAGGAGGTGCCAAAGTTGTAGGGCCAAAGGGAGGACTTGCGGCCCCAGGCCAGCAGATCCTCCAGCGTGGTGAACACCGTGTTGAGTGGACCGCCAGCGGCGGCCGGCTCGGCGCGACGGTCCACCGGAGTCTGCGTGCTCACGACAAGCCCCCCTTGCGCCACTCGTAGACCAGGCCCAGTAGCAGGATGAGTATAAACACCAGCGCACCGACCGTGCCGGCGATGCCCAGGCTCCAGTAATCCACCGCCCAGGCGAACAGGAAGGCCGCTTCCAGCTCGAAGATGAGGAAGGAGACCGCCACCAGGTAGTAGCTCATCGGGAAGGGGACGCGCGCGTCGCCGGTGGGCGGGATGCCGCTCTCGAAGGGCATCTCCTGCTCCGGGTCCGCCTCCGGGCGGCCGCCGCCAATTAGCCAATTCAGCACCAGCACGAACACTACCACACCCAGTGTGATCAGGGCGTAGAGCCAGATGATGACGCCTGTTGCGAGGTCAGACACTGGCGGTGCTCCCCTGCCGTCGCGGCCGGCCGGCACACCCGGGCGCATTCCACAGCGGGCTCCAATGCGACACACGACTGTCACAATTCACGAGGCCGGCGGTATTGCTTGGGAGTGAGCCAGTGAGGGCGCGTGCTGGCTGCCACGAAGGCATCTAAGGTCCTGTGACGATGACCCGAGAGCATGGTCGCCGGAACGGGCCAGGCTGTCAACTTCTCTCTCTGCGGAAGCTCCGGGCGGAGCTGTGCCGAAAGTCAGGGACAGGTGGCGAAGGCCTCGGTGTCCTGGATGGCTGGAGCCGCCGCTGCGCCGCCGGGGTTGTTGTAGGCCACGGTCGTGTCGGTCTGGGTGTCCGTCACGGTGATGGTGAATTCGACGTTGGTGGTCGCCGCAAAGAAGACCCAATAGTGATCGTTGAAGCTGCAGCCGTCCAACACCCGGAGCACGAGATCCGCGTTGTCGGGATTAGAGAAGTAGAAGCTTCCGGTCTCCTCCGTATTGTGCACGGCGGTCGCGGGCGTCTGGGTGGGATTGGCAGGCAGCTGGGACCAATCCGTGGTCACCTGGAAGCGTCCGTGGTGCAGGCTCAGGACCGTTGCGGGCGTCTGCGGCACGGCGTCGAACACGACGCTCTGGCTGAAGTGGCTGCCCGTGCCGTTGAAGCCTCCGCCCTCGATGTTGCCGTTGAAATGGGAGCCACCATCCAGAATTATATGCACGTGACCCTGGTTCTGGGTCCAGTGACCGGGGAACAGTCCGCCAAGGTTGGCGTCCCCACTCTGGTCGAGGGTCAGGACATCGTGGTGGCTCGGCGTGCCGGCGGGACCCCAGGCCATGTCCCAGGGAGAGTCCCGCCACAGCTCACGCACCGGCCCCGCGTCGCGGAGCTGGAACTGCGCGGGATCGGAGTCGGGCACCAGTGGTAGGCTGGCCCAGTTGATCACCGGTCCCGAGGCCACACAGCCCAGCTCCAGCTCGTAGTCCGTGAGACTGGTCTGCACCAGCTCGTTGACCACCGGCCCGCTGCCGGTGTCGGGCTCCGCCGTGAGTAGGGTGACGGGCGGGCCGGCCCCCGGGTCGACATCAAAAGAGCCCGAATAGTACTGACCAAAGGCTAGTACATTGCGGACGGACGCCGTGCCGGCGGCGAAGTCGACCTCCGCCAACGTGTTGCTCGTTCCGTCCGAGATGCAGGGTGTGGTCACCTGGGACCAGGCGGGTGCGGCGGCCAGGCCCAGCACCAATGCGACTATCCTCGAGTCTTGGGTCATCGTCACGCCTCCCTCGCCGCTGCCCGGTGCATCGGCCCATTTCCGAGAGCTCTTCACTGGGACTTGACGAAACATAGACTCAGTGCACAGCGCGCGCAAGGTTGAGGTTGATCCGTCCGCTAGCCTCGCACGCGCTGCGTCCGCGGGGGCGGAGAGAATTGACTGATGTCGGGTGCTGCTCGGAGTCGTGGCGTGGCTGCCGGCGTGGAGCAAGCTCGCCGCCGCACGCAATCTCAAGCGGGCGATGAGCGAGGTTGAGGCCAGCAATGCGTCGGCGGCAGCTGGGGTCCGCTGCAGCCAATGCAGCTCGACGAGCGCCAGCCCGCGGCGAAGCAGAACCTTCCAACGTCGCGCGAGTGACTCTGCCAGTCGCGCCAGCTATCACCCCGGGGGGGCGTCACCGTCGCTAGGACAAGCTCCCGGCGGCGTTCTCGTTCGCCACGGCTTGGTCGAGGATCTCTTTGTAAAGATGGGCCATCCGGGCCGCAATCTCCTGGCATTCCGCGTGGCGCTCTATGATTGGCCGAGCTTGACGAACGTCGTTAAGTGCCTCCTCCAGAAAGATGAAGTCCGGCTCGTCGAGGCGATCGCCGCGGTCAACCTTTTCTTTCAAGTCCAAGGCCCGCGGCAGTCTGTACTTATTCAGCCGCTCCAGCAGCATGGCGATAATGCCGGCATCGTGAGACTCGTCCATCACCCTCTCCTGCGACTCGTCGCGCCCGCGGCGGTGGCCGGGGGCGGCGACCGAATTGTCAAACTTCATGAGAGCATGATGGCACAGGCAGTTTCTCCGAGCCAGGAGACCAGGAAATGTGTCTTCCGGAGAGGGGGAGCCCAAGCGGGCCTGCAACCCCGCCCGGCGCTGTGCGCTAGCCGATGTAGGCCTCTGAGTTGCGGGTGAAATGCCTAGGTGGGGCGACGCCCCGATGCGCTCACGGGTGCCTCGATCCCGCGCCAATGGCTACTATCCCGCTGATTTCGGCACCTGGCTCATGACAGCCCCGGCTCGCCCCGGCTACACTTCCCGAACTGCCCCCCTTGTAATCCGGCACCGGCCGGTCGTGGGGAACGGTGCGGGCGTGGGGTCACGAGCCGCCCCACCCCAGGCGGTTCCAGAGCACTCCATAAGAATGAGCGGCAGATAAGTCATGGTCAGACCACGTCTATATCTCTCTGCTGTCAGCACGGAACTGCTCAGCGCCCGGGAGTTGGTCGCCAAGACCGTCCACGGTCTCGGCTTCGACACGGTGTCCCAGGACGATTTCCGCACCGGCTACGGCGGGCTGCGCCGGTGGCTGCAGGGACAGATCGATGGCTGCGAGGGCCTCATTCAAATCGTGGGCGATAGCTATGGACCGGAGCCGCCGACGCGGGACCCAGATTTTGGCCGGGTCTCCTATGCTCAGCTTGAATTCCTGTACGCGAGCCGCAGGGGCAAGATGACCTGGGTGATCATGGCCGGTGAGCTGGTCGATCGCGATAGGGCGCTGGAGCAGCTCGACCTGCCCCGCAATCCCGCCCACGCCGACGCCGAAGGCTACCAGGCAGAGCGCCGCAAGCTCCAGCGCGCCTACATCAGGCGGCTCAAATCCGAGGGACACCTGCACCAGCGGGCCGATAGCGGCACCGAGCTGGAGCATGTGGTGCTCGGCTTGGTGGACGAGCTGGGCGAGCTGGAGCGACGCTGGGAGCGCCGGCGACGCAGGCGCAGGGGCTCCTACATCGCTGGAGCGGGCCTGGTCGCCCTGGCTCTGGCTGTGGGGGGCGGTTGGTGGGCCTACGAGGGCGGGGGTCCTGAGGTGATCGTGGCAAATGGACCGCTCGTCGATGCGGGAATGTTGAGCGAGCAGCTGCGCCATACCGTGGAGGCGACCTACAGGCGGGAGCTCGGCCAGGCCAAGCAGTCCGCCAACGCGGTCCAGCGCCAGCGCCTGGAAGAGGCCGCCCGGACGGCCCGCGCGGCGCGCCTGTCGCGCATTCCGGCGCTGGCAGACTCCCTGGTGCAAATCGAATTCGGCGGCGCCGGCAGCAAGGTGTTCGTGCAGATGATCCAGATCCTGGCCGAGAGAGGGGTGGACGCCGCCCTCGCATATGTCTCGAGCCAGCTGGAGGGCATACTCACCACGGTGCACGGCCGTCCGGCCTCCGAGTGGGCGAGCAACCGGACCGACCTTCAGCCCTTGCTCAAGGCCGCCGCCCTGTATGAGGCCAAGGGCCAGCCGGCCGAGGCCCGCAAGCTCTACGAAGACGTGCTCAGCGTCGATCCGGACTGGCCCGAGGCCAGACATGGACTGCTATGGCTGCTCATCGACGAGGGGGACGCGGCCTCGGTGCGCGACGATCTCGAAGCGGCGTCTCGCGCATACCGGGAAGCGCACCGTCTGGCCCGGCGCCTCGTGGCCTCCGAGCCGTCCAACGCCAAGTGGCAGCGTGATCTGTCCGTCTCCCACACCATGGTTGGGGACGTGGCCGTGGCCCAGGGCAAGCTCGAAGACGCCGCCACTGCGTACCAGGATGCCCTGGCGACTGCCCGGCAGCTGGTGGCTCGCGACCCTGCCGATGCTCGGAGCCAGCGCGACATGTTCTATCTGTGCTTCCAGATCTCTCATCTGGAGGCCAAGCAGGAGCGTTGGGATGCCGCCATCTCGGACGCCGAGAGCTGCCGCACGATCGCGGAGCGGCTGCTCGGCATCGATCCCGCCAATCCCACCTGGAAGCAGGACGTCGAGGCAATCACCGCCTGGCAGCAGCGCCTGAGCGAGGTGGCCGCCTCTGCAGGGAATTAGCTCAGCCCATGGTTGCTTTCAGCAGCTTGCGCAACGCCGGCAGTGGCCGGCTATTGAGCACGTCGGCCTGCTCCAGCCAGCCGCGCCGCGCCTGCTGGATGCCGCATTCGAGGTGCCGTAAGTCCGCGGCGCGGTGGGCGTCGCTGTCGATGCTGACCAGCACGCCCTGCTGCTTGGCGAGCCGACAATAGAGGTCGGTGAGATCCAGGCGCTGGGGCTGGCTATCCAGCTCCAGGTAACAGCCGCGCTCGCGGGCGCCGGCAATGATAGCGGGCATCTCCACCTCATAGGGCTCACGGCTGTCTAGCAGTCGTCCGCTAGGGTGGGCCAGCAGCGTGAAGTATCGCGACTCTATGGCACGCAGGATGCGGCCGGTCTGCGCCGTGCGGGACAGGCCGAAATGGCTGTGCACCGCGCCAATCACCAGATCCAACTGCGACAGGATGCTGGCAGGCAGGTCCAGGCGCCCGTCCTCCAGAATATCCACCTCGATGCCCGTCAGGATGGTGAGATCTTTCAGCTTCCCATTGAGCTCATCGATCCGCTCGATTTGCTGCGCCAGCCTGCGCTCGTCCAGTCCCCTGGCTACCGCAAGGTGGCGGGAGTGATCGGTGATGGCGATGTACTCCAGACCGCATTGCCGCGCCGCGCGGGCCATCTCTTCCACGCTGTCGGCGCCGTCGGAGGCTGCGGTATGCAGGTGCAGATCGCCGCGCAGATCGGCACGTCTCACCAGCTTGGGCAGGGTGCGACTGCGGTCCGCCTCGATCTCCTCGCCGCCCTCCCGTAGCTCCGGCGGGATGTAAGGTAGCCCCACGGCCCCGAATACCGACTCCTCGGTGTTCCCTGCCACCCGCGTAACGTCCTTGAAGACCCCGTACTCGTTGATCTTGAGGCCGAGCTGCTGGCCGAGGCGCCGAACCTGAATATTGTGTGCCTTGCTGCCTGTGAAGTAGTGCAGGGCCGCCCCCAAGCTATGCTGCTCCACCACCCGCGTCCACTTGCAGGCCACCCCGCAGCAGCACCGTGGAGCGGGTGGAGCCCTGGGAGACCACCTCCGCCACCTCGTCGTAGGCCGTGAAGTGCGCCATGACTGGGCTGCCGGCGCTTGCTGTCGCCAGGATATCCAGGTCGCCCACCGTCTCCTTGCCGCGCCGGTAGCTTCCTGCCACGACGACGTGCTGCAATCCCGGAACGGCCTGCAGGTACTTGACCAGGGGCTCGGCGTGGCGGCGGGCGGTGTCGTGGAGGAAACGCTGCTCCGCTCCCCGATGCGTCTCGATGGCCGCCAGGATGCGCTGCTTGGACTTGGCGCCGAAGCCGGGCAGCTGCCGCAGCCGTCCCTGCTTCGCCGCTCGCTCCAGCTGCCGCAGGTCCTTGATTTGCAGTGTCTGATACAGAGTCTTGACCCGCTTGGGTCCCAATCCGGGAAGCTTGAGCAGAGCCTTCAGGCTGGCGGGCACATCCTGGTGCAGCTCTTCCAGCGCCCGGGCGTGACCCGTGGCGAGGATCTCGGCAATCTTCGCGGCCAGGTCCTTGCCGATGCCGGGCAGCTCGGTCAGGTCCCGTCCTTCGGCCAGCATCGCGGCGAGCTGGCGACCCAGGCTCCGCGCCGTGCGGGCTGCGTTGCGATAAGCGCGCACCCGAAACGGGCTCGCCTGCTCAACTTCGAGCAGGTCCGCCATCTCTTCGAAGATGGCCGCGATGTCTTCATTGCGCACCGGCATTCCCGCCTCCTCCGGCTCGGCCGTCGCACATTGAGGATAGTGTCTTCTTGTTTGTGGCCGAAAGATTGCGTCTTCCCAACGCGCCGCACCTCCCTAGTCGAGTCAGCATTTCGCACGATCGGGTCTAGCTTCGACATACCCCGCGGGGGGGCGGCCGAGCGCTTTCGTCAATACGCAGGCGTCCCTCAGAAACGGCCTCCACGTTGAGCTGGAGAAACTCAATGCAGGAGTAAGTTAGATTGAATCTGGCCTACCGGCGACGACTTTCCTGTAATCCTCACCATCAAGTGGAAATGGTTGTGCGGGCGATTCGGGCCCCGGAAGGTGCCAAATAGACCGGTCCAGGTGCCGTCCTGGACCACCGTCGAACAGCTGTCGACCGCCACTGCCGTGTAGTGCGGACCTTCTAGGGTGCGGTCTCAGCGCATCGATGTACTGACGCGCTCGGGTGCCCGAGTCCGCCAAGTTTGGCTAGGCCGGTGATGCCAGACTTCCGCCAGCCGGAATCCAAGGAACCTCGAGCCACGTGGCTCGATGTGATGCGGCATTGGGGCGAGCCGCCGCCGGCCGGTAGCGGTCAATCGAGCAAGCTTAGAATTCTCGGCTGATGCAATCAAACCACGGGCGCTGGTAGCGCCGGCAAAGCGATGGACTCAAGAGCATGGCGGGAGCTTGAGCAGCCGGCCGCCGATCCACATCTCCAGCCCCTCCGGCGTCTGGTAGACCCGCAGCAGCAGCTCGCCAGCGGCCTCCGTCTCGACCTCGGGCTGCTCCTCGGCGAGAGTGCGGGCATGGGTGTCGATGCCCGCGAGGGTGTCGCGGAAGACCCGCTCGGCTAGGCGGTCCAGACGCTGTTGGCTGGCCAGCCAGCCCATGATGCCGCCGACCTCTATCTCCAGCGCCAGGCCCAGGGTGGTGCCAGTGCCCTCGGGTGGCTCCCGCAGCTGCCAGACCGCGTCCCATTTGCGCAGGTCACCGCGGCGCTGGTGGATGCGAATGGTGTCGGTCCCGAACCGGCAGTCCAGCTCGGCCTCGATGGTGTGTCCGTCCAGGCGTTGGCTCAGGGCGATGCTGGCCGCGTCCTGACCATGGCGCAGGACTCGCACGCTGCGCACGCCGGGCATCCAGCTCGGCCACTGGCTCACGTCCTCGAAAATGCGTCGGACCTGAGCTTTCTCCGTCTCCACCTGGCCGAATTTCCGGATCACAGCAGGGGGCCGGTGCCTTCCAGGGGCGCGCTGTAGCGCCGGCCCTGATACCAGACCTCCAGCCGATCGCCGTGGCGGCGCACCTCCAGGATCTTGCGCCGGGCCGCGTGCCCGGCCGGCAACCGGTGGCCGGCCGCGGCCCGCAGCGCGGCAAGCGCCTGCTCCAGCGCCCGCGACAGGGCACCACCGGCACGCCAGCGGTGCCATGGCAGCCTCAGCCGCAGCTCGCCCACGACACGGGTCTCCAAGCCCCCGTCGGCGGCGGGATGCAGGCTCAGAGTACCGGAGAGCCCGCGCTCCCCGAGCGTGCCCACCTGCCGCCAGTCCAGGCGCCGGGCCGGGGAGAGCACCAGCTCGAAGGTGGCAGGAGCCCCGGCGAGCCCCGGGGCCTCGAATTCCACCACCTGGATGTCACCCTCCCGTATCAGCACCCGTGCCCGAGCCACGCCGGGCAGCCATTCCCGCAGCCGCGCAACGTCGGTGAGCCAGCGGTAGAGCTCCTGCGCGCCCGCGGGCAGGCTCAGGGCGAAGCGGCGGCGGTGGATCATGCCTCGTCGTCTCGGCGGCGCTCCCGCCGGTAGACGGCGACCACGCGCTCCGGCAGTCGCTCTCCCTCCTTGCCCGCGTCGGCCAGTGCACTGCGCAGGGCCTTGGGCATCGCCTTGATGAGCTCGCGCACCGGCCTGTCGGCGCTCAACCCACTCTCCCGGGCGAGCGAGCGCAGGAAGGTCTCCAGCACGCGGGCGGTGCCCGTTGCGCCCGCCACGCTCGCTTGGGCGGCGGCATACTCGGCGTGGAGCAGGCCGCGCAGGGCACGGTGGTCCTGGGGGCGGGCCGGCTCCGGCTCGGCCGGCGGGGGTTGCCCTTCCGCACCGGCAGGCGCTTGCGGTGGGATGTCTCGGGCCGCTGCCAGCTGCTCCAGGCGGCGGAAGCGGGAGGCCAGCACCGGCACGATGCACCAGGCGATCTCGGCGTTCTTGCGCACCAGGGTGTGGAAGCCGTCACGGGTGATGAGCAGGCAATGGGTGTCCACCAGGGCCAGGGCGGTCGCCGAGCGCGGGTGATCGTCCACCAGGGCCATCTCCCCCAAGATGTCGCCGGGACCCAGCGCCGCGATGTGCCGGCGGCTCGCCCCCTCTCCGGTGTAGATCTCCACGCGGCCGCGGGTGATCACATACATGCCC
>CAYQDX010000056.1:0-3859 GCA_964416345.1 uncultured Ectothiorhodospiraceae bacterium
CGGTCGCTTCCGCCACCGGGATCATCGTTTTGAGTGGACGCGCGAGCAATTCCAGGCGTGGGCTCGCGGCGCCGGCGATCGCTTTGGATACACGGTCACGACATCAAGCTGATGCGGAAGCTCAACGGCCGGGATGTGCGGATCACCCACGGCCTGGCCGAGACCCTGGCACAGCTCGAGCGGGAGCCGCCCGAGTTTCATGTGGAGGTCGCCAGATTCGTGGACGGACTCGTCAGCCATTTCGTCGAGGGCGAGCCGCTCTACCGCGTGCACGAGTGTGTTTTCGGCGTTCTGGCTCTGGAGAGCGAGCCGGTGGATCCGAGACTTTGAAGCGATTACAGTGGGAGTGCCAAAGGGGACCGTGTGGCTAGGTGCGGATTCGGTGTTTGGGTGATTCGACCCGGACGCGCTTCGGACTGCCGCGGGTCGCATGGAGCATGATGTCCAGGATGTGAAGGAGGAGTTGCATGAAGAAGGTTGTGGCTAAGGCATTGCTCATGACAATGCTTGCCATTTCACCGTTACAGCAATCATTTGCCCAGGTGGAGTCCTACATTTCTCAGATCACTATATTTGCGGGCAACTTTGCCCCGCGTGGATGGGCGTATTGTGAAGGGCAGTTGCTACCGATAGCGCAATATGACCAATTGTTTGAGCTGATTGGGACGAAATACGGCGGCGATGGGAAGACGACATTTGCACTGCCAAATCTCAAGGAAGCAGAGAAGGCGTTGGGCGGCGCCAGATACATCATCGCGATTCAGGGCCTTTATCCACCACCATGACGGGCGCCTGGCCCGGAGGGCGGGAAAGCGCAAGCGCGTCCCGCCCTTCGAGTCACTGCGCCGTCACTGCCGCACGTCCGCGACGGCTTGACATCTTGCGCTGCCAATATCGCCATGGTCTAGAGTCGCACGGATGCTCGCTGGGGGCGCCATACGCCTTCGCCTTCGCTACTCCCATTGGGGGAGGTGATTCCGGCGACCGGCGTCCCACCTCGCCTGTGACGGACGTGTGGACTATGCTCTCCATGAAAGACCTCCATCTGGCGAAGCAAGAGCCATGAGAACCCAGGGCCGTGGATCGATTCGCTGCGTGCTGGCATTGCTCCTCGCCTGGAGCGTATCTGACACGCCGCCTGCGCTCGCTGCGAGCTACACCGAAACGCTCAAGGAAATGGAGCAGGTCACGCAGGAGATGCAGGCCTGTGGCATGGACATGGGCTGCCTCAACAAGGCTTCAAAAAAGCTCAACGCGCTGAGCGCACAGCTCCAGCAGCTCGCTCCACCCAGCAGCTGGCCTTCGACTGCGATTCCACCTCAGCAGGCGCCGGGCGGCGCAGCATCGCCACCGGCCGCCAGCGTGCAGTCCCCGCAGGGTATGGCGGCGGTGCCCGCTTCAGTGCCGGCTGCTGCGGCGTCTTCGGGCGCCGGGACCCGCATTCGGCTGGAGGATCTGCGGGCGCAGCGCGAGCAGCTGCGTAAGCCGCCCCCGCCCACGACGGTGGAGCTCATCGACAAGGACGCGGAGGCGGGCGCGATCGATGGGGACACGGCTCTGCTCTACAAGGTCTACGGGACCTTTGCGGCCAAGCAGCTGCCCAAGCGTTACCGGACCCAGCAGCCCTATTCGGAGGGTACGGCGGTGCTGCGGGAGGTCCGCCGGCGCTATAACACGCTCTCGCCCCGGGTGCAGCAGGCGCTGCTGCCCTTTGTGGTCAACCCCCTGCATCCCCAGAGCATCTTCAATCAGAGCGCTGGAGGCTTCAGTCTGCTGGACCTCATTCCCACGGCCGATGCCGCCGTCCAGATTCCCGTGGTCACCAATTCCGGCAAGTTGAGCCGGTGGAAGACCGAGGGTGGATGGGTATCGCTAGTCACCCGGAACAAGAAGATCAAGATCTGGTACAAGCGAGGCAGCGGCGACAAGCGCATTGCCGAAGAGTCCAAGAAGTACTTCGACCAGGACAAGATACGGGAGAGGGAGGTCGGCCTGATGGGGGTGGCGCCGCCCAACGACCGGAATCTGGCCGGAGACGACGGCCTGTTCGACATCTGGTTCTATCCCATCGCGGACTACGGTCTGACCTATGGATTGGAAGACGCCAAGCAGATCCCTTCCACGATCATCATACGGCGCTCACTGACGGGCAAGAAGCTGGCGGCGACCCTGGCCCACGAGCTGTTTCACGCCATCCAGTACAACTTCAATGCAGAGCCCTATGCCGAGACGGAGTTTGCCGGCCTGGCCCCGGCGGAGAAGGCCAGGCGCATCAAGGAGCGCAAGAAGACCGATGAGTTTCTGACCGAGTCCACCGCCACCTGGGCCGAGGACTATGTCTACAAGGCCGGCAATACGGAGCAGGAATACCTGGACGACCTCTTCAGCCGGCCAGAAAGCTCTCTCTATGACACCAGCGCCAGCCACGAGTACGGGGCCTACCTGTTCCACTTCTATTACGAGCAGAAGTATGGCCCCCAATTCATGCACGACATGTGGATCAAGCGCGAGCAGGGCAAGCCGCCGTTGGAGGCGCTGATGCAGGCGACGGGGCCTGACTTCGATGAGCGCTTCAAGGAGTTCTGTCTGTGGAACTGGAACCGAGATCCGCTGCGGCTGTACCGGGATAAGGGCCAGTTTCCGAAGAAGGGTATGAAGTACGAATCCCATCCGCTGGAGGCGCTGAATCTGATCTCCGACATCACCTTGCTGCAGCCACTGTCTGCTGATTATCTGAGCCTGACGGAGAAGGATTCATCCATACGCAAAGTGCGCTTCGACCTGAAAGAGTTCAATGCCAAGAAGGGTGCGGCGTTGTGGGCAGTGGTGAAGATTAGTCACAAGACCGCGTTTGCGGAAGACTGGTCCGATCGGGATGAGCGCGTGTTCTGCTTCGACGATCCGGAGGAGGATTTGGAGCGCATCACGCTCATACACCTCAATGCCGACGCGAAGGCCACGGTTGCGGGTACCTCGAAGGTCCAGCGCAGCCGCAACCCGTGCAGTCCCAAGCTGGAGCTATCGCTCGCGATCAAAGGGCAGGACAGCAAGACCGAACGGACGTCGAGCGGCGATACCACATTGACCGACGGCTCTTCCATCTCGGGCGAGGCGGATTTGTCCGTGGTGTTCGAAGAAAGGCCGGTCTATCCCCATCTCAAGCAACCCACGGCACCGACCCTCTTGGTCCCCCGGGGCAGCTTCTCCTACGACCTGCGCATCAAGCAGTGGGGCACCCGCGACACACTTGGTGGCTACTACCGCCCGCCCCTAGGCGGTGGGATCGTCACCGGACAGCGCTATGCGGAAGGCAGCAGCGGGCGCCACGACCTGAATAGGCGGGTCACCGCCCGGGCCTCCTGGAAAGGGGACAAATCGTTCATGACCTTGTACCAGAGCCCGTCCGTTACCATGACGGCGGTGCCGGTGGAGGGCAGCGATGCCACCGAGTATTCGGTCAATCTCAACGTCGACGGCAGGTACCAGGAGACGCGCAGCTCCCACGCCTCCAGCGGCAAGCTCATCAACGGCGTGATTACCTCGGAGCCCGTAGACGAATCGGAAAGCGACTCGGGAGCGCACCCGGTGATGCTGGAGCTCAATATCACGGTGCCCAAAGCCCAGGCGTCAGTGGAAATCTCGCCTGAGCACCTCGTGAGCAAGGAGCTCGTCTTCCCCACGGGAGACAGCAGCATCGTCTCCTATCCCCAGGCCCAGCTGACCGTCAAGGGCACGCTGAGCCTGTTCCAGGACTATTGAGGCGGGATGCGCGACAAGTGAGCGTCTGCCACGGTTCTCGGCGGTAGGGCGGGAAAGCGAGGCGCATCCCGCCTTTCGGGTCACTCCGCCGCCATGGCCC
>CAYQDX010000056.1:3959-9259 GCA_964416345.1 uncultured Ectothiorhodospiraceae bacterium
CTCGTCTCGTATGACGTGCTCCCAGAACCGGCGTTGCCAGATGCCGCGCTCACCTTTCTCGATCCGGCGTGCCGACAGTCTCTCGCCGCGGTCGATGCGGGCGGCGAAGCATGCCTTGATGTCGTGCCAGCGGCTGGAAAAGTCTGCGCCATCGGGTGGCAAGGTCCAGATGCAATGCAGGTGATCGGGCAGTACGACGATGGCGTCGAGGGAGAAGGGTCGACGGCGGCGGGCATCGGCGAAGACGTCACGCAGGTCGTCGATGTTCTCGGTCAGGAGCCGGCGCCGGCGTTCCAGCAGTGCGACTGTGAAGAAGAACGTTCCTCCGGGAACGAAGGCGCGGATGTAGTTGGGCATGCTGGCTTTCTATTAGATTCGCGACAGGTGGGATGGGCTGCGCTTTCCCGCCCTACGGCCTTTCCCGCCCTACGGCCACTGGGCGGCTGCCACACTCTGGAGGGCCAGCAGGCAGGAGAGCACACCGTGGCGGCGACCCTCCTTTCGGTTTGGGTTGGTCACGCCAAAGGCGCCGTCGGGCTGCTGCCGGCCGAGGATGTAGTGGACCGCCGGGGGGATTGCGGGCAGGTCGTCGAGGCCTAGCAGGTGGGCGGCGAAGATCTGCTCCGCCAGGATGTCGGTGGCGTCATTTTCGGTGGCCCAGCGGATGCCGGCATCGAGCAGGGCGGCGTTTTGCGTCTTGTCCGCCTCCAGCTCGACCGACGGGGCCACGGCCCCGAAGTCGGTGAGCGCCAGGATCTCGTGGGTGATGTCGTAGATTGCCTGTATGGTGGCCGGACGGTCCTGGGAGGCGGTGCTGTCCAGGAGGCGGCTGCGCAGGACATGCGTGCGGGCCTCGGTGTGCAGTGCACCGCGGTCCAGCACGGCAGCCAGCGAGGGGGCCGGCGGATGCCCCAGGCGGTCCAGGTAAACCCAGATCCAGACCTGCATGGCCTCCCGGGGCGGATAGAGGTAGGGATGGGAGGCAACGATGTCGTCGACGATTGTCAGGTAGCTGGAGGCGTCCATTCCCAGCCTGGCGACAATGTATGCCGCCGGCGGATAGGTCAGCGGCCCCCAGATGCCCTGCAGGTAGGGGCGCGCGTCGTGGCTCATGCTCAGGGCCTGGCGATTGAGGCCGACCAGAGCCTGGTGCCGGCTGGCAATCTCGCGGCGATAGTCCGCGCTCTTTGGACCATCCGGTGCAAGCATGTCCAGTGCGTAGTAGAGCATCATCTCCTCCACTACGCCGACCACCTCGTGCTCCCCGACGTCAGCGGGATGGGCCTGAAGCCAGGCGCTGGCCTTTGCGACGGCGGTGGCAAGGGATTGTGCTTGGAGGGCCTGGTAGGGCTGAGCCTCGGCTGTGCGATCGGCGGCACACGCCGAGCCACAAAGGGCTAGCAGCGCAAGCAGGGCAAGGGTGGGGCGCAGGAGCGCGTCTCTCGGATGGCGACACATGAGGCATGATGCACCTTCATGCTCCGACTGCCCAGACCTGCTCGTTATCTCTCATCCACCTTAAGGCGATCGCTGGGGGGCGGCGGAGCGGCGCGCACGCTGGCGGGGCCGCAGCTTCTGCAGGCACTTGGTGTAGCTGGTGCGGAAGTGGTCCTTGATGTCGTCCGGACCGAGCCTGCCTAGATCTTCGACCCGTCCCCGATAGCGGTCCAAGAGCCGTTCCCACCAGTTGCTGTCGTCGTGCAGCGCGCCGCGGGAATCGAAGTAGCGCAGGCTGCCGGCGTGGGCGTAGCCCATACTGCGCAAGGGCACCCGTGGCACGATGTCGGCGTTGTTGACGAAGCGTAGATAGCGCTCGCCCAGGAGAGCCTCCAGCGCCCGGGCGCAACGTCGGTTGCCGACCCGAGGCTGGCCGTAGGTGTAAAGCCCATCCACCGGCTGCTGGTCTTCGGCCAGACGCATGGCGGCGAGCACCGCCAGTGCCCCGCCCAGGCTGTGACCGGTGAGCCACAGGCCGGGACCTGCGTCCGCAGTCGATCCGGCACGCGCCAGATCCACTAGGCTGCCGCGCGGCCCCTTGGCGCGCTCGACGGCGGCGAAGATCTCCGGCCATACCTCGTCCAGGGCAGTGCGAAATCCGCCGTGGACGTCGTCGACGAAATCTGCGCGCAGATCGGTCATCCAATCGATGAGCTTCTCGGGCTCGGTGCCGCGGAAGGCGACCACGATCAGCTCTGGACTGCTTGCCACGAAGGCCTGGGTATCGGTGCGTTGTCCGTCCACGTAAGTGACATCGTCGACCCCGAGCTCTGCAGCCGTCGCCCGAATCTCGGTAGGCAGGTGATAGGCCAGGTCGGAAAACTGCCACAGCCAGTAGGCGTTGGCCCGGGTGTAGCCGCGGGCCAACGGGTCGAAGCCGAGTAGAGTCATGCCCACACCTCCCGCTCAGTGCGCGGCGCTTAGCCCCAGCGTATTGAGGATGCCACCGGCGCCACATTCCCGCACCGTGCGTGGCGCGTGCAGCATGTCGCCGGCAATCTGGTAGCCCAGCTCGCGGTAGGCCTCGAACTGCTGCTCGTCGAAGAACTGGTCCAGGGTCGGCTCGTCGGGAAACTTGGCGTGGGCCAGCTTGTAGCCGTAGAGATCCGCCGGCAGTCCTTGGGTGAAGGTCGTGGTGAGGTAGATGAGCTTGCCGGGCGCTTCCGGCTCGGGGTAGAGCACATCGGCATACAGCCACCCACGCTCGGCACAGGCAGGTCGACCTGCGCCGGTCGGCTCGCCGGTATGGGCCGAGCCCGGCAGCAGGGGCCGCAGGTCCTCGCTGTCGATCGCTATCTTCACTCCGAAATCTGCCCGCACGCGCTCGATGACGTTGGACAGATCGTCGAACTGGAATTCGGGATCGGCGCCGGCATCCACCGCGATGATGAGCCTGCAGCGGCGCCGCACCAGCTCGTAGATCCCCAGATTCTCGTAATGGCCGCCGTCCGTGAGCTCGATGTAGCGGCTGCGCTCATTGAAGCCATAGCCGAACAGGGCGGGGATGCCGGGCCAGAGGAACTTGGGCCTGGAGGGCAGCCAGCTAGTTGGGCACGGATTCTGGACCCAATAGCCGAGTCGGACATTGAGCATGCGCAGCACGAACGAAAGGGCGCGATCCCGGGTGGGCCCGTGGCCGGCGCCCCCGGCATCAGGGTTGGCCGCCGCGCCCGAGGCGGCCATGGCGCTGGCGAGGGTGACGCTTCCACCCATGAACTCTGAAGTAGCGCGCCAGCCCGTGGCGGAGCTGCCGCAATGCAGCGGCGTCAGCACGAAGGAGTCGCCACCGCGGCCCTTGTTGTCACTCTCGCTGGCATTGACCAGCACCACGTTGGTGTTGATGAGATGCAGGGGAGCGTACGGCGACTTCTCGTCACACATCTCGTGCAGACGCGCGGCGTCGGCCTTGCCGCGCCCCGCGTCGAGGCTTTCTCTTCCGGTGAGCTGGGGCATGAAGGTGCCCAGCAAGCGGTCGCGGTAGTAGCGGTGCATCGACACGCTGTTGAGATCGGCCGTCACGCCAATCAAGAGTCCGCCGACCAGTACCACCCAGAACCACGATGCCAGCTCTCCCCCAAGCGGGGCGCCGCCGGTTGCCACCATCACCGTTGCATTGGCCAACAGCACCAGGCCGTAGAGCAGCAGCATGGCGCCTACCCAAGTGACTACCGGCTGCACCAGCCAGGACGACCTCGCGCCGGAGCCCTTGGAGAGGTAGGCGCCGCGTGCGGGCATCATGCCCAGGAGAGCGGAGAGCACGCCCGCCACTGCGCCGACGGATTTCTCGCCGCCCAGCCAGTCATGCAGCCGGTGGTCCAAGAGCTCGGCGAGATACGGCGCGCTGGCGGCCAACAGCACGAAGATGGCCAGCATCAACAGGAAGCCCATGGTCCTGGCCCACCAGGTCCGCAGCCAGTGGGCAAGCCCTGAGCACTTGACGGCTAGACGGCGATTGCCGCGGAAGAAGAAGCTGCCCACGGCATAGAGCAGAGACAAGGCCACCATCAACGCCAGGACCACAAGCCCCAGCTCGAGCATGCCGAGCCCGGGTTGGGCAACGTGCGTCGCAGTCCCCAGGCAGGATTCCGGGAATACCTTGCCGGCGCCGATCATCAGCAAGTAGTAAGCCACGCATACCAGTGGAAAGTACACCACCAGGCTCACCACCACGTCGCCCAGGAATGCCCCTACCAAGGTGGCGAGGTTGATGCCATGACCGGGCACGAGGAAATCGGCATGCTGCCGCAGCCAGTACATCACCTTGCTCATGCCGGCGGAATTGGCGGGCGTGTCCGTGTCGGGAGCCTCCGCGAACCCCTGCGCACCGGTCGGGCGTCGGGTGCCGAAGGGGAAATTACCCGGCTCCAGACCGAAGACGCGCTTGCCACCTTTCTTCTGGCTCAGCAGCCAGCTCAGGCAGGTGCCGATGTAGCCGCCGCCGGAGACGGTGGACAGATAGTCCAGGCGCTTCATCCAGCCGCGGCGCGCCAGCGCCTGCATCACTCCCAGGCAGAAGCTCGCCGAGCGGACGCCGCCCCCGGAGAGGGCCAGGCCTACCAGCTCGCTCTTGATTTTCTCGACGTCGTCGGTCTGCCCCGGCCGCTTGCGCAGCTTGGCAATGTATAGGTGCTCTCTTGCGATGATGGCCGCGGCGCCGCGGTAGCAGTGGTCGTCGGGATCGGCCGGAAAATAGGGGCCGTCTGGGACACCGGTCGTCGATGGGTCGCATGCCATTGCTTTGTCTCCCCTGCGAGCCGCTCACCGAGGGCAACGCACCAGCGAGTGCCGTGGGATGAGCGGGGGACGGTCAATGTCGGATAAGCGGGTGGCGCGGGCGATTGGACTGCCGCGGGGGAGCGTTCCGGCCTGCCGCCGCGTGCCGAGGTACACGAGAGGGCGGTGCGAATCTGGAGCCTCGACCTGTCCATAGGCAGCCCTCCGCGGGCAGTCCGTGTTTACGCGACAGTATAGTCGAGGATTCAGTAGGAGCTAAGCTCGGCACGCTCCAGGCGTGCCGGGTCGTCCGTTCAGCGGACTTCTACATTGTGGTCGTGCAGGTGGGCCTTGACCTCGGCGATGGGCACGTCTCGTCGGTGGAAGATGCCGGCGGCCAGGGCCGCCTCCACGCCGGTGCGCTCGAACACCTCGCTGAAGTGCTCCACCCGGCCGGCGCCGCTGGAGGCGATGACCGGAATCGTGACCGCCTTGCGCACGGCGTCGATGAGCTCCAGGTCGAAGCCGGCGCCGGTGCCGTCGCGGTCGATGGAGTTGAGCAGCACCTCGCCGGCGCCCAGCTCCTCGGC
>CAYQDX010000056.1:9359-16251 GCA_964416345.1 uncultured Ectothiorhodospiraceae bacterium
AGCTCCACCGGCTTGCCCAGGTTGCGCACCTCGCCCTGCTCGCGCACCTCGTACTGATCGCCCTTGGTCACCACCAGGTCGCCCTGGTCGTTGGTGCGCACGTCCAGACAGGCGATGATGCGCTTGGCAAGCCGCGTCGGGCCTGCGGCCGGTGCCGGCACGGCGGTCGAGTCCAGCGACTCCGCAGCAAGAAAGCGGCCCAGCAGCGCCAGACCCGCCGCACCGCTCTTCTCCGGGTGGAATTGCACCGCCGCGACGTTGCCCTTCTGCACGGCGCTGAGGAAGCGGCTGCCGTAATCGGTGGTCGCCAGCACCCAGTCCTGGTTGGCCACTTCGACCTCGGCCCGGTAGGAGTGCACGAAATACAGCTTCTCGCCCGCATAGGCGTCCAGCAGCAGCGAGCCCTTGGCCGCGTTGACCCCGTTCCAGCCGATGTGGGGCACGCTGAGCGCGCGGTCGTCGAAGCGCCGCACCTGGCCCGGGATGATGCCCAGTCCGGGCACCCCCGGCGACTCCTCGCTGCCCTCGAACAGGGATTGCAGGCCAATGCAGATGCCGAAGAACGGCCGGTTGTCGCGCAAATACTGCCGCAGAGGCTCCACATAGCCGCGCTCTTGCAGCCGCTGCATGGCGCTGCCGAAGGCCCCGACGCCGGGGAACACGAGCTTCGCAGCCTGGAGGATGTCTTCCGGCCGGGTGACGTCTCGGATCTCGTATCCCAGCTTGCGGATGGCGTTGCGCAGGCTGCGCACGTTGCCGGCGCCGTAGTCCAGAATGGTGATGGGCTGCATGGGTTTGGTCCTGTCTTCGAGGCTGTCGGAAGCGGTCGCCGCAGTCGGCGGGCGTGCTCTACGGTATCCGGCGCAGCAGCTTGGCGATGCGCTCGCCGTCTGCCCGGCTAAGGTTATGGGCGCCGGGGCCCACCACGCTGCGGGCCCGGCCGCGCAGGGCATACACTCGGCGCAGATCCTGGCTCTCTGGGGCCACCACCATGTCGCCGAGCTTCAGGCCCCGATCGTCGCGCACGAGAGAGATATATACCGACTTGGGGTGTGGCTGGAAGTTGAGCCAGCCGAGCAGAGTGCCTGGACACTGCCGCACCAGGTCGGCATACAGTCCCTGGGAGCGGTTCAGCGTGCTCCCGCCCAGCAGGGGGGCGAGCACCCGCAGCTGCACCGCCAGGGGCGCCTCGGTAGGCAGGCTTGCCGTGTAGTAGCGCTTGGGCCCGCGATCGGGTCCCCGCAGCCAAACGCCCGCAGGCATCGGCAGGAGCCGGCCGCCATCGGCCCAGTCCGCGCCGCTCAGCGCGGCCCCCGCGCCGCTGCCACGCCAGGGATCGTCCTCTCCCAGGTAGCCCTGCGGGAGCAGCAGCATGTCCGCAGAGGCCGGCCTGGCGAGCTGCAGCGCCAGCCAAAGGCCGGCCAGCAGAGGCTTCCGGATGGTGCCAAACATTTCCAAGACGTCTCGTGGCTCGGGCCGACAGCTATTGTGAGCATGACAAGCGGCCCATGCTTGCCCATAATTCAGCGCCTTTCACCACGGAAAGGACGATGCCCCATGTGGTTTCGAAACCTGCAATTATACCGATTCACTCAGCCCATTGATGCCAGTGCGGAAAATCTCCAGAAGGCGTTGGATGAGCACGAATTTCGGCCCTGCGGCGCCCTGGAGATGGCCACCTTCGGCTGGGTGGCGCCGCTGGGGCGCCACAGCGAGATGCTGGTGCATGCGGTGGGCAACTACTTGATGGTGACGGCCCGCAAGGAGGAGAAGCTGCTGCCGGCCTCGGTGGTCAACGAGCTTCTCGCCGATCGGGTCGCCGAGGTGGAGGAGCGGGAGATGCGCAGTCTGGCCAAGCGCGAGCGCGATGCCCTGCGCGAGGAGCTGGTGCACGAGCTGCTGCCGCGGGCCTTCACCCGCTCCAGCCTGGTCCGGGCGTATCTGGCGCCCGTCGATGGCTGGCTGGTGGTGGATGCGGGGAGCCGCAAGAAGGCCGAGGAGCTGACCGTGCTGCTGCGCCGGTCGCTCGGCAGCCTGCCGGTGCTGCCGCCCCAGACCAAGGAGCGACCGCCGGCGGTGATGTCGGGCTGGCTGCGGGACGCGGGCAGTCCCGCCGGCTGGACCGTGGAGGATGAGTGCGAGCTGCGCGCTCAGGACGAGGGCGCGGGCGTGGTGCGTTGCAAACGCCAGGATCTCTCGGCAGAGGAGGTGTTGGGACATCTGAATGCGGGCAAGGAAGTGGTTAAGCTCGCCGTCACCTGGAACGACAGGCTATCCTGCGTAGTGGACGGCGACCTCCAGATCAAGCGACTGCGCTTCCTGGACGTGGTGCAGGAGCAGGCCGCCGAGGTGGTCACGGACGATGAGGCGGAGCGATTCGATGCCGATTTCGTGATCCTGACCCAGGAGCTGGCCGCCTTCCTGCCAGCGTTGCTCGACGTCTTCGGCGGGGAGGACACTCAGGCGCCGGAGCGGACCGCCGCGCAGCATGCGCCGCCCTGGGTGGTCTCTGCCTGAAGGCGACCCACCGAGCAGCATTCCAGATGAGGCGCCCGGCGCGGGCTCGCGAGACACGCCGGGGCAACACCTACCAGAGCCGGCTCGTCCGTTGCTTCCGTTGCTATAGTCCGTCACGATGTACGGCCATTGGAGTCCATGGCGATGACTAAGACCTTGAAGCTCGCAGCCGTCGTGCTGCTGGGATGGCTGACCGGCGGGACGGCGGCGCAGGCTGCCTGCGGGGAGCATGGCGTGGCGGTTCAGGTGCTGGGCTCCGGCGGGCCGATCGCGGACGACGCCCGGGCCAGCGCCGGCTATCTGCTGTGGATCGACGGTCACGCCCGCCTGATGGTGGACACGGGCGGCGGGACGTTCTTGCGCTATGGGGAGGCCGGAGCTCACATCGAAGATCTGGATCTCGTGGCGCTCACTCATCTGCACACCGACCATGCGGCGGACCTGCCGGCGCTGCTGAAGAGCGGCTTCTTCTCCTCCCGGAGCCGGCCGCTGCCCATCAGCGGGCCCGCGGCCGGCGGTGTGTTCCCGGGTATTAGCGAGTTTCTGCGGGACATGCTCGCTCCCGAGCACGGGGCGTTCCGTTATCTGGCCGGCTATCTCGATGGCACGCGCGGCCTGTTCCGGCTGCAGCCGCTGGAGCTGGACCCGAATGCACAGGAGCCCCAGCGGGTACTGCACAGCTCCGAGCTCGCGGTGCAGGCGGTGGGGGTGCACCACGGGCCGGTGCCTGCCGTGGGCTACCTGGTGACGGTCGGGGGGCGGCGCATCGCCTTCAGCGGTGATCAGAATGCGAGCCGCCCGGGCTTCGGCCGCATGATTCACGGTGCCGACCTGCTGGTCATGGCCCACGCCATCCCGGAGTCCAGCGGTTGGGTGGAGCGCAACCTGCACGCCAAACCCAGTGACATCGGCCGTCTGGCCGCTGAGGCCGGCGTGCACCGGCTGCTGCTCAGCCACCTGATGGCGCGCAGCCTGGCCCACCTGGATCAGAATATTGCCATCATCAAGGCCCGCTATTCGGGGCCGGTCACCGTGGCCGAGGATCTCATGTGCCTGGACGTGGCTGCGCCGGAGCGAGCTACGCCGTGATTGTCGTGCAGCGGGTGACGCCATGACCGACGAGACCGAGCGCCTGCATTGCAGCGTGTACAAGAGCCTGCGTAAGCAGGACACATATCTCTACGTCACCGATGAGCAAGTCCTGGAGCGCCTGCCCGACGGCCTCGCCCGGTTGTTGGGGAAACTGGAGCGGGTGATGGACCTGGATCTGCATCCAGGGCGCCGCCTGGCGCGGGGGGACGTGATGGCGGTGATGCGCAGCCTGCGGGTGCAGGGTTTCCACCTGCAGCTGCCGCCGGTGGAGCCGAAGCTCCAGAGCAGCTGACTGGGCCGCAGGAGCCGGCCTACTTCTCCAGGATCTTGCGCACCCGCTCCAGCCCCTGCTGCACCTCTTCGCCCAGCAGGCGGGCTGCGGCCAGGATGTTCTCGCCGCTGGCTTTCAGCTCCTCGCGGGCACCGCCGGTGCGCTCCTTGAGCTCCGCCCACTGCTTCTCCACCTTGGCCCATTCCTCGCGGGCCTCGGTCTTGGCCAGGTGCATCTGCACCCGTAGCTCGTCGCGCTGCTGGCGCAGCATGTCTAGGAATTCATCGAATTCGTCATACGGATTGCTCATGGCGACACCCCCGCTGGCTCGGCCCGATGGCATCTGTGGATATTATGCGCCAAGTGTTGGGGCCCCCGACATGGTGCCCCGATATGTGGGGAAGGCGTGAGACAGGATGGGGGAGGCTCGGGGCTCCTATTCTTCGTGCTCCAGGGGCTTGGGGGGCTGTGCGAACTCGTGGCTGGTCAGGGCGGCGTAGAGGAACTCCCGGTTCAGACGGGCGATGTAGCGCACCGGGATCTGCTTGGGACAGGCGGCCTCGCACTCGTAGAGGTTGCTGCAGTTGCCGAAGCCTTCCCGGTCCATGGCCTCGACCATGGCGATGGCCCGATGGGTGCGCTCGGGCTGGCCCTGGGGCAGCAGGGAGAGATGCGTGACCTTGGCGGCGACGAACAGCATGGCCGAGGCGTTCTTGCAGGCCGCCACACAGGCGCCACAGCCGATGCAGGCGGCGGCCGCGAAGGCGTGGTCGGCGCACTCCTTGGGCACCAGGGCGGCGTTGGCGTCGGGCGCCGCGCCGGCGTCGACGGAGGCGTAGCCGCCCGCTTCGATGATGCGATCCAGGGCGCTGCGATCCACCACCAGGTCGCGGATGATGGGAAAGGCCGTGGCCCGCCAGGGCTCCACGTAGATGTGGTCGCCGTCGTGGAAGTGCCGCATGTAGAGCTGGCAGGTGGTGGTGCCCGGCACCGGGCCGTGGGGTATCCCGTTGATCACCATCGCACAGGAGCCGCAGATGCCTTCGCGGCAGTCATGGTCGAAGGCGACCGGCGTCTCGTCCCGCAGCACCAGGCGCTCGTTAAGGGTGTCCAGCATCTCCAGGAAGGAGACGTCCGGCGCCAGGTCGTCCACTGCATATTCCACCATGCCACCGGGCTCGCGGGGGGAGGCCTGGCGCCAGATGTGCAGCACCATGCGCATCACTTGTAGCTCCGCACGCCCAACTCCACGTGCTCGAACTCCAGCGGCTCGACGTGGCGCACCGGCGCCGAGCCGTCCCCGGTATAGGCCCAGGCCGCCACGTGCAGGAAGTGCTCGTCATCGCGCAGGGCCTCCCCCTCCCGGGTCTGGTGCTCCTCGCGAAAATGTCCGCCGCAGGACTCCTCTCGCGCCAGGGCATCCAGGCACACCACCTCGGCAAACTCCAGGAAGTCTGCCACCCGGCCCGCCTTCTCGAGGGAGGCATTGAGCTCCTCGCCGCCGCCGCAGACCCGCACGTCCTCCCAGAACTCCTGGCGCAGCGCCGGGATGCGCTGTAAGGCCTCGCGCAGGCCGGCGGCGCTGCGGGTCATGCCGCAGTGCTCCCACATGAGGTGGCCCAGCTCCCGGTGGAAGCTGTCCACTGTGCGCCGGCCGTTGACCGAGAGCAGCCGTTTGACGCCGCTAAGCACCCGCTCTTCGGCCTCGCGGAAGGCCTCGTGGTCTACGCTCACCTCGTCGGGGCGCTGCTGGGCCAGGTAGTGGCCGACGGTCTGGGGCACGATGAAGTAGCCGTCTGCTAGGCCCTGCATCAGGGCACTAGCGCCCAGCCGGTTGGCTCCGTGGTCGGAGAAGTTGGCCTCGCCGATGACGTGCAGGCCCGGGATGGTGCTCATCAGGTTGTAGTCCACCCACAGCCCGCCCATGGTGTAGTGGGCGGCGGGGAAGATGCGCATGGGCACTCGGTAGGGGTCCTCGCCGGTGATGCGCTGGTACATGTCGAACAGGTTGCCATAGCGCTCGCGGATAACGCCGGCGCCCAGCTCTCGGATGGCGTTCGCGAAGTCCAGGTATACGCCCCGTCCGTAAGGACCGACTCCGCGGCCTTCGTCACGCACCTGCTTGGCGGCCCGGGAGGCTATGTCGCGGGGCGTCAGGTTGCCGAAGGCAGGGTAGCGACGCTCCAGGTAGTAGTCGCGCTCCGCCTCGGGAATGTCCCACGGTGGTCGTTGCTCCTGCGTGGCCAACGGTACCCAAATGCGCCCGTCGTTGCGCAGAGACTCCGACATCAGGGTGAGCTTGGATTGGTGCTCACCGCTCACCGGGATACAGGTAGGGTGAATCTGGGTGAAGCAGGGATTGGCGAACAGCGCCCCCTTCTTGTAGGCCCGGAAGGTGGCGGTGACGTTGCAGGGCAGGGCGTTGGTCGACAGGTAGTAGACGTTGCTGTAGCCACCGGTGGCGAGCACTACCGCGTGCCCGACATGGCGGGCCAGGGCGCCGCTCACGAGGTCCCGGGTGATGATGCCCCGCGCGATCCCGTCCACCAGCGCCAGGTCCAGCATCTCGGTGCGGGGATGCATGCGCACCCGCCCGGCGTGGATCTGGCGGCTGAGCGCCCCGTAGGCGCCCAGCAACAGCTGCTGGCCGGTCTGGCCTCGGGCGTAGAAGGTGCGCGAGACCAGGGCACCGCCGAAGGAGCGGTTGTCCAGGTAGCCGCCATACTCGCGGGCGAAAGGCACGCCCTGGGCGACGCAATGGTCGATGATGCGATTGCTGATGTGGGCCAGCCGATGGACGTTGGCCTCGCGGGAGCGGAAGTCGCCACCCTTGACGGTATCGTGGAACAGGCGCTCCACGCTGTCGCCGTCGTTGCGGTAGTTCTTGGCGGCGTTGATGCCGCCCTGGGCCGCGACCGAGTGGGCCCGGCGGGGGCTGTCCTGGAAGCAGAAGCAGTCCACCTGGTAGCCCAGCTCACCCAGGGTGGCCGCCGCCGAGGCGCCCGCCAGGCC
>CAYQDX010000057.1:0-3786 GCA_964416345.1 uncultured Ectothiorhodospiraceae bacterium
GAGGAGGCGGCCATCAAGGTGCTGCCCCAGCGGCTTGCCAAGGGGGAGCTGGGCGCCCACTACCGCCTGGGATGGAAGGAAAAGCAGCAGGCCGGCCACTCTCTGATCCCCGAGGTCCTGGATCTGCCGGATCGCATGCCGGAGCCGGGCCAGTGAGACAGGCGGCAGGCGTGGGGCGGGAGGCCGTGCGGAGCAAAGGCTGGCTGCGCGCCCACCGGTGGCTGCTGCTGCGCCGCGGCATGCAGCTTGGCGTGCTGGCCGTGTTCCTGCTCGGTCCGCTGGCGGGTATCTGGCTGGTCAAGGGGAATCTCGCCTCCAGCCTCACACTCGAGGTGCTGCCGCTGACGGACCCCTACGTACTGCTGCAATCGCTGCTGGCGGGGCATGGACCCGCGCTCACGGCAGCCGTCGGGGCGGCTATCGTCATCGTCTGCTACCTGCTGGTGGGGGGGCGCGCCTACTGCTCCTGGGTCTGCCCGGTGAATGTGGTGACCGACCTGGCGGCCTGGCTGCGAGCGCGCCTGGGTATCACCGCTCACACCAGCCTCGCCCGTAGCACTCGCTATTGGCTGCTGGGCGGCACCCTGGTGCTGGCGCTGGCCACCGGAACCGTGGTGTGGGAGGCAGTGAATCCGGTGTCCATGCTGCATCGGGGCCTCATATTCGGCATGGGTCTGGGCTGGCTGGTGGTGCTCGGGGTGTTTCTATTCGACCTGCTGGTGAGCCGGCGCGGCTGGTGCGGCCGGCTCTGCCCGGTGGGTGCCTTCTACAGTCTGCTCGCCATTCGCGCGCCGCTGCGGGTGCGGGCCGATCGGCGCTCCGAGTGCGACGACTGCATGGATTGCTATGCCGTCTGCCCGGAGCCCCAGGTCATCCGCCCGGCGCTGAAGGGCCTGGGACCCGTGATCGGCTCGGTCAACTGTACCAACTGTGGTCGCTGCATCGACGTCTGCCCGAAGGACGTATTCCACTTCGGCCTGCGCATCCCAAACCGGGTGCGGGCCTCGGCTGTTTCCCACCCCGCTCCGCGAGTGGCGCGCGGGTCCGGCCACGGACCCACCGTTCCCGTCATCGCTCCAAAGGAGGGCTGAACATGAAATTCTTCGCTTCGCCGTCCAGACTCGCCGTGCCGGTGGTGGCGCTGACCTGTTGGATCGCGTCCAGCGCCTGGGCGGGCGCCGCCCGGGAGACGCGGCCGGGACCGCCGGAATCCCTGCGCGGCGACGTGCCGCTCACGGCCACCGCCGCGGCGCCCCCGGAGCGCAAGGTCCTGGTGCCCGAAGCCCCGATTCCCCGGACCTTCGATCAGCAACCCCCGCTGGTGCCTCACAAGACCGACAACCTGCGCATCGACCTGAAGCGTAACCGATGCTTGGAGTGCCATGACCGGCCCTACTACAACGAGGAGGAGGCCCCCAAGATAGGCGACAGCCATTACCGTGATCAGGCCGGCAGGGAGCTGAGCCACCTGGCCCCCGCGCGCTACTTCTGCACCCAGTGCCACGTGTCCCAGGTGGATGCCAAGCCTTTGGTGGAGAGCACCTTCCACGGCCTGCGGAAATCGGACGCGCACTGAGCCGCGCCCCCCCCCGGTGCCTTGAATAGGCAGCTTGTCACGTCGATCGCGCAGGTGCGGTTCCCGCAGGTACTCTCGATCGAGAAGCGCGACTTTGTCGCGCCGTTTCAAGAGGCCATCCGCGACCAGTACCCTGTCCTCAGGGCTGAGCATACACAGGCTCTAGTCGTGGGTCTGCCGGGCGCGTCACCAATGCAGCCTCCTATAGTCATCTGGCGCTTCACCGACGTAGAGGGGAATTGGAAAGCCTCCCTAGCGCCAGACTTCGCCGCGATCGAGACGACTGCCTACAAGAGCCGGAGGGACTTCTTCGAGCGCTTCGCCACTATAGTGCAGGCGCTGGCCGAATACGTGAGCCCGAGGATCGTCGACCGCCTTGGCGTCAGATACATCGACCGCATTACTGGTGCTGCGGTGAACGATATCAGCAAACTGGTGCGGCCGGAGATTCTCGGCGTCGTCGCAACGACGGCTGCGAAATACGCGCGCCTCAGCCTGAGCGAGAATAGGTTCGCTGTACCCGAGCCTGCGGCTCAGCTGGTCGCTCGGTGGGGGCTACTGCCGGAGGGCGCTACGGTCGATCGTGCCGCCATTGAGCCATTGACCGAACCGAGTTGGATTCTGGACTTGGACATGTTCCGAACCGAGCCGAGAGC
This sequence comes from uncultured Ectothiorhodospiraceae bacterium, assembly GCA_964416345.1. Taxonomy (GTDB): domain Bacteria; phylum Pseudomonadota; class Gammaproteobacteria; order CAYQDX01; family CAYQDX01; genus CAYQDX01. The sequence continues at coordinate 2,233 of CAYQDX010000057.1, forward strand.
CTTCGACCCCGCCGAAGTCGTCACAGACGCCCTGTCATATGCGGAGCGGACCTACGCGTTCTTCCGTTGGGTGGTGACCGACGACTTCCTTCGGCTGTACGGAGGAAAGGTATGAGCCTTCAGTTAGTCGATCCGGGCATGCCGTTCGGCACGTCCTGCGACGGCGTCCTCCAGCGGCCCAGCAACTGGGTGATCCGCATCGGCGGCGCACTCACCACGCAGGGAACAACGAGCGCCGCACCCGAGATTCAGTGGGCCGAATTACTCGCCACTGCGGAGCAGACCAACAGCGGCCTCGCGGCGATGAATGTGACGATAACACCGAGCGCGGCCGTCGCTGAGCTGCGCCGTCGCAGCGGCCTGACCTGGGACCAGCTCGCCCGCCTGTTTGGAGTCGCGCGACGAAGCGTTCATTTCTGGGCGTCCGGCAAGGCCCTGAACACCGAGAACGAGGAACGACTCGGCAGGGCGCTTGTCGTGGTGCGGCACGTTGACCGAGGCAATGCCCAAGCCACTCGGGCAGCCCTCATGACGCCGATGACTGACGGCGTGATCCCCTTCGATCTGCTGGCACAAGACGAGCTCGACGAGGTCATGCGGCGACTGGGTCCTTGCCCGAAACGATTGATGCCCGAATTGCCTCCGCTTTCCGCGGCGGCGCGGGCGGCACGGATGCCCGCGCCGCCCGCTGAGCGCATGGGCGCACTCCACGAAACCGTTCATCGTGAGGTCGAGAAGTCTCGGGCCGCCAGAACGGTCAAGAGCGAACGGTGACCGCGCAGGGAAAAGTTGAAATACGCTCTCTTGTGGATGCTGCCCTCAAGCAATGGCGGCAAGGAGACTGTGTCGTCGGCGAGCAGTGGTTCGTCCATCGACTCGCCCCCCGCCTACCGCTGACTCCACAGGCAGCTGCCGCTGCGAAGGAGGGCGCGGACCTTGCCGAAGCGGAAGTCCGCGGCTTCGTGGTCATCTCACAGAGCTGCGATTTGGTGCGTTTGTGCGTCGAGCGTCCCTATGTTGAGGTCGCGCCGTTGGTTGAGGTCGATACAGCCGATCTTCAGATGATCAAGCGTGATCGCAGACCTCGGTACGCGTTTATCGCGGGCCTCCAGGCTAGCAACCTCGTTGGAGACCTGGACCGCGTGATGACCGTCGAGAAAGCGGTCGTGGCGGCCTGGGAGCGCATTCCAGGTTGTGGGACTGACCCCGAAAGACGGGTGTTCGCCCAGGCGTTGGCTAGAAAGCGGACCCGGTTCGCATTCCCCAACGACTTCACGGAGCTGGCGAGCAAGCTCCGTGGTCGGATGCAGGACAAGCACGGTAAGCAGACCGACGAAGGCGAAGCTCTGCGGGCACTCCGTGAGATTCGGGTTCGTGCCGCCCCTTCATGGGACCATGAGGCAGTCGACATCATACCGTCATAGGTTCGCTGCAGATGGCCGGCCAGGTAATAGCCGGATACCTTATTGGCGACGGTGTCCTCACCGTGTACGACACGCAGGGCGGCCTTCGGGTAGCACAGCGGGTCACCGAGACCGCCCCGGTGACCCGCAT
>CAYQDX010000057.1:3886-15682 GCA_964416345.1 uncultured Ectothiorhodospiraceae bacterium
AGGGCGGCCTTCGGGTAGCACAGCGGGTCACCGAGACCGCCCCGGTGACCCGCATCCTCGAGCACATCGGCAAGCTCACGACAGCGCCCGTGCTCTCACCCGCACGCGTTCCCCCGACCTGGGAGGAGACATTTGACAAGACCCCGGTTTTCGGCCAACTGGCAGCCGCGCTAGCGCCTGCCTTCCAGTTCGACCAGACCGTCAGCTGGCAGCGCCACGACTTCTTACCCACATCGGCGAACCGCCACGGCTGCCCCCCCATCGCCCCGGCCCGAGGCCCTCCCGACTGGGATGATGCGCCCGAGCCGATGTCGGACTGGGACCTCCTCGGCCCGCCCGAGCCCGACTTCGAGCTTAACCAGCGCATCGCCTGGTGACCGCCTCCGGTCCGTTCCCGAACGCGGCGACCAGCTTTACCGGCAGCCTGCTGAGCTGGTCCGGCAGCCAATGTCCCGGCTGCCCCTACAGCGCCCCGCCAACGCGGCCATGGCCGGCGGCTTCCAGCTGCGGCTCGCCGACGCGGTCCATGCGGCGTTGACCTGGGACGCGGATGTGGTCAACCTGCAGCGGTTCGATTTCTGACCGCGATACTCCGCCATGTTGAACACACGCTTGCCGTCACATCCCTCCGGCTGGGCGCCTCGCTGCCCGGCCACCCTGCCCCAACGCCGGGGAGGACACTGACGTGAGCGCCGGCGAGACGCAGGACCCCGGACAACTGGAGACGTCGGCCCACTGCGATTTCGCGGCGGGCCGGCTGCAGCGGGCCGCTGGGGCCTTTCACGCCCTGAGCCGCCGCTACCCGGAGCGGCTGGACCTGCAGGCCCTGATCGGCTACCTGGCCCTGCTCGCCAACCAGCCGGCGGCCGCCGCCACCTACCTGGGCAATGCGGTCAACCAGGGCCTGCGCACCCGGGACAACCTGGCCTGGCTGGCCGAGGCCTATTACCGACAGGGCAACCTGGCCTCCGCCGCCTACTGCTACCAGGGCCTGGGGCGCGAGGGCCTGGCCGGCACCCTGGCGGTGATGGCGGCCCGGGAGCCCTGCCGCCTGGCGGACCCGCGGGCCGCGGCCCGGGTCGACTGGGTCACGGCCGATCCGCTGCCGGTAGTGCAGGCCCGGGTGAATGAACGGCAGGCCCACCTGCTGCTGGATACCGGGGCCGGCGACACGGTGCTGGAGGCCGCCTTCGCGGTGCAGGCCGGTGTGCGCCTGGGCGGGCGGGAGATGCGCGCGTTCGCCGGCGGCCTGCCCGCCCCGGTGATCTACGGCCACGCCGAGTCCCTGGCCCTGGACGGTGTCGAGGTCCTGGACCCGCTGGTGCATGTGATCGAGGCCCCGCAGGCCTTCCGCGCCTGGTTCCCGGCGCTGCCCATCCACGGCATCCTGGGCAGCGGCATCCTGTCCCGCTTCTGCGTCACCCTGGACTATGGCCGCGGCCGGCTGCGGCTGGACCCGCCGGCCCTCCGGACCGCCGCAAACCCCGGCCCCGCCGGGGCCGGCGCCCCCCTGTGGCTGGCCCAGGACATGCTGCCGCTCACCGCGGCGGATCTGCCGGGCCACCGGGACCTGGTCCTGTTCCTGGATTCCGGCATGACCGGCGGCGCCTTTGCCTTGACACGCGCCCGCGCCGAGGCTCTGGGCCTGCAGCTGCACGAGGACGAGAGCCTGGCCGGCGCCGGCGGCGGCGGCACTCTGCAAGGCTACCGCGCCCGCGCCGACTGGCTGCAGCTGGACCGGCTGCGTCGGGAACATGCGCCCGGCGTGGTGCTCGACGCCTTTCCCCTGCAGAGCAGTTGCGGCTTCACGGTGCACGGACTGCTGGGCCACGAACTGCTGCGCGACGCGGTGCTGACCCTGGACTTCCCGGCCATGCGGCTGCACCTGGAGGAGGCCACCGGGGAGACGTCATAGTATGGCCGGCTCCGGGTACTGTCACCGGCAGTTACCAAATGCGGGTCTAACGCGAAAGCGCCCGCGAGAGCGGGTACCGTGATGTACATAAAAACAGCTCCCGATCTCGATGCCACACGGATGCCAACATGACCGCCGTGTCACAGGGATGTCGAGCGGTTGCCTATCGTCGTCGCCGTCCCGAGCAAACCACCCTCTACCAGGTCGTCCAGCCGCACCTGGAGACCTACCTCGCGCTGGCGGGGGAAGACGACTGGGGCAGGCAGCGCGTACCAGCCTTCGTGGAACGGGAATTGCGCCGCTACCCGGAAGGAGAATGGCTTTGTATTGCGCGAGTCTTGCCCCGTCTGGCGCGTAGGTTGGGCGCCCGTGGGTCGGCTGCCGGGAGACGGAGGATGAAACGTGTGCCTAGGCCCACGGTGCTCTCCACATCGAGTCTGCCCCCCAGGGATGAGACCATGTTCTTCGAGATGTATAGCCCTAAGCCGGTGCCGACGCCTCGCTCCTTGGTTGTAAAGAAAGCGTCGAACACGTAGGGCAAGTCGGCGGGATCGATGCCTTTTCCTGTATCTTTGACCTCGGCGACGACCTCATCGCCGTCGTGTGAGACGCGGACCAGGATTTCATTGCGTTCAGGATCTCCCTTGTCGATGGCTTGGACCGCATTGATCAGTAAGTTGAGGAAGACCTGGGTTAGGCGCGCTTCATTCGCGAAGACGTATGGGGTCTGGCGGAGGTCCCTGCTTAGGCGGGTGCGATGTTTGATTTCGTTGTGGGCCAGCTTGATCGCATTCTCCGCTACGGTGGAAAGCAGGACAAGGCTGAGCTCATCGTCCTCAGCGCGGGAGAAGGTACCGAGGTCGCGCACGATGGTGCGGATCCGCTGCACACCATCCAGTGCATTCTGGGTGCACTGGGCTAAATCTTGGAACAGCTCGTCATCGCGAAGGTCGGCGCCATCGCTCAGGAGCGCGTTTGCACGCGTGGCTCCGAGCTCCTCAACCAGTTGCTCCCGCAAGTTGCGGCACTGTCCTAGGATGGTCGGCAAATCCTCGGCCAGCCACTCGACACTGGTCAATACCAGTGCGAGGGAATTCTTGATCTCGTGGGCCGCCCCCGCTGCCAGCAGGCCGACGCTGGATAGGCGTTCAACCTGGGCAAGTCGCGCCTGATAGTTGAGGCGCCCGAGGGCCGTGGCCACGACGGCCGCGACCCCCTCGAGGAAATTGGTGCGGTCATCATCAAGCTCCTGGCCGGCTGCCAGGTAGAAGTTCATCACGCCCAGGGTCTGGGACTGCCACGCTAGTGGCAGCACTACGTGGCCGTGCTCAGCCATGCCCGTGCGGGCCTTATGCCGCTCGTCCAAGTGGGCACAGACGATCGACTCACCGGCCTCCGCGGCGCGTCCGCACAGGCACTGGCCGAGGGCGAGCTCGGCGCAGTCCTGTTCCACGGCTGGAGGCAGATTGCGGCTGACAACCTGGCGTAGCTTCTGTCCACGCATTAAGAACGCCGCGGCGCTGTGTCGAAGGCCGACCCAAGACATCTGGAGTACCTGGTTGATGGCTATCTCAAGTACCTCGGCGGGTGTCTGCGCCGCCTGGACCGCGTGCCGTATCAGGTTCAAACTGTTTTGTAGCTTCATGCTTCCTGACAGCTCCTGAGCGAGGGATCTCCGTATCCGATCTCCGTGATGAGAGTACTTGAAGCCTTGTGCTCCATGATGACAGCAGATGAAAGGGTCTTGCCGGCCGTTGCACGTGCGGGCAAGACATACCCGCACAGTGGCAACTGCATACCCTGGGGACGTCTGCCAACCACGTCTCACCGCACACCCTGGGTAGCATCTCATAGGCCTCGAGACTACCTTGGGGTGTCTTCCTCTGAGGCAGCTCCAAAATTAAGTATATAAGATTATACTGATTATTCCTAGCCCTGAATGGGTCGATTCATGGAGCTTGCGGTTCATCGTGGCCATTTTCACTGCTGCATGTCCATGGCAAATTCCTGGTCAGGTATGACCGAAGCCAGGTGCAAAGATCCCGGATTTAAGGTATTTAGAGAAATTGCGCTCGACGATCGCAGGGACCGTATCCCCCAAAGCGTTGCCTGGTCACCGCCGTCTCCTGCGCGAGACGGTGCGGTCTTCCCCGTCTCGCTGCCTGCCCGCTGCGCCCGAAATTCTCGTCCCATCGCTCGCCAAAGCGCACTCCTGCACCGCTCGCGAGGTCTGTCAGCCCCCTGGTGGGGCCTTGACCGATTTCCAGCCCCGGATAGGCTCACGTTTCAGGCGGCCCTGGACTCGCAGGGGGGGGCTTGGGTTTGCTATCCGTTACTTGGCCGCAGGTCGGCCGATTGCAGCAGGGGTGATTGAGGGGACGGCGAGCTAGTTACGCGGGTGCGCGCCGTTATTGACGAGGATACGCGGGAGTCCGGGCGTAAAAACGACTGCCTGAGTCTACCAGCACCGCCGTGAATCCCGAACACGTCGCCTGTGGTACTATCGCACAAATGGGTCAGTGGCGGACGGTGTTCGTGAGCGCGGTGACGGCCGAATTGGGGTCGTTTCGCACGGCAGTCCGAGATGTTCTGCAAAGCATGGATGTCAAGGCGGTGGTGGAGGAGCACTTCCCAACCGAATATCGCGAAATCCACCAAATCCTTGCCGAGAAGATCGCGCAATGTGACGCGGTTGTGTGTCTGGTGGGCTTCTGCTTCGGAAGCGAGCCACGAGATAGGCCCGAGGGGCGGCGGCGCCGATCCTACACCCAGCTCGAATACGACATTGCTCGGTCGCTGGGCAAGCCGGTCTACCTCTTTCTGACCGACGGGCGACTGCCCGCGGACCGAAGCGTCGAGGAGGACCAAGACAAGCGACAGCTTCAGCAGCAGCACCGAGCGCAGCTCATGGCGAGTGATCAGATCCGCTATGGATTTGGCACGCTCGTCGAACTTCACAAACTGGTCGCCGGGATCCCGGTGCGAGCGAGGTGGCCCCTCAAGACCTTCGCGCGCGCGTTGCCATCGGCGGCAGAGGTCCTATTTGGTCGGGGTGAGGATCTGAGACGCCTCGAGCAGATATGGTTCGACCCGCATATTCACGTCGCTCAGGTGGTCGCCTGGGGCGGGGCGGGGAAGACCTCGCTCATCGCGCGCTGGTTGAAGGACCTGCCGGCCAAGGATTGGTTGGGCGCTGAAAGGGTGTTTGTCTGGCCGTTCCACGGCGGCATGGGTACTGGCCCCAACCTGGCATCGGCGGAGGATTTTGTTGCCCGGGCTCTCGAGTTCTTCGGGGCTGACGCGGCGGTCCCAGGCGGCTCGCCGTTCGATAAGGGCGAACGCCTGGCAGAGATGGTGAAGCGATACCGTAGCCTCCTTGTTCTCGACGGGCTGGAATCGCTGCAACACCCGCCCGGACCATCGGGCGGGCAGCTCAGAGACCCCGGGCTGAAGATGCTGCTCCAGGGCCTCGCGGCCGGCGGCCGTGGTCTTTGCATTGTGACGACGCGGGCGAGTGTGCAAGAGCTGAATCAATGGCGAGAGTCGAGCGCGCCCGAATGGTCGCTCGAAAAGCTCGATGACGAAGCGGGAGCGAGCCTGCTGAGCCGAGCAGGGGTCAGGGGTCCAGACGAAGAGCTACGCGCCGCCAGCACGGAGACCGAGGGGCACGCCCTCACGCTCGAGCTGCTCGGGCGGTTCCTCGCAGGGGCACACGGTGGTGATGTTCGAAAGCGTGGCCTGGTGAAGCTCTCCGATGCCGATCGACGGCTGCATGGGGGCCGTGCCTTTCAAGTCATGAAGGCATACGAGGAGTGGCTCGACAGCAGCGGGGAAGAGGGCCGCCGTCAGCTCGACCTGCTTCGTCTGCTCAGCCTGTTCGACGGCCCTGCCGACCCGCCCTGCCTAGCCGCGCTTCGGCGGGAGCCCCCGATTGCTGGGCTGGCCGATGCCTTGCTGGCGGGAGGCCCGGAGGACTTCAATCTGGCGGTGTCGCACCTGACGAAGGCGGGGTTGGTTCACCGCCTGAGCTGGGAGGCGACGCCCATACGCGGCTTCAGCAGGAAAGCCGCGGAATTGGCGCAGCAAACCCATAGCCTCGGCGATCCAGACCTCGAGGAAGTGCCGTGGGAGACGTCGAGCGAAGCCTTGGACAGTCACCCGCTGGTTCGCGAGTATTTCGCGCGCCGCGCCCGCGATGAGGCGCCAGAAGCTTGGCGCGCGGGGCATCAACGGCTTTACGAACATCTGATCGGCAGCGTGCCGTACTGGCCGGAGGGACTGGAAGGGCTTCAGCTTCTATACCGGGCCATTGTCCATGGCTGCGAAGCGGGACAGCACCTCGAGGCTTGCGCCAACGTTTATCGGGATCGTATTCAGCGGAGCGGCTACGGCGAGGGCTACAGCATAACCGTGTTGGGTGCTGCCAGCGCCGATCTCAGCGCCGTCACCTGCTTTTTCGAAATCCCCTGGACGCGGGTTCATCCCTCCCTGCCGCCTCCAGCCGCGGCCTGGGTATTGAGAGACGCCGCCTTTTCGCTTGAGTACGTCGGGCGCCTAGCCGAGGCGCTTGAACCTCTCGATACCTCACTGCAGATGCTGATCACGGCGCAGCAGTGGTCCCCCGCGGCTTCTCGAAGCAACGATCTCAGCCGGCTGCAGCTGTTACTCGGACGTATCGGACCGGCCACGAAGAGCGCGCGGCAGACCATCGATTTCGCCCAACGTGCGGGCCATGGATTCTGGCAGGTCATTGGCCGCACCACCTTGGCTCAAGCACTGGCGTGCGCGGGGAAACCTGAGGAGGCGTTGGCCTTTTTTCAAAGTGCCGAGGACCTGCAGCGGAACATGGCCCGGAACAGAACAGACGAGCCGCTGTTCTCCTTGCAGGGGTTTCAGTACTGCGAGCAGCTCCTGGCTCCGGTCGAACGCGCTGCATGGCAGGGTTTGAACGCCCGTCGCGCCCCAGGTGAGGCCGGCCTCGCCGGAGCGTCCCGGCCCGCGGATGAGCTCCACGCCGATGACTTCGAGGTGCTGCGGGACGTGGAGCAGCGGGCACGCTTCATCATCGAGGTGGCCGATCAAGAGCGTTGGTCCACCGACAAACCCCTGGGTTGGCTGCTTTTGTCCCAGACTATCCTCTACCGGGCACTCCTGGGCCCTGCGGTTGTCCCGACACCGACGCTCAAGCAAGCGAACGAGTGGAGCAACACGGCCCTGGAGGCCGCGCGCAGCGCCGGCGGCTCGCAGTACCTCGTGAAATGTCTGCTTTGCCGTGCCCTGGTTCACTGGCTATCACGGGCGGAAGAGGCTGCGGCGGCGGATCTGCGAGCCGCCTGGGACATCGCCACCCGGGGGCCGATGGAGCTTTACGCAATTGACATTCAGCTGTTCCGGGCGCGCCTTTTCCGGGATGCAGGCGTGCTCCGCGACGCCCGCAAACGCGCGGAGCTTTGGGGATATTGGCGACGCAAGCAAGAGCTCGAGGATGCTGAGGCCGCCCTTTTGGCCTGACTGCGGTCAACCGAGGGCGCACGGGGTGGGGGGTCTTGCGTTAATGCAAAGTCAGACCCAAACCCTTGGCACTTGTCGCCATAACATGCTCGGTATGCCATGGAAAACATAGAAACAAACAACGCCGCCTATCGGCTTCTACGTATACTCACCACTGCGCGCTCGCATGCAGACGACAAACCAGCAAGTCAGGTCTGGATGTCTGTGCTTGACGTTCATCCAACACCGACGGAGAACCTTTTCGAAAAACTCATTCTCTTGCGTGGCTGCAAATAAGGTCATAGTTGAGAAAAACGCAACCGTCGATCCGGGTTCTTGGGAACGCCTTAAGAGCTTCGGAAATAAAATCTACAGTTCAATAATTAAGGCGGACAAGGGATACACAGCGCCAGAAAATCTGGGAGTAATAAAACTCCTGGGGAACGGAAGCTAGTTCGCCCAGATACCGCCACGAGGGATGGATCGCAGGACGGACGGAATTTTGCTCTTGCAACGATGCCAGACCAGACCTCCCCCTCTCGACACCTGCACACTACTTTACCCCCTTGACACCCCCAGGATCCTGCTGTACCACTACGATCTGTGTCACCGGCCATCCATCGGTGTGGCACCGCGCGGTGTCCATCATCTGGCCGAACTTCTCGCCCTGCTCGGTCAGCTCGTGGCACTTGCGGTCTTTATGGCCCCGAAAGCTGATGACGAGGCCTCTTTGCTCCAGGAGCCACGTCTTCCCGCCGCTGCCGGTGCGCCAGTGGGTGCTGTCGGTCCCCGAGCGCTTGCGGTGGTACCTGGAGCGGGAGCCCAAGGGCGTCAGCGCCGTGCGGCTTCTCCCTCGACGCCGCGCTACGCATTACCGCTCAGGATCGCGCAGGGCTCGAGCGCCCGCTGCGCTGCTCGGCCGCCGTTCGCGCTCGAGCGTCCCGAGGGGCTTGATCAGCAGCGCGTTCTTTATCCCTTAGCGAAACCCCGGCGCGATGGCGCCACGGCGGCGACCCGCACGCCGCTGGAGCTCATCGATCAGCTCGGGACCCTGATCCCGGCCCCGGGGCTGCACCGCCACGGCTTAGCCAGCACGGTCTCTGCCGTCCCTGGCGCCAGGTCAGTGGCTATGGTTGCCCCAGCCCGGACTCCTGTCCGGGCGTTCGCCACACTTGCGTTTGCCCACTGGGCAAACGGTCGTGGCTCACCCCAATGCGTCCCTGCGTGCGGCGGCTACCGCCCACGGGCGTGACTCGCCTGAGGACTCGGGCTCACCCGCCGAGGTCGCCTCACCGCCAGCGGCCCCGGCGCCAAGCGCCCGCTCCCCGGCCCGCTATTTTTGGGCGATGCTGCTGGCGCGGCTGTATAGGCGACAGCCACCACCGTGACCAGGCCGGCAGGGAGCTGAGCCACCTGGCCCCCGCGCGCTATTTCTGCGCCCAGTGTCACTGTCCCAGGTGGATGCCAAGCCTTTGGTGGAGAGCACCTTCCACGGCCTGCGGAAATCGGACGCGCACTGAGCCGCGCCCCCCCGGCACCTTGAATATACAGCTTGTCACGCCGATCGCGCCGGCGTAAGCTGCCGGGGAGGCCGCGCCGGGATGTCAGGCCTCGCGGCGTGAATGGGGCCCGACGTGGGACCGCGGCACGGAAGGTTGGTCAATAGGCTGCACCATCCGCAAAGGGGGAATCATGAGACACGATAGGACAGCAGTCGGCATGCTGTTAGGCTCTGCACTGGTCTTGGGGGCCCTGCCCGCCCATGCCACGCCCGGCGGGGCGATGCTGGGCAACACCTGCGCCGGTTGTCATGGCACCAACGGGGTCAGCATGGGTCCCGCGGCGCCGAGCATCGCCGGCATGTCCGCCACCTATTTCGAGGATACGATGCTCGCGTACAAGAAGGGCGAGCGCCCCAGCACCATCATGGAGCGTCTGGCCAAGGGCTATACGGAGGAAGAGATCAAGGCCATGGCGAAGTTCTTCGCCGAGCAGAAGCCCGTGCCTCAGCCGCAGAAGCTCGACGCCGCGAAGGTCAAGGAAGGTGAGAAGGTTTACAAGGACAGCTGTGAGACGTGTCACGACGACAACGGCCGCGAGCCGGACGATGACGCCGGCATACTCGGCGGGCAGTGGCTGCCGTACCTCACCTACTCCATGGAAGACTTCATTTCTGGTGGCAGGGACATGCCGAAGAGGATGACGAAGAAGGTCAAAGAGCTCAGTCCGGCTCAGATCGAGGCCGTCTCGCAGTTCTTCGCCAGTCAGAAGTAGGGAGGGTCGATCATGTCGCAAATTTCTCGTAGAACGTTCATCAAGCTGGCGGGGGGCGCTGCGGCCGTCGGCGTCGTGGGCTTTCCCTATATCGCCGGGGCCGCGGGCAAGACCCACGTGGTGGTGGTCGGTGGCGGCACCGGCGGTGGCACGGCGGCCAAGTACATCCGCATGGCGGATCCCTCCATAGAGGTGACCGTCATCGAGCCCAACGAGTACTACTACACCTGCTATCTTAGCAACGAGGTGCTGAGCGGCGAGCGTACGCTGGATTCGCTGAAGGTCTCCTACGATGGCCTGCGCAAACATGGCGTCACGGTGGTGCGTGACGAGGTGACCGCAATGGATCCGGCCAAGCGCACGGTGACCACCAAGGGCGGCAAGACCTTCAACTATGACCGGGCCATCGTCGCTCCGGGCGTCGACTACAAATGGGACGCCATCGAAGGCTACGACGAGGCGGCGGCCCAGAAGATGCCCCACGCCTGGAAGGCTGGACCGCAGACGACACTGCTGCGCAAGCAGCTGGAGTCAATGGCGGACGGCGGATTGGTGCTCATCTCCGCGCCACCGAATCCCTACCGTTGTCCCCCCGGTCCCTACGAGCGCGCGTGCCAGATCGCCCATTACCTCCAGGCCCACAAGCCCAAGTCCAAGGTGATGATCATCGACGCCAAGGACAGCTTCGCCAAGGACGGATTGTTCAAGCAGGGCTGGGAACGGCACTACCCGGGCATGATACAATGGATGTCCGGGGCCGATTCGGCGGGCGGAGTCAAGTCCGTCGATACTAAGGCCATGACGGTGAGCACCGAATTCGACACCCATAAGGTGGCGGTGGCGAGCATCATCCCGCCGCAGATCGCCGGCGCCATCGCCAAGACCGCGGGTCTGACGGACGCGGAGGGCTGGTGCCCGGTGGCACCCAAGACCTTCGAGTCCACCTTGCACAAGGACGTCCATGTGATCGGCGATGCCAGCGTTGCTGGCCCCATGCCCAAGTCCGCCTATGCCGCGAACTCCCAGGCCAAGGTCTGCGCCGCCGCCATCGTCGACCTGCTCAATGGCCGCGAGCCCGGCGAGCCGTCCTTGGTGAACACCTGCTACAGCATTCTGGCACCGAAAGACGGCATCTCCGTGGCGGCTGTCTACAGGCTGGGTCAGGACGGCAAGATCGTGTCGGTCAAGGATGCCGGTGGGCTCACCCCCATGGACTCTTCGCCGCAGCTCCGGGCACGTGAGGTGGAATACGCCTATAGCTGGTACAATAACATCGTCTACGATAGCTTCGGTTAAGCCCGCTCCGAATTATCGAAACTCCAGGGTCCGCCGCAGGCGGACCCTTTTTTTGGCAGGCGCACCATGCGTGAAGCGGGAGCCACACAGACGGGAGATAGCCGAAATGGCGCATGAAGGGCTGCATGAGGATCTCAGCAAGCTGTCCGAGGGGACCATGGACATGCATCGGGCCATCGTATCTCTGCAGGAGGAGCTCGAGGCGGTGGATTGGTACAACCAGCGGGTCGACGCCTGCGACGACCCGGAGCTCAAGGCCGTGCTGGCCCACAACCGGGACGAAGAGAAGGAGCACGCCGCGATGCTGCTGGAATGGATCCGGCGCAACGATGAGCGTTTCGCCCATGAGCTGGGCGACTATCTGTTTACCGACAAGTCGCTGGACGTCGGGGGCCACGAGCATCAACACGACTGACGCCCGGCTGACTCAGGCGGCGGACGGGCGCTCTCACTTCGCCGCATCCATCCGTGGCAGTGGCATGATGTCGCGAAAGCTCTTGATGGCGGAGAACTCCGCGACGTCCTTGGCCGGGCGCCTGGAGTCGGGGTGGAGCACCGCCAGTAGGTGGCCCAGCCCGTAGTGCCGGGCCGATCGCAGCACGGCCAGACTGTCGTCTACCAGCAGGGTGCGGGCCGGAGCGAAGGGCTGCACCCCCTGGAGCCGAGCCCAGAAGCCCGCATCCTCCTTCGGCAGTCCCAGGTCGTGGGCGCATACCAGGGCATCCAGGTGACCGCCGAGGCGGGTGCGATCCATCTTCAGGGCCAGGCTCTTGCCGTGGGCGTTCGTGACCAGCACACTGCGACGCCCCGAGGCGCGCACG
>CAYQDX010000058.1:0-1223 GCA_964416345.1 uncultured Ectothiorhodospiraceae bacterium
TCGGCCTCGGCCTCCTTCTGGTCGGCATCATCCCGAGCGGTCAGTGCCGCCTCGTGGTCGGGGTCGTTGATATCGACCGTCCAGGCGACGGCCTCGGCCGGCAACGGATTGCCGACGATGGGCTCGCTGGCATCGCAAGCGCCGCTCTCGTTGGCGTCGATGCATCCACCCGTCAGCTGCAGGGTGAAGCTCTGGCTCACGGTTTGGCCGACGGAGGTGCTGAGGGTGGCGGCGATTCCGGAGAAGCCCGCGGGTCCGATGATGCTCAGCTCCGCCCCCAGATCATTGCCCAGGTAGTAGGCATCCAGCACGGCACCCGCCTTGCCGCCGTTGGCCTCCGCCATGAGGATGATGTGGCGGCCGAGGGCGGTGATGGGATAGTTCATCCGTGTGGATGCCACACCGTTGGCGTCGGTGAAGCCCACCGACTCGATGTTGCCGCTGATCGGCCGGCCGATCGTGTACGGCACGGTGAAGCCCGAATCGGTGCCCGGATTGAAGGCGTTGCTCACGCTGATGCCCATGGGACCGGCGATGCCGTTGATGATGCGCCCGCCCACCTGGTCAGGCCTGCGACCGTCGAAGGCCAGCAGGTCGAACAGTTGGGCTCCCGCCAGCGAGCTCGCCAGGGTCGTGAAGGTGAACCCGCCTTCCGCCAGGTTGCCGTCCGTGCCCGTGATGTCGAAGGTGCCGCGACCCTGGTTGGGGTACCCGGACAGCGGCGCGTCGATCAGGAAGAAGTTGATCGGCGTGCCCTGGGGCACCACATTGCCGAAGCGGTCGTTCGCGATGACGCTGATCAGGCGGTTGAAGGTGCCGTTGCTGAACTGCGGCGGGTCGAGATCGAGCGAGTTGGCATTGTTCTGCACCGCGCCGATGTACGGGCCCGTGAAGGTCAGAGAGTAGGGCTGGCCGTCGGACATGGAAATGGTGGTGACGTCCGATATCGGTCCGGTCACGCCATTGTCCACGGAGTTGTCCCGATCCACGGTGACGCCGATGCGCGCCGTGCCCGGCAGCGAGCCCGCCCGGAACGAAACCTGCGCCACACCGTTGACCGACGGAACGTCGATGCTGAGACCACGGACGGTGGCACCAGAGCTGTTGACGCCGACGAGCTCCTCACCGCCATTGGGACGCCCCGCCAGCAGCACCACCCGCACATTGTTGCCCGGTGGATTCGGCACCAGCTGCCCGCCGTCGTCCAGCACCAGGATGTTCAA
>CAYQDX010000058.1:1323-11888 GCA_964416345.1 uncultured Ectothiorhodospiraceae bacterium
GCCGTTGTCATCCTTGGTGGCGAGGTCGGTCTCGTACAAGGCGCCGTGCTCGAGCGAATCGATGGTGAACTGCACGGTGCCGCCGCCGAGCGGCGTGCCGTCGGAATTCCGCACCGTGGCGAACACGGTCGTGGTGTAGAGCTGACTGATGGGCAGCACGCCGGTGGTGTTCGGCGGCAGGGTCGAGCGCTCCACCCGCAGCGTGATGGTAATGGAATCCGGACCGACGAAGCCGCCGGAGCCTCCGCCTCCGCCACCACAGCCGCTCAGCGCTGTCAGGAGCAACAGCATGAACATGCTCGATATCGCTCGTATTTTGGTCATCCCCTTCATCCCCTTCATCCCCTCTGGTGTCTCGCACGGGTGCCCCGGAAACATCCCCCATGCCGACAAGGCCCCCGCACTGGACCTCGGCATGGAAATGACTTTAAGAATGCATGACTACCTTTTCAATTTCAAGCCAAATCTACCAACCGTCCGTAACCGGATAGATTATTCAAGGAAAGTCGTGACGGCCGTCACTCGGGGGCCGCTCAGTCTTCTAGGTAGGTGTAGCCTTTGAGTCCCGCCTCCAGCTCCGCGTATGCGGCCGCAGCGGTGTCGGGCTCCAGATCGGCCGCTGCGATGCGCGTAGCGAAGGTCTGCAGCAGCTGCCGCGGCTCGAAGTGAGCCAGACGTAGCACCGCCTCGACGCGATCCCCATACAGCGGCTGAGTGATCTTGTAGTTGCTGCCGCTCAGCTCCACATGCAGCGAGTGCGTGTCGCCGAACAGATTGTGCATGTCCCCAAGGATCTCCTGATAGGCCCCCACTAAGAAGATTCCTAGTAGATACGGTGTATTGCGATCGTAGTCGTGCAGCGGGAGGGTGGTCTCTACGCCCTCGCCGTCGACATAGTAGTCGATGCGCCCGTCGGAGTCGCAAGTGAGGTCCTGCAGGACTGCACGCCGCTGCGGCCGCTCCTGCAGCCGTTGTAGGGGCACGATGGGAAAGACCTGCTGAATCGCCCACGCGTCCGGAATGGATTGGAATAGGGAGAAGTTGCAGAAATACTTGTCTGCGAGCTTTTCTAGCAGCTCGTCACGCGCTTCCCGATGGGGCCGGGCGCCGGGATCCAGCTGCCCGGCGACCCGGCGCAGGATCGCCGCATAGAGAGCCTCGGCGCGAGCCCGCTGGTCCAGGCTGAGGACGCCATGGGTGAACATCACCTGGGCCTCCGCCAGCCAATGACCGGCATCGTGGTAGGCCTCGATGGCGGCGCGCCCGGAGAGCTCCGCGTAGCCCCGCCAAAGATCATGGATGATCGGCGGCTCATCCGCCCCGGGAGGTGCCGGCTCCCCTGCACCGAGGCCTGGCTCGCTGTCGATGACGTTGGTGAGCAGCACGGCGTGGTGGGCGGTCATCGCCCTGCCGGACTCGGTGATGATAGTCGGGTGGGGCAGTCCGGCCTCGGCGCAGATCTCCGTCAGGGCGTGCACCACGTTGTTGGCGTACTCCTCGACGCCGTAGTTCATGGAGCAGTGGCTGCGCGAGCGCGTGCCCTCGTAGTCCACTCCCCGCCCCCCCCCCACGTCCACATAGGCGATGGGAGCGCCCAGCCGGCGTAGCTCGGCATAGTACCGTGCGCCTTCTCTCAGAGCACGCTGGATGTCGCGGATGTTCGCTACCTGGGAGCCGACATGAAAATGCAGCAGCCGCAGGGTATCGAGCATTCCTGCTGCCGCGAGCCGCTGCACGGCCGCAAGAACCTGCAGGGATGAAAGCCCGAACTTGGATTTCTCGCCGCCACTGTTCTGCCATTTGCCCGCCCCGATGGAGGCCAGCCGGACGCGCAGTCCGAGGCTCGGCCGCACGCCGAGTGCCCTTGCTGCGGCCAGCACCAGGTCCAGCTCGGAGAGCTTCTCCACCACCAGGTGCAGCCGGAAGCCGAGCTGGCGGCCACGCAGCGCGAGACGCACGTATTCGCGGTCTTTGTAGCCGTTGCACACGACGATCCCCGAGACCGGGTCGACATGGGCGAGCGCCGCCAGCAGCTCGGGCTTGCTGCCGGCCTCCAGCCCCACCCGGACGCCGCCATGGGAGACGATCTCCTGGACCACGCTGCGCTGCTGATTCACCTTGATGGGATAGACGGCGGCGTATCCGCCGCAGTAGGCTTCCCGCGCCATGGCCCCGTCGAAGGCGCCGAGCAGCACGTCGACCCGGTCCCGCAGGATGTCGGTGAAGCGCACCAGCACCGGCAGGGAGAGTCCCTGCCCCTGGATCTCCTGCGCCAGTTGATGAAGGTCGATGGCGGGGCCCGCGGTACCTCCGGCCAAGGCGACCAGGTGGCCGCGGGCGTTGATGTCAAAATAGCCCCCGCCCCAATGCAGAACGTTGTAGATCTCCCGGGAGCGCTGAATGTCCCAGGCGGTACGCTCGGAGTGCCTCTCGGTCATCGGGGGCTTTCGGGGCTGCGACGCGGCCAAGGGTACGTCATACCCGGCTGCAATGGAATGGCAGAAGGCACCAGACCGTCCTGTGTCGTGACCGGGGCGGGCAGGGGCTATAATGCTCGACGCCTTTGGGCTCGCGGTCTCCGGGCGGCCGGCGCCCCGCCTGCTCCCCGGAATGTATCAGCACGAGGTTTCCCCCCATGCCCTTAGACCAAAGCTGGTTCTCCGAGCTTTGCGAGCCCTGCGGCTCCGCCATCTCTCTGAAGCTGATCCGGAAGTTGCACGAGGAGCAGAGCCCTTATCAACGCCTGGAGATTTACGAGACTGCCACCTTCGGCCATCTGATGGTCATCGACGGCTGCGTGATGCTGACCCAGCGTGACAACTTCATTTACCACGAGATGATGGCGCACCCTGCACTCAATGCCCATCCCGAGCCCCGCCGCATCCTAATCGTCGGCGGGGGCGACTGTGGCACGCTGCGTGAGGTGCTCAAGCACCCGGAGGTGGCGGAAGCCTGGCAGGTGGACATAGACGAGCGGGTGACTCGCCTGGCGGAGCAGTATTTCCCCGAGCTCTGCGCATCCAACGCAGACCCCAGGGCGCACCCCCGATTCGAGGACGGCATTGCCTGGGTGGCCGCCGCGACCGCCGCACACTACGACGTCATCATCATCGATAGCACCGATCCGGTGGGTCCGGCAGAAGGACTGTTTCGGGAGCCCTTCTATCGGGACTGTCGCCGCGCCCTGGGCGACAGAGGCATCCTGGTGCAGCAGAGCGAATCGCCGCTCCTGCACGTGGATCTGATCCTGGAGATGCGCGCCGCGATGCAGCGGGCAGGCTTCACGGCCGTGCAGACCCTGCACTTCCCGCAGCCGACCTACCCCTCGGGCTGGTGGAGCGCCACCCTGGCCCATGTGGCCGAGCCGCCCCAGTCCTGGCGCACCCCGCGGCTTGCGACCCGCTACTACAGTGAGGCAGTGCACCGGGGCGCATTGGCCTTGCCTCCTTATCTATTGGAGGCCTTCGGCTAGCCAGTCCCGCGGCCGCAGGAACTCCCGATACAGCTGCTCTTCGGCCGAGCCGGCGGGCGGCTGCCAGGCGTAGCGCCACTTCACCAGCGGCGGCATGGACATCAGGATCGACTCGGCTCGGCCTCCCGACTGCAGCCCGAACAGGGTGCCGCGGTCGTACACCAGATTGAACTCCACATAGCGCCCCCGCCGGTAGAGCTGGAAATCCCGCTCCCGCTCGCCGTAGGAGATATCCCGGCGGCGCTCCACGATGGGCCGATAGGCCCTCAGGTAGTGATCCCCAACGCTGCGCAGGAACGCGAAGCAGCGCTCAAATCCCCACTCGTTGAGGTCGTCGAAGAACAGTCCCCCGATGCCCCGCGGCTCGTTGCGGTGCTTGATGTAGAAATACTGGTCACACCATTGCTTGTAACGTGGATAGACGGCGACGCCGAAGGGCGCGCAGGCTGCCGCCGCCGTGCGGTGCCAGTGGATGGCATCCTCCTCGAAGCCGTAGTACGGCGTCAGGTCGAAGCCGCCGCCGAACCACCACACCGGCTCCGCGCCGGGGGCCTCTGCCACGAAGAAGCGCACGTTGGCATGCGAGGTGGGGACGTAGGGGTTGCGCGGGTGGATAACCAGGGACACACCCATGGCCTGGAAACGGCGTCCGACAAGCTCGGGACGGTGGGCCGACGCCGACGGTGGCAGGCCGTCCCCGGCGACGTGGGAGAACCCGACGCCGGCCTGCTCGAGCACGGCCCCCTCGCTCAGCACGCGGGTCCGCCCGCCACCGCCCTGGGGACGCTCCCAGCGATCCTCGGCAAAGGCAGCGGACCCATCGATGGCCGCCAGGGTCTCACAGACCCGCTCCTGCAGTCCCAGCAGGTAGTCCTTGACTGCCGACGTGGCTACGTCGCTCATGTTCGCGGTCCTCCCGTCGCAGGCGGCCCACTTCAGGCCGGTCGCAGCAGCTTTCCCGAGCGGGCATGGCGAATCTCGGTGGGCCGCTGCAGCGCGCCCAGCGCTCCGCCCAGCACGAAATCGACACCGCTGGCGAACGTGCGGCGCACCGCGAAGGCGCTGCGTGCGGGTGGCCTGCCGTGGACATTGGCGCTGGTGGAGACCAGCGCCACACCGGCCAGGCGACACAGCTCCGCCGCCACGGGATGCGCGGTCACCCGCACCGCGATGCCCCCGCCCCGGCCGCGCAGCCACACCGGCACGCCCAGTCGCGCCGGTACGACCCAGGTCACCGGACCAGGCCAGCTGGCCAGCACCTGGGACTCAAGCCCCCTTGGCAGGGAAACGAAGGGGCGCAGCTGCCGGTAGCCGGCCGCGATGAGAATTAAGCCCTTGACCTCGGGACGATGCTTGAGCGCACGGATCCGCTCCACCGCTTCGCGTCGGCGCGGATCACAGCCCAGGCCGTAGACCGCCTCCGTGGGATAAGCCACAACGCCGCCGGCACGGAGGATGCGGGCCGCCTGGCGGATGCCCATGGGCCGGCGGCACTCAGCGCCGAGTCCGCAGGGAGGCCTGTAGGGCTGTGTCCCGCTCGTTGATCTGGCGGGCGGTGTCGGCCCGGCGCTGTGCCAGGCGGGTCGCGAGCCGCGGGTCTCCGAGGGCCAAGATCTGCGCGGCCAGATAGGCCGCATTTTGTGCCCCGGCCTTGCCGATCGCCACGCAGGCAACGGGCACGCCACCCGGCATCTGCACCGTGGACAGGAGGGCGTCAATGCCGTGCAAGGGCCCTCCGCCCATGGGCACACCGATGACCGGGCGCAGGGTGTGGGCGGCGACCGTGCCCGCCAGATGGGCGGCCAGCCCTGCCGCAGCGATGAACACCGCGCAGCCGCGGGCCTCGGCGTCCCCCACATAGTCGCGGGTTGCCTCCGGCGTGCGGTGGGCAGACGTGATTTTCACTTCGCAGGGGATGTCCAGTGCCCCGAGGACATCGAGGGTAGATTGCAGTGTAGGTAGATCCGAGTCGGACCCCATCAGCACGGCAACGAATGACGCAGACATGGCCAGGACCTCAGGCCTGGGCCTGCTGGGTTGCGACACTCGCTGCGTCTTCAGGGGCCGCGACCGCATAGTCGCAGTCCTTCTGCGGGCAGACCTTTTCGGTGCCTCGCCGCTTGGTGGTCTTGACGGTCAGAACCGGCCAGCCGCACTTGGGGCAAGACTCTGCGAGGGGCTCGTTCCAAACGGCATACTTGCACTTCGGATAGCTGGAGCAGGAGTAGAAAGTCTTGCCCATACGGGAGCGGCGCTTGAGCAGGGTGCCCTTGCGACACTCGGGACAGACCACTCCGGTGTCGACTGGCTTCTCCAGCGGCTCGATGTGGCGGCAGCTCGGATAGTTGCTGCAGCCGATGAACTTGCCATAGCGTCCCCGCTTGATCAGCAGCTCCGAGCCGCACTGCGGGCAGACGCGGCCTTCCACACGCTCGGGTGCCTCGGCCTCCTTCTCGGAGTCCTCCAGGCTGCGAGTGTAGTCACACTCGGGGTAGCCGGTGCAGCCGATGAACCTCCCGCGCTTGCCCAGGCGTATGGACAGCGGCTCGCCACATTTCGGGCACTGCTCGTCCAGGCCCTCGTGCACGACATCCTTGCGCTGAACGTTCTCCTCGGTGTTGTCCACCTGGTGCTTGAAGGGCTCCCAAAAGGCGCGCATGAGCGGCCGCCATTCCTTCTCGCCGCGGGAGACCGCGTCCAGCTCGTCCTCGAGCTTGGCCGTGAAGTCATAGTCCACGTAGCGGGTGAAGTACTGGGTGAGAAAGCGGTTCACCACCCGCCCCACGTCGGTGGGCCTGAAACGCCCCTTCTCGAGCAGCGCATACTCCCGCTGCTGCAGCGTGCCGATGATGGAGGCGTAGGTGGAGGGCCGGCCGATGCCGTACTCCTCCAATACCTTGATAAGACTGGCCTCGCTGTAGCGCGGGGGCGGCTCGGTGAAATGCTGCTCGTTGCGTATGGCCTTCAGATCCACCAGCTCGCCCACCTTCAGCGGAGGCAGCAGACCCTGCTCTTCCTCGGCGGCGTCGTCGGTGCCCTCCTGATAGACTGCCATGAAGCCGGGATCCACCAGGGTGGAGCCGGTGGCCCGAAACATGTTGCCCTCGCCGCAGCCGAGGTCGACCGCCACCGTGTCGAAAGTCGCGTGAATCATCTGACACGCCACGGTTCGCCGCCAGATAAGCTGATAGAGCTTGTGCTGGTCTGCGCCGAGGTGGTGCTTGATGGCATCGGGCTCGCGCTGCACCGAGGTGGGCCGAATGGCCTCGTGCGCTTCCTGGGCGTTCTTGGACTTGGTCTTGTAGAGCCGGGCGGTCTTGGGCAGGCTGCGGGCCCCATAGCGCGCGGCGATGAGCCCGCGGATCTCCTCCACCGCCTCGGCCGCCAGATTCACCGAGTCGGTGCGCATGTAGCTGATGAGACCGACGGCCCCTTGCCCGATGTCCACCCCTTCGTAGAGCTGCTGTGCCACCCGCATGGTGCGCTGGGCGCTGAAGCCAAGCTTCCTGGCCGCCTCCTGCTGCAGGGTGGAGGTGATGAACGGGGCGGCCGGATTGCGCCTGCGCTTCTTCTTGTCGATGGCTGAGACCCGCAGGTGGCCGTGGGCGGCGGCGAGCAGCTCGACACGCATTGCCGCGGCCTGGGTCTCGTTGGTGACGCTAAACTGTTCCAGCTTGGTGCCGTGGTAGCGGGCTAGCTTGGACGCGAAGGGCTGCGCCGCGCTGCTGGCGTCCGCCTCAATGGTCCAGTACTCCCGGCGCAGGAAGCGCTCGATCTCCTCCTCGCGCTCGACGATGAGGCGAAGCGCAGGACTCTGCACCCGCCCTGCGGACAGCCCGCCGCGTATCTTTTTCCACAGCAGCGGCGATAGATTGAAGCCCACCAGGTAGTCCAGCGCCCGCCGGGCCTGCTGGGCGTTGACCAGATCCATGGACAGGTCCCGTGGGTGGTCCACCGCCGCCAGGATGGCGCGCTTGGTGATCTCGTGGAAGACGACGCGGTGGATCGGCTTCTTCGCGACGGCACGCTTCTCCCGCAGAATCTCATAGATGTGCCAGGAGATGGCCTCGCCCTCGCGGTCGGGGTCCGTCGCCAGATAAAGGGATTGCGCCTTGCGCATGGCGCGCGCTATGGCGTCCACATGCTTGGAATTCTTGTCGATCACCTCGTAGCGCATCTCGAAATCATGATTCGGGTCGACCGCACCCTCCTTGGGCAGCAGGTCTCTTACATGACCGTAGGAGGCCAGCACCTCGAAGTCCGCACCGAGGTACTTCTTCAAGGTCTTCGCCTTGGCGGGCGATTCGACGACGATGAGATTCTTGCTCATGGGCTCACAGTTTGTACGGCACGCGATTCCGGGGTCAATCTTGGTGCCGGAATGGCTCGAGGTCTTTGCCCGGGACAGGCACGGCGAGTGCAGGACCCTACCTGAGGCGGACCGGACGTGCAAGCGGCGATGGAGATTGGACGCGGGAGAGCTGGGGCCGGAGGACCGGCAGGGGGTAAGCTGGCGAGCTCGCTGCAGTCCGGGAATTGTCCGAGCGGGCGTTTGCGGTCAGTGCAGGTTGCCGCCCATCTCATCCAGCACCATGTCCTCTATCCAGGCGTAGGCCGCCTCCTGGCCTGGCTGATTGAAGAGGACCATGAGCACGACCCACTTCAGGTGATCGACGTCGGTTTCTTCCGATTCCAATGCCATGACCCGGTCGATGATCAGCTCACGGGTCTCCGCGTCGACCACGCCCACCTGCTCCAGAAAGAGCAGAAAACCGCGGCACTCCAGGTCCAGCTTCTCCACTTCCTGCGAGGTGTACACGCGGATAGCCGGACTGGCCTGGACGCCCAGCCCTTCGGGCACGCGTCCCTGCAGCTCGCTCAGGCCATCGAGCCAGGCGAAAGCCTTGGCGATCTCTGCGTGCTGAAAGCCTGCCTGGGCCAGCTCCACCTTAAGCTCCTCCTCGTCTTGCCGCAGGCCGGTCTCCTCGTCCATATAGTGCTCAAACAGGTACATCAGTACGTCAAGCACATTCTCTTTCATCTCTGGTCCCCTATGCGCGGGTATACAGTCCGCCGGCGGCGCTGGTGACTTGGCCCTCTAGCTCAAGCTCCAACAGGATGGAGGAAACACCCTCGGGCGTCAATCCGGTGCGCTCCACCAGCAGGTCTACGGAAACCGGGTCGTACCCCAGGCAGTCCAGGACTTCCCGGCGGGCCGCGTCTCCGGACCGCGTTCCGGTTGTCTCGGCTGGTGCGGGCCGCTCCTCCAGCGCCAGGTGCAGCTGTGGCAGCAGCTCTTCCAGCACGTCGGCTGCGGTCTCCACCAGCTTCGCCCCCTGGCGGATCAGGGCGTGGCAACCCCGTGCCAGGGGATTGTGGATGGAGCCGGGGATGGCGAAGACTTCGCGGCTCTGCTCGGCGGCCAGCCGCGCCGTGATCAAGGAGCCGCTGCGCAGAGCGGCCTCCACCACCAGGGTCCCAAGAGACAGGCCGCTGATGACTCTGTTGCGGCGCGGGAAGTGCTCCGGAAGCGCCGGAGTGCCGGGAGGGAATTCCGACACCAGCGCCCCATGCTCGGAGATCTGGTGAGCCAGCTGGCGATGCCGGGCCGGGTAGACCCGGTCCAGGCCGGTCCCGGCGACGGCGATGGTATGGCCGCCTGCCGCCAGCGCGCCGCGATGGGCGGCCCCATCGATACCCAGCGCCATCCCGCTGGTCACCGTGATACCGGAGCCTGCAAGATGGTGGGCGAAAGCCTGGGCGGTCTCCGCACCGCCGGTGGTGGGATTGCGGCTTCCGACGATCGCCAGCTGCGGGGAGCCCAGCAGGCCGGCGTCGCCCCGCACGAACAGCAGCATTGGCGGGTCGGGCAGCTGGCGCAGCAACGGCGGGTATTCTGCGTGATGCCAGAGGAGAATTCGATTCCCCTGGGCCTCAGCCCATGCCAGATCGCGGGAGACTCCGTCCCAGTCTGGGGATCTGAGGGAGGCCCGCAGCTCCGCGGGTAGCTCCGCCGCCAGCTCAGGATGCTCGAAAAGACGCCGCGGGCTGCCGTAGCGCTCCAGCAGGCGTCGAAAGCTGCGGGGACCGATGCCTGGCACACGCGCCAGGGCAAGCCAGTGCTCGTGGTCCATCGGGGGCAGGCGCAGGCGGGCATGGGGCCAAAGAGTGCCATCCCCGCAGGGGATCTGACGCGCTAAGGAGCGGTGGCCTTGTCGCGCACGTGTATGGCACTGACCGCCCGCATCACCAGGGCGTAGCTGAGACGGTCGAACACGCGGAAGACCATGATCTCGCCCGCCCGCTCGTCGGGCAGCGTGACCTTTTTGCTAAACACATGCGCGTTGACCGGGTCTTTGATGGCCTCGCCGGCGCGATAGACCGCCAAGACGTCGCCCACTTCGATGCCGTCTCGCTCGCCCTTGTTCAGCACCACGACATCGTGCTGGCCAATTTGGGAGACTCCGCCATAAACAGAGATGATGTAGCCGTTTTCAATCGCACTCTTGGGTGGGTGAGGCAGAAAATTCTGCTGAATCGTCTCTTCCTCGACCGGCAGCAGCCGATCGCCCACCTGCACCTCGCGGGCGGTGCTGAGTAGATCCAGGGTGGCCGGATCGCCTTCCCGAACGAGCTTGGTCTCACCGACATAAATGGCCTCGTAGCCCAGGATCGGACCGCCGGCGGGCAGCACCACGTTGTCGGCATCCGGGGACTCCACCGCGGTGGCCCGCTCGCCCACCGTATAGTGGGTCGGCGGTGGGCTCAGGACACTATCTGGCAGCACGTCGCGATAGGGGTCTCCTGGCCGAAACACGCTGTACCTATCTGCACCGCCGGCCTCGAGGCCGCGGACATAGATGCGGTCGCCGGAGCCCGCGACCAGATGCTCTTGCGCGGGCGCCACCACGTAGGGCGCCTCGTCCAGCGCCTCCTTGCTGACGACCCGCGGACCGGTGAGGAACGGCCGGATGGCGTCGATGGGGATGGACGGGATGGCGCCATCCAGAGGCGTGCTTCTCACGCTTGGCGAGAGCCTCACATTGTGGGAGCCGCGCGACAGTGACAGCAAGGGCCGGCCGTCGGCGTAGGT
>CAYQDX010000058.1:11898-15657 GCA_964416345.1 uncultured Ectothiorhodospiraceae bacterium
TCGGCCGCTCCAGGGGGGTCACCCGCACGGTGGGCGAGAGCTTGACGGTCGGCCGGCCGCGCTGGACACCCAAGGACGGCCTGCCGCCCTTGTAGCTGAGCACCAAGGTATCACCGGGGTAGATGAGATGGGGATTTGCGATTTCCGGGTTGACCTCCCAGATCTCGGGCCAGCGCCACGGCTCGTCGAGATACTTCCCGGCGATGCCCCACAGAGTATCGCCTCGCTGCACCACGTAGCGGTCAGGTCGATCCGGCTTGAGCGCCGTCGTTTCCGCTGCAGCCACGCTGGCGAGCACCGCCATAACCACGGCAAACAACCTGTATTTCGCCATTGCGGACCCCTTTTTCTTATCCTTGCGCCGTATCCGCGCGCCCACGGGCGGCGCACCCTCGCCCCTGATTCAGTGTCCCTGAGTCTAGCGCACGGAATGCCGAGATCTGTACGATCATTACTTTAGCAACATAAGCTACACTATGCTACAACTGTCGCCGGAAGTTCTATGTCTTTGTTAAATATTTTGCATTTCCCTGACCCGCGCCTGCGGCTCAAGGCCAAACCTGTGGAATGGGTCGATGCCGAGGTCCAGCGGTTGGTGAATGACATGTTCGAGACCATGTATGCCGCACCCGGAATTGGGCTGGCTGCGACGCAGGTCAATGTCCAGAGACGTGTCATCGTCATCGACGTCTCAGACACCAACGACCAGCCGCTCTGCCTGATCAATCCCGAGATCACGCGCCGTGATGGCATCGAGCGCATGGAAGAAGGCTGCCTCTCCGTGCCAGGTATCTACGACGCCGTGGAGCGGGCCGCCCAGATCACGGTGCGCGCCCTGGATGGGGAGGGCAATCCATACGAGCTCGACGCCGACGGCTTGCTGGCGGTATGCATCCAACACGAGGCGGATCATTTGGAAGGGAAGCTTTTCGTGGACTATCTTTCCGAGCTCAAGCGGCAGCGAATCCGCAAGAAGCTGGAAAAACAGCGCACCCATACTCTCTGATCCGTAGCTGCTGGAGACTGCGCCCCCGTGTCCGGTGCCAACACCACCCCGTCCCGGCTGCGTGTCGTGCTCGCCGGCACTCCCGAATTCGCAGTGCCGACTCTGGCGGCATTGCTGGATTCCGCCCATACGGTGGTCGGGGTATACACCCAACCTGACCGCCCGGCGGGTCGTGGCCAAAAGCGGCAGGCGAGCCCGGTCAAGCGGCTCGCTCTGAGTCGAGGAGTCCCGGTCCACCAGCCGACCAGCCTCAAGGACACCGGCGAGCAGGAGCGTCTTCGAGCGCTGCAGCCAGATGTAGTCGTCGTGGTGGCCTACGGTCTGCTGCTGCCGCAGGCGGTGCTGGACATCCCCCGGCACGGGTGCATCAACGTACATGCGTCTCTGCTGCCCCGCTGGCGGGGTGCAGCCCCCATCCAGCGGGCGATACTCGCGGGGGACGCTGAGACCGGAGTGACCATCATGCAAATGGACGCCGGCCTGGACACCGGCGACGTCCTGGCACTGCGGGCATGTCCCATCGCCGTCGACGAGACGGGCGCGAGCCTGCACGACCGACTCGCGGTATTGGGTGTCGAGCCCCTGTTTGAGGTGCTCGATCGGCTCGGCAGCGCCCGCCTGCAGGGCACGCCACAGGACCCGAGCGGAGCTAGCTACGCCCGCAAGCTGAAAAAGGCCGAGGCGCTCGTCGACTGGTATTTGGATGCTATCGCCATCGAGCGCAAGGTGCGGGCGCTCAACCCCTGGCCGGTGGCCCATACGCTCCTCGATGAAACCGTGCTGCGCATCTGGGCCGCCGTGGCCACCGCGCAGGGCGGCGCCGCGGCCCCCGGCAGCGTGGTGCACACCGGACGCGCCGGCATCGATGTGGCCACCGGCGCCGGCATGCTGCGGCTGACCGAAGTTCAGCTTCCCGGCGGACGCCGCCTGGCAGCGGGCGAGCTGGTCAAGGCCCATGCCCTGGACGGCCGTAGATTCGGCAGCTCGGAGCGCTCCTGAGCCGTAGCTCACTGCGGAGCCTTCAGGCGTCGTCTCCGGCCCTGACCGCCTCGATGACTGGGCGGGTCTGAGGTCGCGTTCCGCGCCACAGCAGGAAAGACTCCGCCGCCTGCTCAACCAGCATGCCCAATCCATCGACAGAGGTTGCCGCACCGTGCTCCGCCCCCCACAACGCGAAGGCCGTGGCGCCGTCCTGGTTGTAGGCCATGTCGTAGCACCACCCGCCGGCCTTGAGCACCGTTTCCGGCAACGGCGGCACGTCCCCCTGCAAGCTTGCGGAGGTGCCGTTGATTATCAAGTCGAAGTGCCAGCCATCCAGATCGTCGAAGCCGCAGCCCTCGACGTTGCCCAACGGCGAGCAGCGGTCCGCCAGCGCCACCGCTCTGTCAACGGTACGGTTGGCGATCACCAGCTGCGCGGGCTCCTGCCCCAGCAGAGAGCCCACCGCGCCGCACACGGCTCCGCCGGCGCCGAGGAGCAGGATGCGCTTGCCTTCGAGGCTGCCATGGAGGTTATCGACGATGTCGCGCACCAGGCCGACTCCGTCCGTGTTATCCCCGAAGCGGGTCCCGTCTGGGCGGCAAAGTATCGTGTTCACGGCGCCAGCGCGCTCCGCGCGCTCGCTGCGGTCGACCAGGCATTCCCAGGCCTCGTGCTTGAAGGGCAGAGTGATGTTGAGACCCTTGCCACCTCCGGCGAAGAAGTCCTCTACGGCCTGGGGAAAGCCCTCCGGGTCGACCAGGATGGCCGCATAGCTGATGTTATGCCCGGTTTGCCGCGCGAATGCCATATGAATACGCGGGGAGAGACTGTGGGCAATGGGATTTCCCATGACGGCATAGTGATCAGGTGCTGCTGGCATCAGCGTATACCTCGGTCACGGCTGGTGGCGCACCAGCGGCAGGGCTCTCTCCTGCGGCGCCTGGCCTCCGCATCGTTTGCGGCCCCCCCTTTGTTGGAGATCCTGCGATCCGCGCTGCACGCGGGCAGCGGCTCACGACCTCCCTGCACGGAGCCCCGACAGCGACGCCGGCAGTCTCGTCCCCCTGAGCCGCCTCGTGACGGACGTGGTGGGAGCCACAGGCTCGGCCGCGAACGGCGCTAAGTCCCAAATTTAGCCGAATCCTGGCGGAAGGCAAATATACCGGACAGCAAGTCTGCGGGCCGTGGGAGATGGCGTGCCGAGCCGGCGTGGGGATGGAGAAAACGGCGGGCGCCGACGGCGCCCGCACGGCCCTAGCAATCAGGACCCAGGAGTGACAACCTGTGTTTGGCAGGTGCGCGACCCGGAGGCATCCTAAGATGCTGCCGCCGCGCTTGGCTAATGGCCGCCGGCCCGGCCAGTCGCCATGGCGACACTTGCTTGCGAGCCTGCCGACCGAAACCAGAACGGGACGCACTAATGGGGTGGCGCGGTGCTTGTTATCTGGCGTCCACTCGACCACTGCCACCGTGACGCGGCCCCCAAGGCGACGCCGCAGGCCTACCTGGCCCGGATTCATCGTCAGTCCGATTGCTGCGGGCGATTCGGCGCGCGGCCAGCCGCGCCGGACTGACGCACCTACAGGGCACTCGCGCCCGTCTCGCCGGTGCGAATGCGCACGACCTGCTGTAGCTCAAATACGAATATCTTGCCGTCACCGATCTTGCCGGTGTTTGCGGCTTTGGAAATGGCCTCGATGACCTGATCGACCAGATCGGCGCTCACGGCGACCTCCACCTTCACCTTAGGCAGGAAGTCCACCACGTACTCG
>CAYQDX010000059.1:0-8734 GCA_964416345.1 uncultured Ectothiorhodospiraceae bacterium
ATATCACCCAAGTGGTTTGGGTGCTGGCTCTCGAGCATGCAGCGACCAAGCGCTGCGCTATCCGACTTCCCGAACAAGGTGGGGCATCATATCGGTGCCCCACGACCGTTTTGCCTGGCGGCCATAGCGAGTGGGAACCACCCGATCCCATTCCGAACTCGGAAGTGAAACTGCTCAGCGCCGATGATAGTGTGGGATTCCCCATGTGAAAGTAGGACACTGCCAGGCACCTGCTCCAAGGACCTCTCCAAGCAATTGGAGAGGTCTTTTTTTTGGCGAGGTGGGTGCCGACTTGGTGTGACCGTCCTGCTCTGGAGGGACGGCAATGGACGCCGCGCTTTCACTCAGCCTTCTGCTGCAGCGCCGTTCCCTGACTGGCCTGTATCCGCTTGCAGCGCTTCGGCCCTCCGTGCCGGGGAAATCTGACTGTGAATGACAATCAGGATCGGCCCGGCGCGAGTGTCGGTTCGGACAAGGACTCGCGCACATCGTTGCACCGGCTGCTGGAGCTGCTGGGGGACGGCCGGTTTCTCTCCGGCGAAGAGCTCGGTCGTCTCCTGGGCATCAGCAGATCGGCGGTCTGGAAGGCGATCGGCGACGGCCGCCGTCGCGGCATTGAGATCGATGCCGTGCGGGGTCGCGGATACCGGCTGCGGGCGCCGCTCGTCCTATTGAGCGCCGAGGCGATAGTCTCGTGTCTATCCGCAGGGTGCAAGGTCTATCTGCGCTGCGTTCGAGTTGCAGAAGAGGTGGATTCCACCAATACCAGCCTCTTGCGTGAATCGGGGATCGCCTACACGGGCACCAAGGCCCTGTTGAGTGAGCACCAAACTGCCGGCCGCGGGCGTCGCGGTCGCTCCTGGCTCGCGCCTTACGGGGCCAACATCCATCTGTCCCTTCTCTGGCGTTTCGACCTGCCGCCAATCTCGTTGCTGGGACTCAGTGTCGCCGTTGGAGTGGCGGTCGCCACGGCGTTGGAAGAGGCAGCAGGCCTACACGTCGCGCTGAAATGGCCCAATGACCTCTACCTCGCCGACCGCAAGCTGGGAGGCATCCTGATAGACCTCGTAGGTGAGGCTTCCGGGCCATGCGACGCCGTGATCGGCTTGGGGATCAACTATGCAATGCCCGCCTCAGCGGCAGATGTCATCGACCAGCCGTGGGTGGATCTTCGATCCGCACTCGGTGATACATTACCCTCTCGGAATCTGCTTGCCGGGCAGTTGTTGGAGCGCCTGGTATCTGTCTGCGTCGCCTACGAGCCTGAGGGGCTGCAGCCGCTGCTGGCGGAGTGGCAGAAGCGGGACTGGCTTGAGGGGCGTGCCGTGGAGGTGCAAGGCCCGGGGCATCGTCTTCGTGGGATTGCCAGAGGCATCGACGTCCTTGGGGCGCTGCAGCTCGAGACCGCAGACGGCGTGGTGTCGGTTCATTCTGGGGAGGTTAGCGTGAGGGCTGGGACATGATGCTCCTCTTGGACGTGGGAAGCACCCGATTGAAGTGGGGGCACCTCGACGGTGAGAGCTTTGTGTCGGGCGGGGCGCTCGTGCACCGCGAGCGGCAGCCGCGGGAGGTGATCCAGGAGGGACTGAGTCAGGTGCAGCGGCCGAGCCGGGTCATGGCCAGCTGCGTGGCGGGGGAGGTTTTCGAGCAGGCGCTGCGGGAGCATTCGGAGCGCCAATGGGGTGTGACCCCCGAGTTCCTGCGGGCGGAGGCCGAGGCCGCCGGCGTTCTCAACGCCTACGCCGAGCCCGGCCGCCTGGGGGTTGATCGCTGGGCGGCGCTGCTTGCAGCAAGGGACCTAGGCGTCGGCGCCGCCTGTATCGTCGATTGTGGCACGGCGATCACGGTCGATGCCCTGGGGTCGGATGGCCGCCATCTCGGTGGTCTCATCGTGCCTGGGCTGGAGCTTGGGCGGCATTGCCTGCTGGCGGCAACCACCGGTCTCGCGTCCTCAATAGGCGCCGAGCTGGAGGCGGCGAACGTGGGTGTGCTCGCGCGCGACACCCTCAACGCTGTGACCGGCGGGACGCTATATGCAACCGTCGCGTTTGTGGACCGACTCGTCCAGGACGTGGGGGCGGCGCTGGGCGGGCGCATGGCGCGCCTCATCACCGGGGGTGATGCCGAGCAGGTGCTTCCTTTGCTGGCAGGCCGATATCGGCACGAGCCCTGGCTCGTGCTGCGGGGACTTGCCGTGGCGGCTCGTAGTATCGGGATAGGGAGCGGTTCAGGTGCCTGATGGACTGCGGTCGACGGTCAGACCGCTAGGCGCGCTGTTCTTCGCGCTGCTCTTGATCAATCTTCTGGTCTATGTCTGGCACATCTATTTTCCAGCGGCGACCGGGGCAGTGGTAGCGCCGGGCGCCGCGTCCACCGCAAGGCTCGGCGGCCAGCGCCTAGTGCTGCTGAGCGAGCTACCCAAGACGCCAGCGGCTCCGGCGATCGAGGCTCCCCAGCCGGAGCAAGGCACCGAGTCGGCAGGTGCATTCCCAGAGGCCGAGCCGCCCGCCACGCCCGTCAGCGCCGATGGGCCCGCCTCGAGTGCCCAGGCGCAGCAGCGCTGCTACGCGCTGGGTCCCTTTGCCGGGGCGTCGGAGGCGGCGGCCGCGGCCCGCGCACTCTCCGCACCGGGGACAGACTCGGGCACCACAAGGCGGTCGACAGCCGAAGAACAGATCGGATTCTGGGTTCTGCTGCCGCCTCCGGAATCGCGCGCGGCCGCGGTGGAGAAGGTGCGCGAGCTGCGTGGCCGTGGCATCGACAGCTTTGTCGTGACCCGTGGGGGACCGCCCAACTCGATCTCCCTGGGGGTCTTCGGGCAGCGCTCGGCGGCCGACAAGCATGCCCAGCAGCTGCGTGCCAAGGGTCTGGCCGCCGTAGTGGAGCCTCGCGTGCGCAGCCGCGAGGAATACTGGCTGGATTTCGACGGGCCCGCGGCCCAGCAAGTCAGCCAGGACGCCGTCGCGGAGCTGTCAGCCAAGCAGTCCGGGGTGGCGTGGTCCGAGACCCCCTGCGAGTGATTTGCTCGCCTCGAGTCGATTGCATAAAATGCACCCGGATTTCAATGGCCTTCGGGCCGTGTGATCCGTGGCCTCAGAGCACGCTGGCGTAGCTCAGTCGGTAGAGCAGCTGATTTGTAATCAGCGGGTCGTAGGTTCGAATCCTATCGCCAGCTCAAATTAAAACAACAACATACAAATTTACACTATCTAATCAGCTGGCCTTTCGGTACAATTTCGGAACACTGCCAGTTCCGGAGATGTTCCGTGGCCACCATTTCTAAGACCCCTTCTGGCACTTGGAAGGCGGCAATCCGAAAGCGCGGATGGCCGCCGGCCATTAAGACCTTCCGTACCCGCCGCGATGCCCAGGACTGGGCTCGAAAAGCGGAAGACGAGATGGTCCGGGGCGTCTACATCGATCGTGCTCCGTCAGAGCGGATGGACCTCAACTCGGCCTTGGCTCGATATCTCTCGGAAGTGTCACCCACGAAGAGTCCGGGAACCCGCCGACGCGAGGAAGGACGCGCAAAGCCGTTGCGGGAGAGCCTCGGCGCCTACTCCCTCAGCGCCATTTCGCCCGATCTGGTCGCTAAGTATCGCGACGACCGTCTCGGTGAGGGAAAAAGCAACAATACGGTCCGTCTCGAGCTAGCTCTCTTGTCCCACCTGTACACAATTGCGATTCAGGAGTGGAAGCTGGGACTGGCCTACAATCCCGTGAGCGGAGTGCGCAAGCCTTCTCCCGGTGGGGGGCGAAACAGACGCCTAACGCGCGACGAAGAGCGGCGATTGCTGTTCGAATGCGATCGACACAGCAATCCCATGTTGGGTTGGATGGTCCGCACAGCCCTGCATACCGGTATGCGGGTGGGAGAGATACAGTCGCTCACACGAGATCAGGTGGATCTGGTTCGTCGGGTCGTGCGCCTCACCAAAACGAAGAACGGAAGCGCGCGGACCGTACCGCTCACCCGAGAGGCCGTCAGTGTTTTGCAGCAGGCGTTGGACCACCCCGTAAGACCACTGGAGACAAACTTGGTGTTCTGGGGAGAACCCGGGCGGGATGGACGCCGCCGGGGATATAAGTTCAATGCCAACTGGCGGCGGCTGTTGGTACGCGCTCAAATCCAAGACTTTCACTTTCACGATCTGCGCCACGAAGCCGTTTCCCGCCTTGTGGAAATGGGGTTGTCCGATCAGGAAGTAGCGGCAATCAGCGGCCACAAGTCGATGCAGATGCTGCGCCGCTATACGCATCTGCGCACGGAGGATCTTGTCGAAAAACTGGATCAAGCCTACTCACGAGCCCGCTGAGCGCCTTGATATGGCTCGCATGTGCGCGCATTCACCTTCTTCGGCGGCGTGCCGGAATTCGCGATTCCGAATGATGTTCCCGGGAACATCATCCGGGAGCAGGCGAAGAAGCGTGTCGCAGGAAAATCTGATCGAGATCGAAGACCTCTGGTTCTCGTACGGGGACCAACCCGTCCTCAAGGGCGTCGACATGGTCGCCCCGCGCGGCAAGGTCATCGCCATCATGGGAAACAGCGGTTGTGGAAAGACCACCCTCCTGCGGCACATCGGCGGCGACCTGAGCCCCACTCGCGGATGTGTGCGCGTTGGCAGGCGCGTGGTGCACGAGCTTTCGCACGCAGAGCTCTACGCAATGCGGCGGCGGATGGGCATGCTGTTCCAGTTCGGGGCCTTGTTCACCGACATGTCGGTGTTCGAGAACGTCGCCTTTCCGCTGCGAGAGCATACGGACCTTCCGGATAGCATGATCCGGGATCTTGTACTGACGAAGCTGCACGCCGTCGGCCTGCGTGGTGCCGCGTCGCTCATGCCGTCGCAGCTGTCCGGTGGCATGGCCCGCCGGGTCGCCTTGGCGAGGGCGGTCGCGCTCGATCCGATGCTCGTCATGTATGACGAGCCCTTCGCGGGTCTGGATCCGATTGCCCTGGGCGTGATCGGCAACCTGATTCGCCGCCTCACCGATACTCTCGGGATCACGTCGATCCTGGTGACCCACGACGTTCAGGAATCGCTGAAGATTGTGGATTACGTGTATTTCATTTCCGAAGGCGCGATCGAGGCGCACGGAACCGCCGCTGAAATATTGGCGTCAGCAAAGCCCTCCGTCCATCAATTCGTCAATGGGCTCGAAGAGGGTCCGGTACCCTTCCACTATCCGGAGGGGGCGTCCCGGCTCGCCCTTGACCTCCAGAACGCCCATGCGTGACTTGGGTACCACTGCCATTCGCGGTCTAGGAAGGGGCGTGGTAAACGCCCAGTGGGGTCAGGGGTTCGCCAGCCGTTTCTTCCTGGTAATTCTGCTGCGATCCGGCACCAGCCTGCGCCGATTCGGGTTGACCCTGAAAGAGATCTATTTCACCGGCGTACTTTCCCTCGTCATCATTCTGGTCTCGGGCCTTTTCGTGGGAATGGTGCTCGGGTTTCAGGGGTATGAAACCCTGCAAACCTATGGCTCGACAGACGTGCTCGGGGTGCTGGTCGCCCTCTCCCTGGTACGCGAGCTCGGCCCGGTGATATCCGCCTTGCTGTTCGCCGGTCGAGCCGGCTCCGGGATCACGGCCGAGATCGGGCTCATGAAGGCCACCGAACAGCTCGCCGCCATGGAAATGATGGCCATGGACCCCGTCGCGCGCGTCGTGGCCCCACGCTTCTGGGCCGGGGTGGTCTCCATGCCCCTGTTGGCTGCGCTGTTTTCGGTCTCGGGAATCCTTGGCGGCTATCTGGTGGGGGTGGTGCTGATCGGCGTGGACGAGGGCGTATTCTGGTCGCAGATGCAGGCCGCGGTGGACGTGCGCCAGGATATCCTCGACGGGGTAATCAAGAGTATCGTTTTCGGCATCGCGGTCACGGCGATAGCGGTTTTCGAGGGCTACGATGCGCCCCCACGGCGGAAGGGGTATCCCGTGCCACGACCCGTACGGTGGTCACTTCGTCACTGGCCGTCCTTGGGCTGGATCTAGTCTTGACCGCATTCATGTTTAAAGGGGGTTGATCCTTGAAACGCGCTTGGCTGGATCTATGGGTGGGCCTGTTCGTCGCGGCCGGAATCGGGGCGTTGCTGATGCTTGCCCTGAAGGTCGGAAACCTGTCGAGCTTCGACAGCGGGCACGGCTATGCGGTCACGGCGGAATTCGACAATATCGGCGGACTGAAGGTGAGGGCCCCGGTCAAGAGCTCCGGCGTCGTAGTCGGGCGGGTGGCAAACATCCAATTCGACGACAAGGCGTTCGAAGCCAGAGTGACTCTGAGCATCGACTCCGCCTACGAGTTTCCCCACGATACCTCGGCCTCCATCATGAAATCGGGGTTGCTCGGCGAGCAATACGTCGCACTCGAAGCCGGAGGAGATCCAGCGATGCTGAAGGATGGCGACAGTATCGAGCTCACCCAGTCGGCGATCGTGCTGGAAAGCCTCATTGGGCAGTTGTTGTTCGACAAGGCGCAGGAAGGGGCACCGAAAGGGAAATGATGCGCGGGCAATTCACTTGTTAACGAAGGGAGCCAGAGGCTAGCCGACATGACGAAACTCCATCTTGCCCGTCTGCCCGCGGTCGTAGGATTGTTCATTGTTGCGGCCATGAGCCTGGCTTCAGCGGATCCGGCCCCCGACGTGCTGGCAAAGAGCACGGCCGAGGAGGTCCTGGCGATCGTCCGCCAGGACAAGGGGATACAGGCGGGCTTACCAAGAGGATCTACGATCTGGTAGACGCGAAGGTCCTTCCTCAATTCGATTTCGAGCGTATGACGCAGCTCGCTGTCGGCAAATACTGGAATCGGGCGACGTCCGAGCAAAAACAGCGCTTGGTCCGCGAGATTCGGACCTTGCTGGTCCGCACCTACGCCTCGTCGCTACGGGATTTCGGAGAATCGGACGTGAAGTTCAGGCCTCTGAATCTGCGGCCGGAGGATAACGCGTTTATCGTAAAGACCGAGGTGCAGCAGCCTGGCGCGCAACCGCTACCCATCGACTACAGGATGGAAAGGACGGCGGGGGGATGGAAGGTGTACGACATCACCGTGGATGGCGTGAGCCTGGTGACGAATCACCGTACCTCGTTCGCGGACGAGATCCACGCCAAGGGAATCGATGGCTTGATCGAGACGCTTGCCGCCAAGAATGCGTCCGCCGCGGGTAACCTCTGATTGGGGGAGCACGGGGAGACGTGAGCGGTGGGTTGCCCGGGATCGAAGCGATGGGCGAGATTCTTCGGGTTTCCGGGCGTGTCACCGCCGATCAGGCAGGGGCTATGCTCACAGCGGGTATGGACCTGCTGCAGGGGATCTCGGTAATTGACCTGGTAGGTATCACCGATCAGATCGACAGCTACATGCACGACAGGTCACTGCAGATTGATCCGAGGACGAAATGCCGATGAAAGCCCCCGATCGACCGGACTGCTGCTCCCTTGACGGCTGTGCGACGGCGCGCAGAACCGGTTCTCACCCTCGTAGTCCGGAGCACAAACGATACCCGATTCCTGCATTGCGGCGGTTGGGTCGCGCCTTCACGCCCCACAAGTCTCTGCTCTACCTCCTCGCCGCGCGTGCAACCACCGGCTGCACAATGCAGGGAGAGGGCTTCCTGAGTCCGGAGGGGCCCATCGCCGCCGCCGAGCGCCAACTGTTCTTCGAGGTAACGGCGCTGACGCTGATTGTGGTCGTGCCGGTGTTGGTCTTGACGCCCTGGCTGGCCTGGCGCTACCGCCGCGGCAATGAAAAAGCGGTCTACCGGCCAAAATGGGAATTCTCCTGGCCGCTGGAGATTCTCGCCTGGGGCGTGCCGGTCGTGATCGTATCGATTCTGGGCCTGATGCTGTGGGAGAAAACGCATCAATTGGATCCCTGTCGCCCCCTGCCCTCCGGACAACCGCCGCTGCAGATCCAGGTCGTCGGCCTCGACTGGAAATGGCTCTTCATCTATCCGGAGCCGGGCATCGCCACGGTCAACGAGCTCGCGATCCCGGTGGGGCGACCGGTGCATCTCACCCTCACCAGCGACACGGTGATGCAGTCCTTCATGGTTCCCCGGCTCGCGGGGCAGATCTACGCCATGGCGGGGATGGAGACCCAGCTCTATCTGCAGGCGGATCATGCGGGCGTTTTTCTCGGCGAGAACACGCAGTACAACGGCGACGGCTTTCAGAAGCAGAAATTTCGCACCCTTGCCCTATCGGATGCGGACTTTTCGAATTGGGTCGAAACCGCACGCCAGTCAGACGAACAGCTCGGGTGCGATCAATACACCCGACTCGCCGAAAAGGGTCTGTTCCCCCAGCCGGTGCTCTACGCAGGCACGCCACCCCGATTGTTCAACTGGATCGTTCAGAAATATCAAACAGAGCCAACGCCCGGTTGCCCGCAATTTACACAGGAAGACAAGCATGACTGAAACCGCCGGCATCTGGCACCTCATCCTGGGCAATCTCGGATATGACGCCTTACCCACCTACAGCCCCGTCGCGGCCACCGGCGCCTCGGTGGTCTTGCTCGGCGCGTTGACCCTTGCCGTCCTGATCACCTGGCTTGGCAAGTGGAAATACCTGTGGAGCGGATGGCTTACGAGCGTCGATCACAAGCGCATCGGGATCATGTATGTCATCGTGTCGCTGGTGATGCTGAGCCGCGGCGTCATCGAGGGGGTGATGATGCGCACGCAGCAGGCCGTAGCCATCCAGTCGCCGGGCTATCTGTCGCCGGAC
>CAYQDX010000059.1:8744-15641 GCA_964416345.1 uncultured Ectothiorhodospiraceae bacterium
CAGCCAGATCTTCTCCTCCCACGGCACCATCATGATCTTCTTCATGGCCATGCCGTTCCTGACCGGGCTCATCAACTATGCCATGCCGCTGCAGATCGGAGCGCGCGACGTGCGCTTCCCGCTGCTTAACGCGATCAGCCTGTGGCTGACCGCCGCGGGTGCGGCGCTGGTCATGGTCTCGCTGGTGCTGGGCAAGTTCTCCACCGGCGGCTGGAGCGGTTATCCGCCCTATACCGAGATGAGCTACCAACCCGGGGTGGGGCCGGATTACTGGATCTGGGCACTCACCCTGAGCTCCATCGGGACCACCCTCACGGGCCTGAATTTCGCGGTGACCATCTATAAGGAACGCGCTCCGGGCATGACTTTTTTTCGCATGCCGCTGTTCACCTGGACCGCCTTGTGCGCCAGCATCCTGATGGTCTTCGCCATGCCGCCCTTGACGGTTGCGACCCTGTTGCTGGCGCTGGACCGCTACCTGGATATGCACTTCTTCACCAACGCGCTGGGTGGCAACATGATGAACTTCGCCAATCTGTTCTGGCTGTTCGGGCACCCGGAGGTCTACATCCTCATCCTGCCGGCCTTCGGCGTGTTTTCATCGGTGTTCGCCACCTTTTCGAGCAAGCGGCTGTACGGCTACACGTCCCTGGTCTACGCCACCATGTGCATCGCGGTGCTCTCCTTCACCGTCTGGCTGCATCACTTCTTCACCATGGGGCAAAGCCCGACGATCAACGCGGCATTCGGCGCCGCGACCATGCTCATCGGCATCCCCACCGGGGTCAAGATCTACGACTGGATGCTCACCATGTACCGCGGGCGCGTTCGTTTCACGGTCCCGCTGCTGTTCTCCCTCAGTTTCATTCTGCTGTTCGTCATCGGAGGGCTGACCGGGATCATCCTCGCCACCCCGCCGGCGGACTTCATGGTGCACAACACGGTATTTCTGGTGGCGCATTTCCACAATGTGCTCATCCCCGGCCTGTTGTTCGGCATGATCGCCGGCTATCAGTACTGGTTTCCCAAGGCCTTCGGCTTCCGTTTGAACGAAAAGTGGGGACGGATCGCCGTGGCGCTTTGGACCTCCGGCTTCATCCTGGCCTTCATGCCCTTGTACATCCTGGGCATGGAGGGCATGCCACGCCGTACCCAAGAGATATTGCAGCTCCAGTTCACGCCTTATCTCCTGGTGGCGGGCGCCGGCGCCCTGCTCCTCCTGGGTGGCCTGATCAGCCTGTTCGTCCAGCTGTGGATCAGTGTCCGGGAACGGCACGAAAATCCTGCTCCCCTCGGCGATCCCTGGGGCGGCCGCAGCCTGGAGTGGGCCACGCCGTCCCCGCCGCCGGAATACAACTTCTTCACCTTGCCCACCGTGCAGGACCGCGACGCCTTCATGTGGATGAAGGAGCATGACCTCGCCTACCAGGCGGCGCCGCATTACCAGGACATCCTCATGCCGAGGAACAGCGCGACGCCCCTGGTTATCGGCGTCGCCGGGTTCTTCTGCGCCTTCGGCCTCGTCTGGCATATCTGGTGGATGGCCGGCGCCGGATTCGTCCTTGCCTGGGCCGCGGTGATCGCACGCAGCTTCGTGCGCAACACCACCCGCAGGATACCGGCCCGCGAAGTACAGCAGGCGCACCGGGACTGGCTGCACGACATCGCAGGGTCGAGGCCCATTCCCCGCGACGAGGAGTTGACGACCCGCAACCTCGGACTTGCGGAGATCACGCCATGACGGCGAATGCACTCGAGCACCCCGGCATCAACCTCGGGTCCACCGATTCGCTAACCCATGCCGAAGCCGAGAGCCCGGTATTCGGCTTCTGGGTCTTCCTGATGAGCGATGCGGTCATCTTCGCCCTGCTCTTCGCCATCTACGGCACCACGATGCACGCCGTCGCCGGCGGACCAACGTCGCACGACGTGCTCGACCTGAAGAGCAGCTTCCTGGAGACGATCGTCCTGCTCACCAGCAGCTTCACCTTCGGCATGGCCTCGCTGGCCATGAAATACGACGATGGGAACAGGCGGCTGCTCGTCGGCTGGCTCGCGGTGACGCTCGCCCTCGGGCTCGGCTTTCTCGCCCTGGAGCTGCACGACTTCTATTCGATGGCGTCCATGGGGGCAGTGCCCCAGCGCAGCGGATTTCTATCGGCCTTCTTCGCCCTGGTCTCCACCCATGGACTGCACGTCACCGCGGGCAGCCTCTGGATCCTCGTCATGATGACGCAGGTGGGGGTATTTGGCTTGCAGCCGGCCGTCAAGACACGGATCATGCGGCTCGGCCTGTTCTGGCACTTCCTCGATATCGTATGGGTCGGCATCTTTTCCGTGGTCTACCTGCAGGGAATTCTGTAATGGAAAATCAACTCGAATACGCGAAAGAGCTCCGGTCCTACCGCACCGGTTTCATCCTGGCTTTGGTATTGAGCGCCGTTGCGTTCGCGTTGGTTGCATGGGGCGCTTTGCCCCCCGGCCCTCTGCTGACCACGGTATTCGTGCTGGGGTTCATTCAGATCCTGGTGCATTTCCGCTTTTTCCTGCATATCGATCTCTCGCGCTCCAAACGGGACGACCTGGACCTGCTGCTCTTCTCCACGCTCATCATCCTGCTGATGGTCGGCGGCACTCTGGTCATCCTGTTCAACCTCCATCATCGGATGATGTAACCCACCAGCAGCCAACCTGACCGATCGGCCGTGGTAATCCATGGGGATGAAGGCATCCAGATTTGACACACTTGCAGAAAATTTGCGCCTGCGAGGATTCCGGTGAACGAACAAAAGGATCATCGCGGCAGTTGGCGCCACTCCCTCGCCCTGGGTGCCCTGGGCGTGGTGTATGGCGATATCGGCACCAGTCCGATCTACACCATGAACGTGATCTGCTCGCGCGAGAGCGGCATCCCGGTCATGTACACCAACCTGCTCGGCGTTCTGTCACTGATCTTCTGGTCCTTGCTGCTGGTGGTAAGCCTCAAGTACATGTACTTCGTGCTCAAGGCGCAGCATCAGGGGGACGGCGGCGTCATCGCGCTCGCCACCCTGCTCAGGCGCCCGGATCAGGAAGGGACCTCCCGTCTTCTCCTGCTAGGCATCATCGCCTGCGCTCTGCTGCTGAGCGACGGCATGCTGACGCCCGCGATCTCGGTGCTGAGCGCGGTGCAAGGCTTGGAGCTGGTATCCACCCGCCTGAATCCGTACGTTCCCGCGCTGACCCTTTTCATTCTAATCCTTCTGTTCGCGATCCAGCGCCGCGGTACCGCCGCGATCGGTGCCTGGTTCGGTCCGGTCATGCTGTTGTGGTTCCTCCTGCTGGGTCTGACCGGTCTGCTGCAGATCCCGCAAGCGCCGGCGGTGCTGCAAGCTGTCAACCCATGGTTCGCATTTCATTTTATCGAGACCGGTGGTTGGGCGGCGTTCCTGATCCTCGGCTCGGTGTTTCTGGTGGTCACCGGGTCCGAGGCGTTGTACGCCGATCTCGGGCATTTCGGCCTGGCGCCCATCCGCCGCACCTGGCTCGCTCTGGCGTGGCCCGCCCTGGTGCTCAATTACTTCGGACAGGGCGCGCTGCTCCTGAGCCATTCCGCCCATCCCGGCAATACCTTCTTCGCGCTCTTTCCTTCGCCCCTATTGCTGCCCGCGATCGCTCTGGCCACCATCGCCACGGTGATCGCCTCCCAGGCGGTGATTACCGGCGCCTACTCCCTGACCCGGCCGCTTGCGGAGCTGGACTATTTCCCGCCCTGGCATACCAGGCACACCTCCACCCATCAGTCGGGCCGCATCTACATCGCGGCCACCAATTGGCTGCTCATGTGCGGCACCCTGCTGCTGGTCGTGCTGTTTCGCTCCGCGGACGGGCTGGCCAGCGCCTACGGCGTCGCCATCGGCGGCGTCAGCCTCATCACCTCCCTGCTGTATCTGGTCTACTACCGCCAACGGCTCCGACATGGCAGGCTGCGCACAACCGCGCTCGGCATCCTCCTGCTTGGGGTGGATGGTGCGTTTCTGCTCGCCCTGCTCGCGAAGCTGCTCTCCGGGGCTTTGGTTGTCTTGTTGATCAGCGCCCTGTTGCTCACGGTGATGCTGATCTGGCATTGGGGCCGCGAACGGGTGCGGGAAGAAGAGCACTCGCAGTCGCTGCCGATCGTGGAGTTTCTGCACAGCGAGCCTGCCAGCTCGGCCGAGCGCATTCCCGGTACCGCCGTGTTTCTGACCCGTAATCCGGCCCGTATCCCGCCGAGCCTGCGACAGAACTTTCGCCACAACCGGGTACTGCACCGGGAGAGCTACCTGCTCTACATCGAGGTCCGAAAGACCCCACGGTTCAGGCTGGAAGAGAAGTTCTCCATCGAAAAGCTGGGCTCCGGCTTTTTTGCCGTGACCTATTGTGTGGGTTATATGGAAACTCCGCGCTTCGAGCACGTTTCCGCCCTGCTGGAGCAAAGCGGCTACCCGATCGCCGGCGATAACCTCAGTGTGTTCACCAGCCATACCGGCTTCGCTTATGGCGATGCGGGAACATTAGCCCTGTTACGCGCCAGGCTGTATGCCCTGATGGCGCGCAACAGCCCTGCCTTCGCCATGCAGCTGGACATCCCGCAACAGGCGCTGATCGAGATCGGCGTGCAACACCAATTGTAATCGAGCCGGAAACCCACGCCATCGACCTGCCGATGCCAAACGCCAAATATCCCCTGCTCCGTGCCACCGGCGACCGCGCCGCCACGAGGGTACCCAAGCCGAGCATCATTGGCCCTCAACCCGAAGAAGGCAAGCGGGGATCCTCGGGAATGCAGGGAGACTGGCCTTGACGACCGCCGCCCTGGATAGCGCCTACCGGCTGCTGGATGCCTCGCTGATGCACTACCGGGAACAGCCGGTGGGGACAGCGGCTGCCAACGACCCGAACAGCCTGTCCGCGGACAACTACAGCGAGTGTTTCGTCCGCGATTTCGTGGTCTCGGGCCTAGTCTTCCTGGCGGACGGCAGGGTGGACATCGTGCGCAACTTTCTGCTGGCGTCGCTGGAGGTCACGGAGCGGGAACATGGCGCCCAGGAGAGAACGATCCACCCGTCGGTGATGCCCGCGAGCTTCCACGTTCTGAGGGATGCAAAGGGTCGGCAGCGGCTCGAGGGCGACTTCGGAGACCGTGCCATCGGGCGGGTGGCACCGGTGGACAGCATCCTCTGGTGGACCCTGCTGTTGTGCGCCACCGTCCAGGTCGCAGGCGACCGGAGTCTGGCCGCGCGCGAGGATGTGCAGCGCAACCTCGAGCGGGTCCTTGCGCTCTGTGCCAACGACGCATTCGAGGTCTATCCCACCCTGATGGTGCCGGACGGGGCCTTCATGGTGGATCGGCGCATGGGGGTCTACGGCCATCCGCTGGAGATCCAGGCGCTGTTCTACGGCGCCTTGCGCCGGGCGTTGCACTATGTGGCAAGGACGGCTGATAACCGCCGCTTGATCGCCCTCGGCGAGGAGCGCCTGCCGCGGTTGCGCGACTACCTGCGCCGGTTCTACTGGCTCGATCTGCAGCGGCTGAGCGAGATCCACCGTTTCCCCACCGAGGAGCTCGGCGGGACGGGCGTCAACCTCCTCAACATCCAGCCTGAGTCGGTCCCGGAATGGGTCACCGAATGGCTGCCGGACGAGACCGGTTACCTGGTGGGAAATCTGGGTCCCGGCCGTATGGACTTCCGTTTCTTTTCCCAGGGTAATCTGCTGGCGATCCTGTTCGGACTCGCCACCGACCGGCAGGCGGCACGCATCATGGCCCTGATCGAGAGTCGCTGGACCGATCTGGTCGGCGCGATGCCGCTCAAGCTCTGTTACCCTGCGCTCAACGGTGAGGCATGGCAGCTGCTCACCGGATGCGACCCCAAAAACGCGCCCTGGTCCTACCACAATGGCGGAAACTGGCCTGTGTTGTTGTGGCCACTGGTCGCCGCTGCCTTGAAGAGCGGCCACCGTGCCCTGGCCGAGCGCGCCTTCGCCCTCGCAGTCGAGCGCCTACCGCAGGACCGCTGGCCGGAGTACTACGATGGCAAGGGCGGACGCCTCATCGGCCGGCACGCCAACCTCCAACAGACCTGGTCCGCCGCCGCCCTGATCCTGGCCCACAAGCTGCTCGAAGATCCGTCGCTGTTGTCGCTGCTGGCAGAGTGACGGACCGGACCGCGGTTCAGCCTCGATGCCGGGGTCACGTTTGTGAGCACAGCGGCTAGCGGTTTCTCACATTTGGGCGAGGCAAATCGCCCATACGCCCCATCGTTAATGGTTCACATGCACCACAATCAGCGTATCGGCGGCACTCCGTGCCACAACCACACTGGCTCGCGCTATCGGAACGGATCCTGCTAGGAGCGTAGGAGGGAGCGGTATCGAA
Source organism: uncultured Ectothiorhodospiraceae bacterium (assembly GCA_964416345.1). GTDB lineage: Bacteria > Pseudomonadota > Gammaproteobacteria > CAYQDX01 > CAYQDX01 > CAYQDX01. The sequence goes on from CAYQDX010000059.1 coordinate 15,142, forward strand.
GCGCAATTGCGAGCCCCTGGATACCATCGGAGCGCTCCAAGCCCGGGCGACCGCGTCCACTGTCAACTACCGCTCGGTCCGGCGGAGCCGCGGAGGCGATACCTTGGAACAGACCAGCGCTATTGGACGTTACGGCCGGCTCTCGCTGAAACTGCTGGGGCTCGCGCTGGCTACCGGGTGTGTTGCGGGACTGGGTGCCATCGTCTTCCGCGCCATGATCGGGCTGATCCACAATCTGGCCTTCTTCGGCCGGTTTTCCTTCTCCTACGACGCCAACCTGCACACGACCCCCAGCCCCCTCGGGGCCGCGATCATCCTGGTACCGGTGGCCGGAGCCCTGGTGGTGGCCTGGCTGGTGAAGAGCTTCGCCCCCGAGGCCAAGGGCCACGGGGTGCCGGAGGTGATCTACTCGATCTATTATCAACATGGGCGTATTCGCCCCGCGGTTGCCCTCGTCAAATCCATGGCCTCGGCCCTGTCGATCGGCAGCGGAGGCTCGG
>CAYQDX010000060.1:0-4193 GCA_964416345.1 uncultured Ectothiorhodospiraceae bacterium
ATTCCGCGCCTGCGCCGGGCGATCTGCAACTGGTATGGGAGCCGTTATGGCGTATCCCTGGACCTCGATCGGGAGGCGATCGTCACCATCGGCTCCAAGGAGGGACTGGCCCACCTCGCACTTGCGACCGTGGGACCCGGCGACGCCGTGCTGGTGCCCAACCCGGCCTATCCCATCCACCCCTACGGCTTCGTCATCGCCGGGGCGGATATCCGGCACGTGCCGCTGGTACCGGGCGGCGATTTCTTCGAGGAGCTGGTGAAGGCGATCAAGGACTCCTGGCCGCGGCCGAAGTGGCTGGTGCTCAATTTTCCCTGCAACCCTACCACGCAGTGCGTGGAGCTCGAATTCTTCGAGAAGGTGGTGCAGATTGCCACCGAGCACCAGATCTGGGTGCTTCACGATCTCGCCTATGCCGATCTCTGCTTCGACGGCTACGTGGCGCCTTCCATTCTGCAAGTGCCCGGCGCCAAGGACATCGCGGTGGAGTCCTTCACCGTCTCCAAGAGCTACAACATGCCGGGTTGGCGGGTGGGATTCCTGTGCGGCAATCCCACGCTGGTGGCGGCGCTGGCGCGCATAAAATCCTATCTGGACTACGGTCTGTTCACGCCCATTCAGGTCGCGGCCATCACCGCCCTGGAGGGACCCCAGGACTGCGTGAAGGAGATACGCGACACCTATTTACGGCGGCGCAACGTGCTGTGCGAGGGGCTGGAGTCCATCGGCTGGAAGGTGGAGCGGCCCAAGGCGACCATGTTCGTGTGGGCGCCCATCCCGGCGTCCTATCGCCACTTGGGGTCCCTGGAATTCTCCAAGCACCTACTGGAGGACGCCAAGGTGGCCGTCTCGCCGGGGGTAGGCTTCGGTGAGTACGGCGACGGCTTCGTGCGCTTCGGTCTCATCGAGAACGAGCACCGGACCCGCCAGGCCATCCGCGGCATCCGGGACATGTTTCGTAAGGACGGCCTCGCCCTGAGCGTGGGGGCGGGAAGCTGAATCCTGTCAAGATAGGCCTGCTGGGCTTGGGCACGGTGGGCGGCGGCACCCTCAACGTGCTCAAGCGCAACGCTGAAGAGATCACGCGGCGTGCCGGCCGTGCCATTCAGGTCAGCCATGCCACGGCCCGGGATCTCGACAAGCCCCGCATCTGCGACACCGGCGGCATACGCCTGACGGCCGACCCTTTCGCAGTGGTGGACGACCCCGAGGTCTCGGTGATCGTCGAGCTCATCGGTGGTCAGAGCCTGGCCAAGGCACTGGTGCTGCGCGCCATCGCCAGCGGCAAGCACGTGGTGACCGCCAACAAGGCACTGATTGCCATCGACGGCAACGAGATCTTCGCCGCCGCCCAGGCCCGCGGCGTCATGGTGGCATTCGAGGCCGCGGTGGCGGGCGGCATCCCAATCATCAAGGCGTTGCGGGAAGGCCTGGCGGGCAACCGCATCGAGTGGCTGGCGGGCATCATCAACGGCACCGGCAACTTCATCCTGACGGAGATGCGCGACAAGGGCAGGGATTTCGCCGACGTGCTGGCCGAGGCCCAGCGCCTCGGCTACGCCGAGGCCGATCCCAGCTTCGACGTGGACGGCATCGATGCGGCCCATAAGCTCACCATTCTGGCCGCCATCGGCTTCGGCATTCCCCTGCAGTTCGACCAGGTCTACGTCGAGGGCATACGTGAGGTCACGCGCGAGGATGTCGCCTACGCCGAGGCTCTGGGCTACCGCATCAAGCATCTGGGTCTGGCCCGCCGCGGCGACGGCGGGGTCGAGCTGCGGGTCCATCCCACCCTCGTTCCGCACCGGCGGCTGATTGCCAACGTGGATGGGGTGATGAACGCCGTGCTAGTCAACGCCGACGCCGTCGGTCCGACGCTGTATTACGGGGCGGGCGCGGGTGCCGAGCCCACGGCCTCGGCGGTGGTGGCCGACCTGGTGGACGTGGTGCGCACGCTCACCACGGATCCCGGCAACCGGGTGCCGCACCTGGCCTTCCAGCCCGATGCCTTGTCCGATCTGCCTATCCTGCCCATGGAGGAGGTCCCGACCTCCTATTACTTGCGCATGCAGGCTGTGGACCGCCCCGGGGTGCTGGCGGACGTTACCCGCATCCTGGGGGACCTGGGCATCAGCATCGAGGCAATTCTGCAGAAGGAGCCCCTGGAGGGTGCCGAGCACGTGCCGGTCATCATGCTCACCTACCAGGTCAGGGAGCGCGCTATGGTCCAGGCCATCCGCCGGATCGAGGCGCTGGAGCCCATCCACGGCAGAGTGACGCGCATCCGGATGGAACCGCTGAGGTAGCCGCCCCGGAAGCCCTTAACACTGCAGCGGGCTGCGGGTTCCGCACCTGCACCGACGAGGAGCCACTGTCATGCCTTTTCGCCCCCGTTATACCGGCCTCATCGACAAGTACCGCGACCGGCTGCCGGTGCACGACGACACCCGGGTCATCAGCCTAGGCGAGGGCGACACGCCGCTCATCCGCCTGCACAACGTGCCGCGGATTCTGGGCCGTGAGGTGGATGTCTACGTCAAGTACGAGGGTCTGAATCCCACCGGCTCGTTCAAGGATCGCGGCATGACCATGGCCGTGACCAAGGCCGTGGAAGATGGCAGTCGGGCCATCATCTGCGCCTCCACCGGGAACACCTCGGCGGCGGCGGCGGCCTATGCGGCGCGGGCGGCCATACGGGCCTTCGTGCTTATACCCGATGGCAAGATCGCCCTGGGCAAGCTGGCTCAGGCTATGATGCACGGGGCGATGGTCATCCAGATCCGCGGTAATTTCGACGCCGGCATGCAGTTGGTAAAGGAGGTGGCCGAAGTGGCGCCGGTGACCATCGTCAACTCCATCAATCCCTACCGATTGCAGGGCCAGAAGACCGCTGCATTCGAGATCGTCGAGGCGCTGGAATGCGCGCCGCATTTTCACTGCCTGCCGGTGGGCAATGCGGGCAACATCACCGCCTATTGGATGGGCTACACGGAGTACTACGACCACGGCATCGTCAAGACCCGCCCGCGCATGTGCGGCTATCAGGCGGCGGGCGCCGCACCGTTCCTGCGCGGTCACATGGTGGACAACCCGGAGACCGTTGCCACGGCCATCCGTATTGGCCATCCCCAGTCCTGGGAGAAGGCCTGGAGTGCCCAGCGCGAGTCCGAGGGCTGGTTCGACGAATGCACGGACGAGGAGATCTTGGCGGCACAGAAGCTGCTAGCGGAGCGCGAGGGCATATTCTGCGAGCCTGCGTCCGCGGCCTCCCTGGCGGGAGCCATGCGCGACATCCGCAGCGGGAAGATACCGGAGGGCGCCAAGGTGGTGTGCACTCTGACCGGTCACGGCCTGAAGGATCCCGATACCGCCATCCAGCAAAGCGTGTCCCCCGTGGTGACGGTGGACGCCACGCTGCAGTCGGTCAAGGCCGCAATCCTCAGTCATGTCGAGTGACCGGAGCCGGGGACCGGGACGAGGGGTGACTGCGAGAGCGGGAAGCACGCCGGTCTCCCGGTGACGCCATGGTCGCCGGCGCCGATTTGCAGATTACCTTGACCGACGGGTCGCTGCTTTCGGCGTCCTCCGGAATCATCCCGGGAGCGGTCGGTCTGGGGGCGCCGTCTCTGGCGATACTGGTCTCCCGCGGCGAGCGCAGGGCGCCCTCGGGCGGCAGCCCCGAGCAGCGCCTCTGCGCCTTGTTCGGGGTCGCGGACCAGCCGGACGCGGTGGCGCCGGCGGCGGCGCTCACCCGCATTCACGACGCCGGCGAGCCAGCTGCCGGATGGTGGCTGCGCGCCGACCCGGTCGAGGCCCAAGCCGACCAGCAGACCGTTCGGCTGCTCGGCAATCGCCACCTGCGGCTCGGCCTGGAGGAGGCGCAATCCCTGGCAGCCGAGCTCAATGTGCTGCTGGACCAGGATGGCCTGCGGCTTCAGCCTTTGAATCCCCTGCGATGGTATTTGAGACTGCCGGCAGATCCCGGAATTCACGGCCTTTCGGTGGAGGCTAGCCTGGGTCGCGATCTTTGTGCCTGCCTGCCCCGGGGCAGCCGGACCGCGTCCTGGCGCCGCCTGCTCACCGAGCTGGAGATGCTGCTGAGCGCCAGCCCCGTCAATCATGCTCGCCTGGCGCGGGGAGAGCCGGCGGTGACCAGCCTGTGGCTGTGGGGAGGCGGAGCGCTGCCGCCGGCA
>CAYQDX010000060.1:4203-15604 GCA_964416345.1 uncultured Ectothiorhodospiraceae bacterium
CCAGAGCGACGCTGGATCAGCGTCGCCGGCGACGATCCGCTGAGCGGCGGGCTGGCCCGGCTGAGCGGGGGCGTGCTCCACCCGCGGCCGGCGAGCGCGGCGGACTGGCTCGCCGCGGCCCCCGGCGCCGGATCTCATCTCATCGTGCTCGCCGCGGATGCAGCGCTCCCGGCTTCGGCAGTAGACGGGGATCTGTGGCGGGCGCGGGTGCAGGGGCTGGAGCGTGACTGGATCCAGCCGCTTCTTGGGCTCATGCGCAAGGGCCAGCTCGGATCCCTCACCCTGGACACGCTGGCTGGCCCATGCTGGCGCCTCACGCCCCGCGGGCTGCGCCGCTGGTGGCGGCGGCCAGCCAGGCTCGGGGGGCTATGGTGAGTCTGCTGGTGCATGCACCCAAGGCCATCGTGCGCCGGATCGTGCCGGCGGACGGGCTCGACTCCGAGCTGCATCCCGTGCTGAGGCGCATCTACGCGGCTCGCGGGGTGCACTCTGGCGGCTCGCCGGACTACAGCCTGGGACGACTGCTGCCATGCGATGGCCTGGGCGGCATCGATGCCGCGGTGGATCTGCTGGTGGGTGCTCTGGAGCGGGGCAAGCGGATCCTGGTGGTGGGGGATTTCGATGCCGACGGCGCCACCAGCAGTGCCCTGGCGGTGCGGGCCCTGCGCATGATGGGCGCGCACGCGCCGGGCTGCATGGTGCCCAACCGCTTCGCGTTCGGTTACGGCCTCACACCCGAGATCGTGTCGGTCGCCGCCGAGCGGACACCCGATCTTATCATCACGGTCGACAATGGGGTGTCGAGCCACGAGGGCGTCGCCGCCGCCAGAGCCAGGGGCATCCGGGTGCTGGTGACCGACCATCATCTGCCCGGGGCGCTGTTGCCTCAGGCCGACGCCGTGGTCAATCCCAACCTCCCCGGCGACGCCTTCCCGAGCAAGCACCTGGCTGGGGTTGGGGTCATCTTCTACGTCATGGTGGCGCTGCGGGCGCGCCTGAGGGCACTGGGCTGGCTCGCCCGACGCAACCTGGCCGACCCGAGTCTCGCCTCGCTCCTGGATCTCGTGGCTCTGGGAACGGTTGCCGACGTGGTATGCCTGGACGACAACAACCGCATCCTGGTGGAGCAGGGACTGCGGCGCATGCGGGCCGGCAAGTGCTGTCCCGGCGTACAGGCACTGGCCGAGGTGGCAGGGCGGCGGCTGGGCGCGCTGACCAGCACCGATCTCGCGTACGTGCTGGGGCCTAGACTCAATGCTGCCGGCCGCCTGCAGGACATGTCGGTGGGCATCGCCTGCCTGCTGGCCGACGATCCTGCGGAGGCCCGGCGCTTGGCCCGTACGCTGGACGAGCTCAATCAGGAGCGGCGGCGTATCGAGGCCGACATGCAGCTGCAGGCCCAGGACGCCCTCGACAGTCTGCGCGTGGAGCAGGCCCAGTGCGACCTGCCCCTGGGCCTTTGTCTATTCCAGGAAGATTGGCACGAAGGTGTCGTCGGCATCCTCGCCGGGCGGGTCAAGGATGCGCTGCACCGTCCGGCGGTGGCGTTTGCCGTGGCCGGCGACGGACAGCTCAAGGGCTCGGCGCGCTCGGTGCGCGGCCTGCACATGCGCGATATCCTGGAAGCAATCGCGACGCTGCACCCTGGGCTGCTGACCCGCTTCGGCGGCCATGCCATGGCGGCGGGGCTCAGTCTGCCCCGGGCGCATTACGAGGCGTTCCAGACAGCCTTCGACGCCGAGGTTTGCCGTCGTGCCGACCCGGCCGGACTGCACGGGATCGTTTACAGCGACGGTGAGCTCGCACAACGGGACCTGGCGGATGCTCGCCTCGCGGAGCTGCTGCGCCGCGCCGGTCCGTGGGGCCAGGGATTTCCCGAGCCGGTGTTCGACGGAGTGTTTGCGGTGCTGCAGCGGCGCATCGTCGGGGCGCGCCACCTGCGTATGGTGCTGCAGCCACGGGGCACTGAGCTGCAGGTGGATGCTATCGCCTTCCATGCCACCGACGCCGGGTGGCCCGCTGGGGTACCGGAGCTGCGTATGGCCTACCGCCTGGACATCAACGAGTACCGCGACCAGCGCCGGCTGCAGCTGGTTGCCGAGTATCTGCAGCGGCCGTGAATGGCTGCGCCCGTGCTTTGCTGCGGGCCCATCCCTTCGGGTATGATCTATAATTTTCCGCGCCGCGCGGGACTCGATCGAGGACCGGAGAAGATGCTGGAGCTCAGTTCGACCTTCAGTCGTATCAAAGACATGGAGGGCCGCTCCCAGGCCCTGAGGGGGTACCTTTGACTACGATCGCAAGGCCGAGCGCCTTGCGGAGGTCCGTCGCGAGCTAGAGCAGCCGGAGATCTGGAGCGATCCCGAGCGGGCCCAGGCTCTGGGCCGCGAGCGTGCCGGTCTGGAGCGGGTGGTGGAGATCCTGGAAGGGCTGGGCGATGCCCTGCACGACGCCGCCGGTCTGCTGGAGCTGGCCCGGGACGAGGACGACGATGAGACGGCGCAGGCCGTGGTGCGGGACCTAGATGCGCTGGAGAGGTCGCTGGCGGAGCTGGAGTTCCGCCGCATGTTTTCGGGCCAGATGGACCCCGCCCACGCCTTCCTCGACATTCAGGCCGGCTCGGGGGGCACGGAGGCACAGGACTGGGCCGAGATGCTCCTGCGCATGTATCTTCGCTGGGCGGAGCGCCACAGTTTCAAGGCTGAGCTGATCGAGGTCTCACCAGGAGAGGTGGCGGGCATCAAGAGTGCCACCGTGCGCATGGAAGGGGAGTACGCCTACGGCTGGCTGCGGACCGAGACCGGAGTGCACCGGCTGGTCCGCAAGTCGCCCTTCGATTCCGGCAACCGGCGCCATACCTCGTTCGCCTCGGTGTTCGTCTCCCCGGAGGTCGACGACGACGTTGAGATAGAGATCGACCCCGGTGATCTGCGCATCGATGTGTATCGGGCCAGCGGGGCCGGGGGCCAGCATGTCAACCGGACCGAATCCGCCGTGCGCATCACCCACTTGCCCACCAATATCGTGGTGCAGTGTCAGAACGACCGGTCCCAGCACAAGAACAAGGCCACGGCTATGAAGCAGCTGCAGGCCAAGCTCTTCGAGCTGGAGACGCAGAAGCGCCGTGTCGAGCAGCAGGCGGTGGAAGACACCAAGTCGGACATCGGCTGGGGTCACCAGATACGCTCCTACGTGCTGGATCAGTCCCGGATCAAGGATCTGCGCACCGCAGTGGAAGTGGGCAACACCCAGGCGGTGCTGGACGGCGACCTGGATGGCTTCATCGAGGCCAGCCTCAAGAGCGGCCTCTGAGCGGCGGAGAGCGATGAGCGACGACGAGAACGAGCAGATCGCCCTGCGCCGGGCCAAGCTCGCGGCCCTGCGGGAGCAGGGCAATGCCTTCCCCAACGACTTCCGCCGCGACGCCCTGGCCGTCGAGCTGCATGGCCGCTACGACGGCGCCGGGGCGCAGGCGCTGGCCGGGGAGCAGCCGCGGGTGCGCGTCGCCGGGCGCATGATGACCCGGCGGGTCATGGGTAAGGCCAGCTTCGCCCACCTGCAGGACATGTCCGGGTCGATCCAGATCTACCTGCGCCGGGACGATTTGCCGGAAGGTCTGTATGGCGAGTTCAAGCGCTGGGACATCGGTGACATCCTCGGCGTCGAGGGGGTGCTATTCAAGACCAAGACCGGCGAGCTGTCGGTGCAGGCGGAGGCGCTGCGCCTGCTGACCAAGGCTCTGCGTCCCTTGCCGGAGAAGTACCACGGTCTGGCCGACACCGAGATCCGCTACCGGCAGCGTTATCTGGACCTGATCATGAGCGAGTCCACCCGGCGCACGTTCCGCATCCGCTCGGGCGTGATCAATCATGTTCGCGCCTTCCTGGGCGAGCGAGGCTATCTCGAGGTCGAGACCCCCATGATGCACGCCATCCCGGGGGGCGCGGCGGCCCGACCGTTCCGCACCCACCACAACGCTCTAGGGATGGATCTCTACCTGCGTATCGCCCCCGAGCTCTACCTGAAGCGCCTGGTGGTGGGCGGCTTCGAGAAGGTGTACGAGATCAACCGCAACTTCCGCAACGAAGGTCTCTCCACCCGGCACAATCCCGAGTTCACTATGCTGGAGTTCTACCAGGCCTACGCCGACTTCCACGACCTCATGGACCTCACGGAAGAGATGATGCGCGGCCTCGCCGCCGCCGTGCTGGGCACCACGGAGCTGGTCTATCAGGGCGAGGTCTACGATTTCGGCCGACCGTTCCGGCGGCGCACGGTGCTGGAGGCCATCCTGGAGCACAATCCGGGCTTGACGCTGGAGGCGTTGGGAAGTCTGGAGGCCGCGCGCGGCGTCGCCGAGCGCCTGGCCATCGAGCTCAAGCCCGGATGGGGTCTGGGGAAGCTGCTGCTGGAGATATTCGAGCGCACCGCCGAGCCGCGGCTGCGCCAGCCCACCTTCGTAACGGCCTACCCCACCGAGGTCTCACCCCTGGCCCGGCGCAGTGACGCCGACCCCGGTGTGACCGACCGCTTCGAGTTTTTCGTCGGCGGTCAGGAGATCGCCAATGGCTTCTCCGAGCTCAACGACGCGGAGGATCAGGCCGAGCGCTTCCGCCGTCAGGTCGAAGAGAAGGAGGCCGGGGATCTGGAGGCCATGCACTACGATGCCGACTACGTCACCGCGCTGGAGCATGGGCTGCCGCCCACCGCCGGGGAGGGCATTGGCATCGATCGCTTGGTGATGCTGCTGACCGATTCGCCGTCCATTCGCGACGTCCTGCTATTTCCGCACATGCGCCCCGAGCGGGGTGTGGCGGTGCCTCCTCACTCCTGAGTCTGTACCGGGTCGTCCGTCCCGCCGGCGTTCTCTACCCGGTAGGGCAGATCCAGGATGTGCAGCGTGGGACCCGTCTGGCTCTCCAGGTGCACCTCGCCTTCTTCGGCCTTTTCCACCAGCAGCACCGCCAGCATCTCGCAGCCCCCATCGGGCGAGCCCTGCGCCTCCACCACCTTGCCGACCCACTGGCCCGTACCGATGCCGAGGGCATAGATCTCCGTGCCCGGCGGCGGTATCCGATCGCAATCGGCGCGGGCCCGGTACATACGCCGCTTGAGCCTGCCCAGGAACTGCATACGCGCCACCACTTCCTGGCCGGTATAGCAGCCCTTCTGAAAGCTCACGCCGTCGATGGCCGGTAGGTTGATCATGTGTGGCACGAAGCTCTCGCTGGTCTGGGCATAGATGCTGGGCACGCCGGCGCGGATGTCCAGCAGCGACCAGGCGTCGGCACCCACCGGCGCCGCGTTCACGTCGAGGGTGCGCCACAAGCGCGCAATCGAGTCCAGGGGGCCCAGCAGCTCGAAACGGGGATGCTCGCCCGGGAGCCGGACGATGCTCAGCTCTCCGTCATGACTCACGCCGTCGACAGCGGTCGGCACCTCCCCCACCAGCTCGCTCAGATCCCGCTCGGCCCCGGGGGCACAGTAGCCGATCCGCAACAGGTCGTCCGAGGCATCCCGCAGCTCGACCTTGGCCGCCAGCACGAAGCGACTGAGCCGCGCCCGGACGGGCTCCACCAGCATCGCGGGCATCTGCATGAGCGTCGCATCGCCGCGCTTGACCATGCGAAAGCCGGCGATCACACGACCCTTGGGGTTGCAGTAGGCGCCGAGCTGCGAGCTCCCGTCGCTCAAGGCCCGCACGTCGTTCGTCACCTGACCCTGCAGGAAGCCGGTGGCGTCGGCGCCACGTGCCTCCAGTACCCCGAGATGCGAGAGGTCCGCCAGCACGGCGCCGCTGATCACCACCTGACGCTCCATCTCGGGATTGCCGAAATGCGCCACCCGGCCATCGTCAAGCTCGGCGCCGTAGTCCAGCAGATAGCTTCGCCATTCAGTCTTCATTCGCGTCCGGTCCGTTGTCTTGCCGTCGGGGCATCATAGCCACAAAGGGCGGCCGCTGTCAGTATCAGCCGGGCGCCGCAGGGTAGATCCGCGGCGCTCCGGGGGGCTGCGCATCTTGGTGGTGCCATTCCGCGTCACTATACTTCTGGCAACGACCAACGAGACACCACCAGACGAGGAGGCAGAAATGAAGACGATCGTCCGAGTCGCGCTGGTCTTGGCCACGACCCTGCTGGCCGGGAGAATCGCCAACGCCGAGCTTGTCATTCGGTTCTCCCGCGTGGTGAGGCCGCAGACGCCCAAGGGGCGGGCGGCGGATCTGTTTGCCTAGCGGGTGAACGAGCGCCTGGCCGGACGCGTCCGCGTGGAAGTGTTTCCGAGCTCCCAGCTCTACAACGATGAGAAGGTCATGGAGGCCATGCGCCTGAGCTCGGGCGAGACCTGAATCATGGCGGCGCCCAGCCTGTCCAAGTTCGTCAAGTTCTCCAACAACCTGCAGGCCTTCGATCTGCCCTTCCTGTTCAAGGGTCGTAGAGACCCGGTTCTAGGACCAGGTAGGCGCCTCCTTGCTGGATAAGGTCCACCAGTTACTGGGCCATTGAGCACGCCTCTCCCGCGCCGGGGCGCAGGCCTCGGCGCGCTGCTCGACCGAGGGCTCACGCTGGTCGAGGAATCGGTGGGCAAACTGTTTGTTGCGGGAATGGTGCCGGGCCTATTCATGGGCGTCGCTGGGTATAGGCCCCGTCCATCTGGGCATCATCATGACCACCAATATGGAGGTGGATATGGTGACCCCGCCGGTGGGCCTGAATCTCCACGTGGCGGCAGGCCTGTCCGGCATGAGCCTGGGGGCCGTGACGCGAGCGGCCGCTCCGTGGATGCTGGTATTGATTGCCGCCCTGCTGGTCATCACTTACATTCCCTGGCTGAGCCTGGTGCTGGTGAGTCTGCTCTGCTAGTGGAGGATGCGGCCGTGACGTTGGAGGGAGAACTGCGGCGCCTGCGCTGGCGCTGTCGCCGCGGGATGTTGGAGCTGGACCTGATGCTGCAGCGCTACCTGGAGCAGCAGGGGCCGAATCCGGACGCCACAGAGCTCAATGCCTTCGAAGCCCTGCTCGAGTTCCCGGACCATGAGCTGTGTCAGTGGCTGCTGGGCAATGGGCATCCGCCGGAGAAAAGGCTTGGAAGTGTCGTCGCAGCTATACGCCGCGCCGCTGAGCGTTGAGCCGGGCTTCTCGGTGGCCCTGGCGACGGGGCTCGCCCTCGGACACGGCGGTGCAGTGATCATCCTGCTCCTGTTGCCGATGCCGGGGTGGCTGAAATGGCTGGGGGTGGTGCTCATCATCTGCGCGCTGACGCTCGACTTGGCGAGCCACGTGCTGCGGCGGGGGCCGTGGGCGGTGCGCTCAGTCACCTGGTGGGGCGACGGGGACTGGTCGCTGGTAGACGGTGTGGGCGAGGTCCACGACTGTGAGCTGCTGCTCCCGGCCTATGCGCACCCGTGGCTCACGGTGCTCAGATTCAAGGTTCAGGGTCGACGCCGGACCCGGGTGCTGGTGCTGGCGTCCGATGCCGGTGCGACCGAGTCCGGCCGGCGTCTCAGAGCACGGCTGAGGTCGATGAGTGGCGCCGCGGGGGCCGCAGCACCGTAGGTTGCGGTGGCCGACTGTCGTCGGGCTGGGGACAGTCCAGGGTGTAGTGCAGGCCGCGGCTCTCCTTGCGTGCCATGGCAGACCGGATGATGAGCTCGGCCACCAGCACCAGGTTGCGCAGCTCCAACAAGTCGCTGGTGACTCGGAAGTTGCCGTAGTATTCGGCGATCTCACGCCGCAGCAGCGCCACCCGCCGCCGTGCCCGCTCCAGGCGCTTGTTGGTGCGCACAATGCCGACGTAGTCCCACATGAGCTTGCGCAGCTCATGCCAGTTGTGAGTGACGACCACCATTTCGTCGGAGTCGGTCACCCGGCTTTCGTCCCAGGGCCTGATGGCCGGGGCCTGGGACCCGCCTGGAAGTCTCTGCACGATGTCTTCCGCCGCCGCAGCCGCGTATACCAGACACTCTAGCAAGGAGTTGCTTGCCATGCGGTTGGCTCCGTGAAGGCCGGTGTACGCCGCCTCGCCGATGGCGTACAGGGCGTCGACTGCCGTGCGGGCACGACGGTCGGTCACCACGCCGCCGCAGGTGTAGTGGGCCGCCGGCACGACGGGAATGGGGCCGCGGGTCATGTCGAAGCCCAGCTCCAGGCAGCGCGCGTATACCGTGGGAAAGTGTCTGCGCACGAAATCGGCGGGCTCGTGGCTGATGTCCAGGTTGACGTGCTCCACGCCCAGGCGCTTCATCTCATGGTCGATGGCACGCGCGACGATGTCGCGGGGTGCCAGCTCGCCTCGCGGATCGAAACGCGGCATGAACCGTTCCCCATTGGGCAGCAGCAGCCTGCCGCCTTCGCCGCGCACCGCCTCCGTGATGAGGAAGGACTTGGCCTGGGGATGATAAAGGCAGGTCGGATGGAACTGATTGAATTCCATGTTGGCGACGCTGCAGCCCGCCCGCCAAGCCATCGCGATGCCGTCGCCGGTGGCGATGTCCGGATTGCTGGTATAGAGATAAACCTTGCTGGCGCCACCGGTGGCTAGAGCCACCGCCTGCGCCCGGAATACGATGACGCGGTCCCGCTCCCGGTCCAGCACGTAGGCACCGACGCAGCGCGGCGAGGCCTTCGGGGAGCCGGCGCGGGCGATGACCAGGTCCACCGCAATGTGGCGCTCCAACAGCTCCACGTTTCGGCGGGCACGGACCGCTCCCTCCAGCGTCGTCTCGATCGCCCGTCCGGTGGCATCTGCGGCATGTATCACCCGCCTGCGGCTGTGACCCCCTTCGCGCGTCAAATGGAAGACGTCGTTGCCCGGGCCGCTCTCCTCGCGGGTGAACGGAACACCGAGATCCACCAGCCGTTGCACGGCGGCTCTGCTGCGCTCGACCGTGTAGCGCACCGCCTCCACGTCGCACAGCCCGGCGCCCGCGTCGAGGGTGTCTGCGACATGGGAATCCACGGTGTCGCCCCCGCTGAGCACCGCCGCGACTCCCCCCTGGGCGTAGAAGGTCGAGCCCTCGCTCAAAGGACCCTTGGACAGCACCGCGATCCGAGTGGTCTCCGGGAGGCTCAGGGCCAGCGTCAGGCCGGCGGCTCCGCTGCCGATGATCAGCACATCATGGTCGAATTGGTCGGCCATTCAAGGACCTGAGAGGCAGCTGCGGGAGCATGGCTGGCATCTGAATGGTGATGGGTCCACAATACGCCGTTTGCTCACGGCTTGCTGAAGAACTATATCAGACTGGTAGTGTCTATCGTATCAGGCAATGGACGGCCGGGTTTATGGAGGGTTTGGCCCGGATGGGCGAGCAGAGGGTCGATTCCGAGCTCGTAGAGCGTGTACAGAAGGGTGACAAGAAGGCATTTGACATCCTGGTTCTGAAGTATCAGCACAAAATCGTCAAGCTGATATCGCGCTATATCCGAGACCCCTCCGAGGTGCTTGACGTCGCCCAGGAGGCGTTCATCAAGGCATATAGGGCGCTACCCAATTTTCGCGGCGACAGTGCGTTTTATACTTGGCTGTACCGTATTGCCATCAACACCGCGAAGAACACCCTAGTGGCCCAGAACCGCAGGCCTCCCGATGGAGACATCGATGCAGGGGACGCGGAGCAGTATGAAGGTGAGTCGCGGCTCAAGGATTACGCAACTCCGGAGCGCATCGTGCTGCGGGACGAGATCGAGAAGACCGTCTTCGAGGCCATCGAGCAGCTCCCGGAGGATTTGCGCACGGCAATCACTTTGCGTGAGCTCGACGGACTGAGCTATGAAGAGATTGCCGAGGCCATGTCGTGCCCAGTGGGCACCGTGCGCTCCCGGATATTTCGCGCCCGGGAGGCCATAGACAAGCGAATCCGACCGTTGCTCGAGTGACAGTCGCCAAACGGTGAGTGCGCCAATGACTGACAATAATGCTGAATCCGTGTCCGCGTTGGTGGATGGCTATGCGGGCGAAAGCACCGCCGGCCATGCCATCGATGCCATGCTCAAGGACCCCGAGCTGCGCGGGCGCTGGGCCCGCTACCATTTCATCACCGACGTCCTGCACAACAATATGACCCATCCTCAGGCCATGGAGCTGGCCGATAGGGTGGCTGCCGCACTGCGGGCGGAGCCGACGGTACTGGCCCCGCCACGAGAGGGCCACGCCGCAAGGGTGGCCAGGCAAGTCGCCGGCATCGCCGTCGCCGCGTCCGTGGCCACTCTCGCCGTGATCGGATTTCAGAGCCTGCAGGGCGGGCTGCCGGCCGCCACCGAGCGTCTGGCCACCACCGCGAGCGTTGCGCCTGAGTCCGTGGCCGTTGCCGCGCCCAGACTCGTGTCGCAGCGAGAGTACTTGGGGCCGGCGCTGAGCAACTATCTGCTCAATCACAGCGAGGAGGCGGCCTTGACCGAGATGCGCGGCATGCTGCCCTACGCCAGGATCGTGGCCTATGAGCCCGCTGGCAACGCCCATCAATGAGCTCGCAGCGGTGCGTCTCCCTATGTATCGCTACCGCATTGGCGATGATCTCGGTTTCATCCGCGCTCGCCGAGGAGGCCCATGAGGATGCCAGGGCGTGGCTGGATCGCCTCGCTCACGCCATGAAGTCGCTGAGCTACCGCGGCGACTTCGTCTACCAGCACGACAACAAGCTGGAGGCCATGCGTATCATTCACGCGGGCGGGGGGGGCAATGAGCGTGAGCGCCTGGTGCATCTGAACGGCAGCGCACGTGAAGTGGTGCGCAACCATGGTCGCGTCACCTGCATCTTTCCCGATCGGCGTGCCGTGATGGTGGAAAGGAGTCGCCGGCGCGCGCCCTTTCCGGCGGCGCTGGCCGGCACCCTGGATCACCTCACGGAGCATTATTCCTTGGCGGTGGGTGCGACCGACCGCATGGCCGGACGCGCCGCGCGCCTCGTGGTCGTGCGGCCCAAGGATGTCTACCGCTACGGGCACAGGATCTGGATAGACGGGGACAGCGGGCTGCTGCTGAAGTCGGAGCTGCTTAACGAGCGGGGCGATACCATCGAGCAGATCATGTTCACCAGTCTCGAAGTGCTGGACAGCATACCCCAGGCCCATCTGCAGCCCGACGCCGACGCCGAAGGCTATACCTGGTTCACCGACGGAGCGACGGAGGAAGGGGGCTCCGGTGGTCTGGGGATAGACAAGCACTGGCAGGTGAGGTGGCTGCCTGGCGGCTTCGATCTGGCCTCCCGCACCAAGAGAGCATTGGCCGCCAGTCCGCTGCCAGTGGAGCACATGCTGTTCACCGATGGGCTTGCCAGTATCTCGGTGTTCATCGATCGCCGAGACGCCGAGCGCAAGACGCCGGTGGGCGCAACGGGACGGGGAGCGGTGAACGCCTTCAGCCGCATCATCGGGGACGACTACGTGACCGTGGTCGGTGAGGT
>CAYQDX010000061.1:0-15531 GCA_964416345.1 uncultured Ectothiorhodospiraceae bacterium
CTGGCCGCCGACGCCGATGCTCTGCAGGCTCAGCTGCTGGCACTGGCAGCCGGCGACGGACCGGCAGCAGGCTGCCTGCTGGGCGAAGCGGGCGAAAGCCTGGCAATCTTCGAGCGCGAGCCCGATCTGCGGGAGCTGCTGAGGCGCTGGGCCCGGGAGGGCAACGCCCGGGCGCTTGCGGAGCTCTGGGTCAAGGGTCTGGGTCTGGGCTGGGCGCAGCTCTACGGGGCCGGGCGTCCGCGCCGGCTGAGCCTGCCCGGCTATCCCTTCGCCGGGCGTAGCTTTGCCCCGGCACGGGTCCCGGCGCCGAGCCCGACGCCCACCCCGGTCGAGCGGCCCCCGGAGACCCTGACCTATCTGCCTGGCTGGCAGCGCGAGGAGCGTCCTGCGGCGGCCCAGGATCTCGCCATCACCAGGCTGGTGGTGGCGGTCAGGGGCGATTGCGCCGGCTTCGAGCAGCGCATCGTCGAGCATTGGCAGCCGCGGGCCGAGGTGCTGCTGCTGCGGGACGAGGCGGTCGACCGCCTGGAGCCCCAGGCCCTGGCCGGGACCAATGCTCTGGTCTATCTCAGCGGCAATGGCGAGGCCGGGGATCTGAGCGCGGAGATGGGCTTCCTGCACCTGTTCCAGACCCTGAAGGCGGCCATCCCGGCGACCGCCCAAGTGGATTGCTGGCTGGTCAGCCGCGATTGCTTCCAGCTCGCCGAGGAGCCCTGCAACGCCTACGGCGGCGGTCTCGCCGGGATGGGCTTTGCCGCGGCCCAATCCAGCCATCGGCTGCGCCTGCGCTCCCTGGACATCGGCAGCGACGACCTCGCCAGCGTCGTGAGCCAGCGCCGGCTGCTATCGGCGATGCTGGCCGAGCCACCCTCGGCCCGCGGCGAGGTGGTGATGCTGCGGGAGACCGGCCGCTATGAGCGCCGTCTGGCACCGCTGGCAGACCCTGGCGAGACACCGGGGGCGATTCGGGAGGGCGGACTCTACGTCATCGTCGGTGGCAACGGCAGCGTCGGGCGCTCCATCACCCGGCGCCTGCTGCAGAAATACCGTGCCCGGGTGGTGTGGATCGGCCGCCGCGGCGCCGACCACGCCTCGGTGCGCCAGGGTCTGACGAGCTACCAGGATCTCGGCCTGCGGCCGGACTACGTGCAGGCCGATGCCCGGGACGGTGCAGCGATGGCTGCGGCCGCCCGCCGCATCACCGCCGAATGGGGCAAGGTCGACGGCGCCATCTTCTCAGCGGTGGTGGTGTCCTACGAAAACAGCCTGGCGGGCACTGCCGCTACCGAATTCCACGACATCCTGGCGCTCAAGGCCATCGGCGGCGAGAGCATCTACCACGCCTTCGCCGGCCAGCCGCTGGATTTCATGTGCTACTTCTCCTCGGCCCAGGCCTACGCCTTCAGCGGTGCCGCCCATCTGGCCGGCTATGCCGCCGGCATCTGCCACGGCGACGCCCACGTCAGACAGATTGCCGCCGGCGCCGGCTTTCCGGTGGGGATGATCAATTGGGGCTTCTGGGGCACACCGCGGGAGGACGCCCCGGAGACCCGGATCAATCTGGCCAACATCGGCTTCATCAGCGGCGAGGAGGGCGCCGACTGCTTCGAGCGCTACTGCGCCATGCTCGCCGCCGGCCAGGCGCGCCAGCTGGTGTGCCTGCGGGCGTCGGCGGCGGTGCGGGCGCTGATGCCGCTGGGAGTCGAGCCGACACCAGTCCCGGCCGCGGCACCGGCCACCGCGCCGATGGCCGACGGCGACCGCGAGCAGTGGCTGCGGGCGCTGGTGATTGATGCCCTGGCCGACAGCCTGAAGCGGCCCGCGGAGCAGATCGAAGGGGACGTGGCCTTCTTCGAGTACGGCATGGACTCGGTCATCGGCGTCGGCTTCGTGGAGCTCATCGGCCAGGCGCTGGGGGTGGAGCTCAACTCGGCCATCATCTTCGACTACCCCACCGTCGGTCGCCTCAGCGCCTACCTGCTCGCGGCCCAGGGCGACAGGCTGCAGTCGGTCAGCCGGCCGGCGGCCCGCCAGCTGCCGAGCCTGGCCAGCACCGCCGAGCGGGCTCCGGTGCCGCAGCCCCCGGCGATGACCGACGGCGAGGCCATCGCCATCGTGGGCGTATCCGGGCAGTTTCCCGATGCCGCCGACATCGACCAGCTCTGGGACAACCTGATCGGCGGTCGTCAGAGCGTCGGCGAGCTGCCGGCGGCCTATCTAGATCTAGGTCCCTTCGCCCAGATCGATCCGCAAATGGAGCCCTATCGCTGGGGCGGCGTGCTGGCGGACCGGGACTGCTTCGATCCGCTGTTCTTCCAGATCAGCCCGCGGGAGGCGCGCTCCATGAGCCCGCACCAGCGCCTGGTGCTGCAAGAGAGCTGGCGGGCCCTGGAGGACGCCGGCATCAATCCCGACACGCTGAGCGGCGCCAACGTGGGGGTGTTTGTGGGCGCGGAGCCCACCGGCTACTTCCACGAGACCTTCACCGGCTATTCCGACGCCATCATCGCCTCGCGGCTGTCCTATTTCCTCAATCTGCAGGGCCCGGCGCTGGTGGTGAACACCGCCTGCTCTTCCTCCGGCACCGCCATCCATCTGGCCTGCGAGAGCCTGCGCCGGGGCGAGGCCTCCCTGGCCCTGGCGGGCGGGGTCTACGCCAAGATGGACCAGCCGCAGCTGATCAAGATGGCCGAAGTGGGCATGCTCTCGCCCAGCGGCAGCTGTCGCACCTTCGATGCGGAGGCCGACGGCACGGTGATGAGCGAGGCCGTCGCCATGCTGGTGCTGAAGCGACTGCGGGACGCCGAGGCCGAAGGCGATCCCATCCACGGCCTGATCCTGGCCAGCGGCATCAATCAGGACGGCGCCAGCAACGGCCTGACCGCACCCAACGGGCTGGCCCAGGAGCGGCTGTACCGGGAGGTATTCCAGCGCTTCGCCGTCGATCCCGCCAGCGTGACCTACGTGGAGGCCCACGGCACCGGCACCAGGCTGGGAGATCCGGTGGAGGCTAACGGCCTGGTGCGCGCCTTCCGCTCGGCCTCGGGGCAGCCGGCCCGCTGCGCCATCGGCAGCGCCAAGTCCCACGTGGGCCACACCGGCGCCGCCGCCTGCGCGGTGAGTCTGGTGAAGGTGCTGCTGTCCATGCGCCACGGCCGCCTGCCCGGTCTGCCCAATTTCAGCCGCCTCAATCCGCTGATCGAGCTGGACGACTCACCGTTCTTCGTCAACCCCGAGCCCCTGGACTGGCGCGCCATGAGTCCGGGTCCGCTGACAGCGCTGATCAACTCTTTCGGCCACAGTGGCACCAATGCCCACCTGGTGGTGCGGGAATGTACGGTGCGCAGGGCGGCCGCGCCGGTAGTCGCCGGCGCCTGCCTGTTTCCGCTTTCCGCTCGGGACGAGCCCGCCCTGCACCAGGCGGTCCAGCGCCTGCTGGCCCACCTGCAGCGGCGGGAAGCGGCGGACTGGCCCGCCGCGGCCGTGGCATACAGCCTGCAGACCGGCCGCAAGACGCTGCGCTGTAGGGCCGCCTTCATCGCCGCCGATCTGGCCAGCCTACGCCAGCAGCTCCAGTGTTTCCTGCAAGGCGCCGGCGACTGGCAGGGGCCGGACATCTGGCACGGCCGGGCGGAGCGCGTCGCCGTGGTCGTCGGCCCAAGCACAGCCAGCCTCGCCGAGCTGGCCAAGGCCTGGGTGCGGGGTGCCAGCGTCGAGTGGTCGCGGCTGTACGGCGAGCGGCCGCCCCAGCGTCTGCGGCTGCCGGTCTATCCCTTCGCCCGCGAGCACTACTGGACCGATCTGGAACCTAAGCCCCGGCCCCCGGCAGCGCCTCCCGGGGAGTTTTTGCTGCTGCTGCAGCCGGACTGGCAGGATGCGCCCCCGCCGGTGGCTGCCACCGAGCCACCGAACCAGTGGCTGGTGGCCCTGGCCGGTGGCGAGCCCGGGCTGGGCGATGCTCTGCAGCGCATGCTGCCGCACGCCCGGATCTTGCCGCTCGAGGCTGGCGCCGGCGAGCCGGCGGCGGCATACCAAACGAGCGCCTTGCGGCTGCTGGAGCAGCTGCAGGCCCTGCTGCGCCAGCCCCCGGCGGGCGAGCTGCTGCTGCAGCTGGTGCTGTTGCCGGGACCGGAACGGGAGGCGCACGGCGGGCTGGCCGGATTGGCCAATGCCCTGATGCTGGAGCAGCCGCGGCTGCGGGTGCAGACGATCAGCTGCGATTCCGGCGAGGGCGCCCGAACCGTCGCTCAGCACCTGCGCGAGAGCCTCACCGCGAGCGGCGAGCGGCGTCTGCGCTACCACCACGGCCGCCGCCAGCGTCTGGGCTGGCGGGAGCTGGCCGAAGGGACGACAGCGTTCGCCTGGCGGCCGCAGGGGGTGTATCTGATCAGCGGCGGGGCCGGCGGCGTCGGCCGGCTGCTGGCAGCGGAGATCCTAAGTCGGGCGCCTGCTGCCCGGGTGGTGCTCTGCGGCCGCTCCACCGCCGATGCGACGCTCGAGCAGTGGCTGCAGAGCACGGGCGGGGCCGTGATCTACCAGTCCTGCGATTGTGCCGATGGCGCCGCGGTCGAGGCCCTGGTGGAAGGGATTCTGAGTGACTATGGCCGGCTGGACGGGGTGATCCACTGTGCCGGGGTGATCCGGGACGGTTTCCTGGTCGACAAGTCGCCTGCCGACTTGGCCGCGGTGCTGGCCCCCAAGGTGGCGGGGGCGGTGAGCCTGGATCTGGCGACCCGGAATCTCGACCTGCAATGCTTCATCCTCTGCTCCTCGCTCGCGGCGGTGATGGGCACACCTGGACAGACCGACTATGGCGCCGCCAACGGCTTCCTGGACGCCTATGCAGAATACCGGGACGGGCTGTGCCGGCGTGGGCAGCGCCGTGGCAGGACGCTCAGTGTCGACTGGCCGCTGTGGCGCGACGGCGGCATGCGGGCCGCACCCCAGGCCCAGGCGCTGCTGCGCAGCCGGCTGGGACTGAGCGATCTGGCCACGCCCCTGGCCTTCGATGCGCTCTACAAGGGATTGGCGGCCGATTGCGTCCAACTGCTGGTGCTGCCCGGGGATCGCCAGCGCCTGCGCGAGGCGTTTCTAGAACCGGGGAAGACCGCAGCCGAGGTGGACCGGAGCCAGGTACTGCCGGAGCTGGTGGCCATGGCCGCGACCATCCTGGAGGTGGACCCGACCGAGGTCGACACGGACTGCGAGCTCACCGAGCTGGGCTTCGACACGGTGTCGCTGCAGGCCCTGATGCAGCAGGCGGCGCGCCGCCATGGTCTGGCCGGGATGGAAGACGAGTGGGCCAAGCGCTACGGCGAGCATCCAACCCTGGAAGCGCTGGCCCAGCTTCTAGTCTCTGCCGCGGCGCCCACTGTTGTGGCGCCGGAGCGGGCGAGCGGGGCGGCCAGCCAGGAGCAAGCGCTGGAGCTGCTGATGGCGGCGCTGGAGGAGGAGATCGGCCTCGACCCGCGGGAGATGGAGGCGGACGCGCCCCTGGAGGAGTACGGCTTCGACTCCATCATCGTCACCCGTATGGTCGCCCGCCTGGAGCAGCAGCTCGGCAGCCTGCCCAAGACCCTGTTCTATGAGTACCAGACCCTGGGGGAGGTGGCCGCGTTTCTGGCAAATAGCCACGGCGAGCAGCTGGCGCGCAGCGGCGCCACCGAGCCGCCGCCGGCGGAGCAGAGTGGGCAAACCTCCGCACGGCCCGCCGCCGACGGGGGTATGGCGATTGCCATCATCGGTTTGGCGGGGCGCTATCCCAAGGCCCGCAACGTGCGTGAGCTGTGGGACAACCTGTGCCAGGGACGCGACTGTGTGGAGGAGATCCCGGGCGCTCGCTGGGACCCCTCCCGCTTCTACGACGCCGAGCGCAGCCGCTTCGACGCCACCTATCTGCGCAGCGGCGGCTTCATCGACGATGCCGACTGCTTCGATCCACTGTTCTTCAACATGACCCCGCAGGAGGCGGAGTTCCGCGATCCCCAGGAGCGGCTGTTCCTGGAGTGCGTGCACGAGCTGTTCGAGGATGCCGGCTATCCGCCGCGGGACTTCACGGTGCCGGTGGGCGTGTTCGCCGGCGTCACCTTCCTCGAATACCAGCTGCATGCTGCCGAGGAGCAGCTACTTGGGCGGCCGGTGACCCTGTCTAGCAGCGCGGCCTCTATCGCCAATCGGGTCTCCTACCACTTCGACCTGCGCGGCCCCAGTTTGGCGGTGGACACCATGTGCTCGGCCTCGCTGACGGCGCTGCATCTGGCCTGCCAGTCCCTGCGCCAGGGGGAGTGTGTGCTGGCCGTGGCGGGGGGCGTCAATCTCTCCCTGCACGGCAACAAGTACCTGATGCTGGGCATGGGCAAGATGGCCGCCAGCGATGGCCGCTGCCGCTCCTACGGCGCCGGTGGCGATGGCTACGTGCCGGCGGAGGGTGTCGGCGCGGTGCTGCTGCGGCCCCTGGCCGACGCCCGTGCGGCGGGCGATCAGATCTATGGGGTGATCCGCGCCACGGCGGTCAACCACGACGGCAAGACCAACGGCTACTCGGTGCCCAACCCCAATGCCCAGTCCCAGGCCCTAAGCCGGGCCCTGCGCCAGGCGGGCATCTCCGCCCGCGACATTGGCTATGTGGAGGGGCAGGGCAGCGGCACGGCGCTGGGCGACTCCATCGAGCTTGCCGCCCTGGTCAAGGCATTCCGGGAGCACACAGCGGATAACGCGTTCTGCGCCCTGGGCTCTGTGAAGTCCAACATCGGCCACTGCGAGAGCGCCGCCGGCATCGCGGGTCTGAGCAAGGTGCTGCTGCAGATGCGTCACGGCCGGCTGGTGCCCTCGCTGCATTCCCAGGCGCTGAATCCCAACATCGATTTCGCCCGCTCGCCCTTCGTGGTGCAGCAGACCCTGGCGCCGTGGCGGGGGCCGCGCAACGCCCTCATCTCCGCCTTCGGTGCCGGGGGCGCCAACGCCTGCGTGGTGCTCCAGGCCGAGGATGACACGCGGCCGCCGGCCGCTTCCCGTACCCGGCTGCTGCTGCTCTCGGCGCGCGACGAGGCGGGCCTGCGCCGGCGCGCCGCGGATCTGCTCTCGGCCATCGAGCAACGGCCCATCGGCGACGAGCGGCTGGCGGATATGGCCTACACCCTGCAAGTCGGGCGCGAGCCCATGCGCTGGCGGCTGGCCTTCTGCGTAGATTCGGTGGCACGGGTCGCCGCCGTCCTGCGCGACTTCGTGGCGCACGGGCACGCGCAGGGCCTGGCGAGCGGGCAGGCCTCCAGCCGGAGCGCCGACGCCTCGCTGCATGCCCCGCGCGGCAGCAACGCCGGGGCGGTCGCCCAGTGGCTGGAGCAAGGCGAGCTGCCGACCCTGGGGCAGCGCTGGGCCAACGGACTCAAGGTCGACTGGCAGGCCGCCAGCGCGCTGCTGTACGCAGGTGAGCCGGTGCGCCGCATGAGCCTGCCGGGCTATCCGTTCGCGCGCATGCGCTGCTGGGTGCCGGGCCGGGCCGGCTGGTCCGCCGAGCTGCCTACCGAGGCCGTGGGCCAAGACGCAGAGCGACGGCAAGGCGACCCGCTGCAGCTCGGCTGCCGCCTGAGCGGGGAGGAGTTCTTTCTCGCCGACCACCGTTTCGGCGATGAGCGGGTGCTGCCGGGGGTCGTCTATCTGGAGCTGGTGACCCGGGCCGCCACGCGTGCCGGCATTGCGCTGCCGCTGCGCCTGCGGAACCTCATCTGGGGCGTGCCGCTGACGGTGACGGATCCGGTGGACTTGAGCGTGCGGCTCACCGGTGGCGACGGCGGCTACGGCTTCGAGGTTCTGAGCCGCGGTGGGGTGAGTCCGGGTGGGGTTCAGACCCATAGCCGCGGTGCGCTGGCGCCCATGGATGGCGCCGCACCGGTCCTGGAGCTCCTCGCCATACGCCGTCAGTGTCGCGGCGAGGGGATCACGGCCGAGCGCTTCGTCCAGCTGCTGCATGCCAGCCAGGCGCCCTCGGGACCCCGCCTGCAGTGTGTGCAGAAGCTCTACTACGGCGAGGGACTGGTGCTGGCGCGGCTGGTGCTGGACGACGATGCGGACTCGGCACGGGAGGCCGGCGGCTACACCCTGCACCCGGCGATCATGGATTCCATGCTGCAGGCGGTGCTGGGGCTGTCCCTGGCTGAATCTGAAGGGAGCTCCGCCAGCGCGCCGGGACTGCCCTTCACCATCGACGAGTTGAGCCTCTACCGTCCGACCACGGCCTCCATGTGGGCGGTGATCCGCCGGCGCGAAGCGTCGCCGGGCGGCAAGCTGGTGAAGATGGACCTGGATCTGTGCGCCGACTCCGGCCAGGTGCACGTGAGCATCCGCGGCTATGCCGCCAGGTTCAGCGCCGCTATCCACGAGCGCCTGGCGCCCCCCGAGCCGCAGCGCCCCGCACTGCGCCAGCAGACCGAGGCGGCCCTGAAGTCGGTCATCGCCGCAGTCGCCAAGCTGCCCGCGGAGCAGCTGGACAGCGATGTGCCGCTGGACGAGTACGGTCTCGACTCGGTGCACATCATGCACATCATCGGCTTGCTTGAGGAGCCCTTCGGCAGTCTGTCGAAGACGCTGCTGTTCGAGAAGGAGAACCTGGCGGAGCTGGCCGACTATTTCATCGGTGAGCATGCCGCGGCCCTGCAGCGCTGGCTGGACGGGGCGGGGGCGGCGTCCGCCGAAAAGCCGCCGGGGGCTGGCGAGCCGCCGGCGGTTGCCGCGGTCGAGCCGGTCGCCGAGCCCGCGCGGCCGGCGCCGGCTCCGTCGGAGCAGCCCTCCGCCGGCCCGGCGCCGCTCGACATCGCCATCATCGGTGTGGCCGGTCGCTATCCCGGGGCCGACGACCTGGAGACCTTCTGGGAAAACCTCAGCCAGGGCCGGGACTGCATCACGCCCATTCCCGCCGAGCGCTGGGACAACCGCCGCTACTACAGCGCCAATCGCAACCTGTTGGGCAGGAGCTATCTGGATTGGGGCGGCTTTCTTAGCGGCGTGGATCGATTCGATGCCGGCCTGTTCAAGATCCCCGAGCGCGAGGTGGAGTGGACTGACCCCAACGAGCGACTGTTCCTGGAGACGGTCTGGCGGCTGCTCGAGTCCTCCGGCTACAGCCGCACCCGCCTGGCCCGCGAATTTGGCGGCGAGGTAGGCGTATTCGCCGGCGTGATGCGCCGCGACTACCATCTGCTGGCCCCGGATGCGGTCAAGGCGGCGGTGCTGACGGCCCTGCAGTCCTCCGGCTACGTGGCCAACCGGGTGTCCTATTTCTTCGATCTGCACGGTCCCAGCCTGGCGGTGGAGGCCAAGGGTGCCTCCTCGCTCACGGCAATCTACCTGGCCTGCCAGAGCCTGCTGCGCGGGGAGTGCCGGATGGCGGTGGCGGGGGCGGTCAACCTCATCCTCCATCCCAACGTCTATCTGGGGCTCTGCAATCTTAATCTGCTTGCCTCCGACCCGGCCATGCGCAGCTTCTGCGCCTCGGACGGCTTCATTCCGGCCGAGGGGGTAGGGGCGGTGCTGCTGAAGCCCCTGCGGCAAGCCGAGGCCGACGGCGACAACATCTTGGGTGTGATCAAGTCCATGGCCATGGGTCATGCCGGGCGCAGCCGTGGCTTCTCCACGCCCAGCCCGAAGGAGCAGGAGCGCCTGTTACGGGACCACTTTCGGCGGTGCGGCATCGATCCCCGCTCCATCGGCTACGTGGAGGCGGCGGCCAACGGTGCGCCCTACCTGGACCTGGCCGAGCTCAACGCCGCCAGCCGCGCCATGGCTGGCGGAGAGCGCGGATTCTGTGCACTTGGTGCGGTCAAGTCGGCGATTGGCGATGCCGAGGCGGCCGCCGGCATGGCGCAGCTGACCAAGGTGCTTCTGCAGCTCAAGCATGGGCAGCTGGCGCCGACGCTGCTGCCCACGGCGGTGAATCCCGACCTGGACTTCGGCCGCTCGCCGCTCCATCTGCAGCGGGAGCTCTCGCCCTGGCGGCGACCCCGGCTGGACGGCCGCGAGCTGCCGCGACGGGCGGCTATCCACGCCTTCGGCATGGGCGGCGCCAATCTGCACCTGATTCTGGAGGAGCACGCGCCGTCGCGATCGACGGCAACGGTCGAGCCGGCGGAGGAGAGCCAGCTGATCCTGCTCTCCGCCCGCAGTGAAGAGCGCCTGGAGGCCCTGGCCCGGGGCAGCCTGGCCTATCTGGCCGAGCATCCCGGCGTGGCGCTGGCCGACATCGCCCACACGCTGCGCCACGGCCGCGAGGTGATGGCCTGGCGGCTGGCCCTGGTGCCAAGTAGTTGCGACGATCTGCGCCAGGGGCTGCAGGCCTATCTCGATGGCGTCGAGACGGCCGGTTGGTGGTGCGGCAACGCCAGGGACGGCGATGGGCAGGCTGCCGAGCCCTCCAGCGGGTCGCTGGAGGATCACGCCCGGCACTGGTGCCAGGGCGCGTCGCAGCCCGATGCGGGGCGACCGGTACCGGGCCGGCGGGTGATTGCCGATTTCCCGGGTTATCCCTTCGCGCGCCGGCGCTACTGGATTGCCGAGCCGGGCATGGCCGAGAAACGCGATGTCGAGCCGGCGCTGGCCATCGAAGCCGATGCGCTGGCGCAGGCGTTGCGACGGAACCTGGCACTGGCTTTGGGTCGGGAGATCGACCACATCGATCTGCACCGGCCCATTGCCGGCTACGGTGCCGGGCCGGCGGAGCAGCTGCCGCTGATGCGCCTGGTGGAGGAGCGCTTCCACATCAAGATCAGCCAGCGGGAGATGGAGGATCACCCATCACTGGCGCAGCTGGCGGCCTACCTGGCGGCCAAGGCAGCGCCCGATGCCGCCGCCAAGGAGGCCCGGTTTCCGCTGTCGGAGGGGCAAAAGGGCTTGTGGGTGCTGCAGCGGGCCAATCCCGGCCTGACCGCCTACAACACGCCGGTGGCAATCCGCGCCAGCAGGCCGCTGGATCCGGCGCTGCTGGAGCAGGCGGCACGCCACGCCCTGGAATGTCACCCGCTGCTGGCGATGGTGATCGGGGAGCAGGACGGCGAGCCGTATTTCCGGCGGGGGTCGATGCCCGCGGCACTGGTCGAGTCGCTGCCGGCCTCCGGCCTCTCCGGCAAGGCCCTGACCGAGCGCCTGCTGGCCTTGACCCGACGCCCCTACTCCCTGGCCGGAGAGCCCCTGGTGCGCTTCCACCATCTGGCGCTGGACGACGGCGAGGACGCACTGCTGATCGTGGTGCACCACATCGTCTTCGACGGCACCTCGGCGCTGCTGCTCCAGCAGAGCTTCTGGGAGGCCTATCTAGCGCTGTGGGACGGCGAGCAGCCCGCGGCGACGGGCTGCGGCCATTCATTTCAGGCGTTCGTCGCCTGGGAGCGGGAGATGCTGGCCGGCGACAGCGGGCGCTCGCACCTGGACTATTGGCGGCAGCAGCTGTCGGCCCTGCCACCGGCGCTGAAGCTGCCGCTGGACAGATCGCAGCGGTCCCCTCGCGGGGGGCACAGCAAGGAGCTGCGACGCCAGCTCTCGGAAGGGCTGGCGGCCGACTTGGCCGGGTTGGCCAAGGCCCAGCGGATCAACCCCTCGGTGCTTTACCTGGCGGTATTCAAGGCGCTGCTCTACCGCTACGGCTGCGGCGAGGACCTGGTGATAGGCATGCCCTACATGGGCAGGGCGCGGCCGGAGCTCGAGCAGATCGTCGGCTATTTCATCAACGTGATTCCCCTGCGCAGCCGCCTGCGCGGGGACCAGCCCTTCCTGACGTTTGCCCGGGAGCTGCGCACCACGCTGTTCGATGGCCTGGCCCACGGCAGCTACCCCCTGCCGGCCCTGGTGCGGGAGCTCAATCTGCAGCGCAGCCAGGCCGGCGGCGAGCTGCTGCAGGTCTCCTACAACTATCAGAACTACATCCAGCACTTTCTCGCCGGCGGCGGCCCCCAGCGCCAGGACGCGCCCCTGGAGCTGCGGGAGATTCCCGGCGTCGGCCAGGAGAGTGAGACCGATCTCGGCCTGGAGGTGTCCGAGCTCGACGGCAGCGTACAGGTGTCGATCCATTTCGACGCCGAGCTTTTCGATGAGGCCACCGTTGAAGGCATGCTGCGCCATTATCTGCAGCTGCTGCGGGCCGTCGCCGAGGCCCCGCTGACGCCCATCGAGCGCCTGCCCCTGCTGACGCCCCTCGAGAGTCGTAGGCTGGCCGCCTTGAGTCAGACTCGTAGCGAGCACAGCTGGGAGCTAACCGTGGTCGAGCTGCTCGAGGAGCAGGCGGCGCGCACCCCGGAGCGGCCCGCGCTGGTGCTCGACGGGCACGAGCTCAGCTATCGCCAGCTCGATGGCCAGGCCAACCAGCTGGCCCACCTGCTGATCGAATCCGGGATCGAGCCGCGGACCCTGGTCGGACTCTGCATGGCGCGCTCGCTGGAGACCTTCGTCGCGCTGCTAGCCATCTTCAAGACCGGCGCCGTCTATGTGCCCATCGATCCCGGCTGTCCGGTCGAGCAGGTGCGTTTCATCTTGGAGGACAGCCGCGCGCCGCTGTTGCTGAGCCAGTCCCATCTGGCGCTGTCGCAGACGTCTGCCAAGTTGCTCTGCCTGGATGATCCGGCCCTGTGGCAGCGGCGGCCCACGGCCGGCCTGCCGCTGCGCTGCGCGCCGCAGGATCCCGCCTACGTCATCTACACCTCGGGATCGACCGGGCAGCCGAAGGGGGTGATGGTCGGGCATCGGGCGCTGAGTCTGCATTTGCAGTCCATGCTGGACAGCTATCCGATCGCGGCCGAAGACCGGGTGCTGCAGCTCGCCTCGCTCGCCTTCGACACCTCCCTGGAGCAGCTGCTGGTCCCCTGGCTCAAGGGCGCCTGCGTGGTACCGGTCAAGGACCTGGTGATGGCGGACCAAACGCTGCTGGCGCTGCTGCGGCGGGAGGCGGTGACGGTGGCCGACATTCCCCCCGCCTATTGGCAGCACCTGCTCGGCAGCGACGGCCTGGAGGCCGCGCTGCCCGCCCTGCACACGCTGATTCTGGGCGGCGAGAGCTGGCCGCTCGAGCTAGCGCGCAAGACCCGCCAGCGCTTTCCTCGGCTGCGCTGTTTCAATGCCTACGGTCCCACCGAGGCGGTGATCACCCCGACCCTCTACGCCTTGCCGGAAACCCTGGAGGGCTTGGGTCAGTCCGTGCCCATCGGCCGGCCGCGGGCGGATACCAAAGCGTTCGTGCTGGATGCTCGGCTGCAACCGCAGCCCATCGGCATAACCGGAGAGCTGTGCCTCGGCGGCGACGTGCTGGCCGATGGCTACCTGGGGCGTGAGGATCTTACGGCGGAGCGGTTCATCACCGTCGAGCTATTCGGCGAGCGCCAGCGGATCTATCGCACCGGCGATCTGGCGCGCTGGCTGCCGGATGGCAACCTGGAGTTTCTGGGCCGCGTCGATGAGCAGGTCAAGCTGCGCGGCTATCGCATCGAGCCCGGGCAGATCGAGACCGCCCTGAGTCAGCATCCGGACATCGCCGAGGCCGTGGTGCTGCTGCGCGAAGCCGGGGGCGACCAGTCCCTGGTGGCGTACCTCACCCCGGCAGGAGGAGGCGAGGGCGTCTCGGCCACCGAGCTGAGAGCGTGGCTGCGGCGACGGCTGCCCGACTACATGATCCCGGCCGGCTTTGTCTGGCTGCAGCGGCTGCCGCTGAATCTGAACGGCAAGGTGGACCGCAAGGCGCTGGCGCAGCAGGAGCGGCAGCCGCTGCCGGCACGCCAGACCGTGGCGGCGCGCAACCCGACCGAAGAGCGTTTGTGCGCGATCTGGCGTGAGGTGTTGGAAATCCAGCAGGTCGGTGTCGAGGACAATTTCTTCGAGCTCGGCGGCCATTCCCTGCGCATGGTGGCGCTGGCCAGCCGCGTCGGCAAGGAGTTTGGCATCGAGGTGCCCGCCGCGGATTTGTTCAGCCGGCCGACCATTGCCGAGATCGCCATGCTGCTGGCGCCGCAGGCGCAGGAAGGCAGTACGGGAGCGGAGCCCGGGGCGCTGCTGGTGCCGCTGCGGCCGCAGGGGGACGGGGCGCCGCTGGTGCTGGTGCACCCGCAACTGGGCACGGCGTTGATTTTCGCCGAGCTGGCCAAACAAGTCCGCCTGGCCGACGGCCGACGGCCGGTCCACGCGCTGCAGCATCCCCATCTGTGCGGCATGGATTCGCCCTGCGGGACGGTCGCCGAGCTAGCCGAGCAGTATCTGCAGGTGCTGGCGCCCCTGCAGGCCGGGCGCTCACTACACCTGGCGGGCTACAGCGCCGGCGCGGTCATCGCCTTCGAGATGGCACGCCAGCTGCTCGCAGGCGGCGGGCAGCTCGGCTCCCTGGTTTTCATCGATCCCCCGCCGCCGGAAGGTGCCGGCGGAAGCGCCGCGCCGAGCTGGGAGGACGACAGATTCGTCCGGGAGTCGGTCTCCTTCATCAACGCCATGGCGCCCGCGGCGGCCAATCTGCGTGCCGAGGAAGTGCTGCTGGCAGCACCGGAGCGGCGCGAGCAGCGCGTCCTGGAGCGGCTGCGAGCCACCGGCGGCACCCTCGGCGGCTTCGACAACGAGACCTTCGAGCGCATCAACAGCGCCTCCGCCGCCGTCTCCGCCGCCCTCGCTGGATACCGATTCCTGCCGCTGGCCTGCGACCTCCACCTGATCCTCGCCGAGGACTCTGCCGGCAACGACGATAGGGTAGGCGGAGGATGGGCGAATTTGACCCGCGCAAGGAGTCGCATAGAGACCATCCCCGGCGACCACTTCTCCATCTTGCGACCACCTGCCGTCGGCGAGTTGGCGCGAGCGTTGGTCGCGTGCTTGGAGTGACGTGGAATCCGAAGCTGGACGGGTGCAGGCGGAACCGCGTTTGCCGCCCAACGAATTGGGGTGGATTGCGAGGGCGCAGCCCTCGGGTGCCCCGCTCTGTCGGGCACATCGGCGCTGAGGTGGATCATCAGGACACTATGGAGTGATCGAGATTGCGGTGAAGGGGGGAAGCAAAGCGGCTTCCTCACTCCCGGTATCCGGCTGAAGACTATCTTTTCGATATGGGAGAATGCTTGTGAAAGACATCGTATTTGACGACGTGCTAAATATCGGAGTCGATGAGATCGACGAGGATCACCGCAAGCTGGTGGATATCTTCAATATTCTCAATCATGCCGTAGCGGAAGGGGAGTCCCCAGAATATCTGGCGGCGGTATTGGAAGAGCTGATCAATTGTACGGTCTGGCACTTCAGTCACGAGGAGCGGCTGATGCTGAAGCACGGCTATGAGGAGATCGAAGAGCACAAGGCGGAGCACCAGGCGCTGGTCAGGAGCGCCAAGGATTTGCAGCAGAAGATCCTTTATGCAGACAAACGGGTGGCGGATGAGCATTTGGAGTTTCTGGAGCGTTGGCTAACGGAGCATATTCTGAGTAGCGATATGAGATTGGGCACTTATTTTTCCGAAGAAGTCTAAGCAGCAGGGCGCCGGCGACTGATGGAGGCGAGCGACCAAGACGGGGCGCTCTTGCTCCA
>CAYQDX010000062.1:0-15436 GCA_964416345.1 uncultured Ectothiorhodospiraceae bacterium
CGGCGATCGCCGTGGCGGTATGGAGATTCATGGGAATGCGCAGAAAATCGCGGTCGGCACCGATGGCCAGGTAGTCTGGCATGACGCAGATGGTCGCCGTGACCTTGCGACCGCTGGGGAGCTGGGCCCTCAGCTTAACTGGCTTGAGCCAGCGCAAGAACGAGGGCAGGTTGCCGCGCAGGATCTCGCGCTCGATGGCCGCTTCCCGCTCCCGCGTGTCATCACCCCTGACGTCACGAGCGAAATGGGTGCCGCCGGGCGCGGATGTCGGCCGAGCCGGGATGTCCCGGGTGAGAGTCGTCGGACAGGCTGCGGCGCCGCCAACGCTGGCGTCCGCCAATCCTGGCCAGATGGCAAGCACAAGCACAGCTGCTCTGCACGCACGGCGGATTGGGGCCCATTCCACGCCTCTATCCTCCCAATTGGTTGTTTATCGGAGTAAATTGAGATGTCCGTATACTACAGCCACCGCGACGGCGTCAACGTACGCTCGCCCTTTTCACACACTAGAATGACCCAGATCATTGCATGTTGCCCCATCCCCACCACCGCCTGCAATTGACGCGCATCCCGCGCTCCGTGATATTGGCTCGGCTCCTCCGCTGGACATGCTCGCAGCGCTCAGGGCGGGCAACCTCCCGGAGCGCTACCCGGAATTTGCGCATCGTGACCGACATCTGCGTCCGCCCGGCCCAGCCGCGGGGCAATGCGAGCATGCGGGCTTTGCGAGCGACCGGGGCACGGTCTATCATGCTGCACCCGGCCACCGCCATGCGACGAGAATCATGAAGTTCATCATTGGTGCGACACACATCGACTTCATGGGGAAGCGCACGCTCATGGTCATTCTGCTGGCGAGCCTCATCGCCATCAGCCTGGGCTCCTTGGCTACGCGCTGGCTGAACTTGGGCCTGGATTTCACCGGGGGCACCCTGATCGAGGTGGCATACGGCAATCCCGTGGAGCTTGAAGGCGTGCGGCGGCAGCTGCAGCAGGCCGGCTTCGGGGACACGGTGGTGCAGCACCTGGGATCCGCCCGGGACGTCATGGTGCGGCTCGCGCCCCATGGCAGCGAGACCAGTGCCAGCCTCAGCAACCGGGTGCTTGAGACGCTGCAGAAGCACACCAAGGACAAGGTGGAAATGCGGCGAGTGGAGTTCGTCGGGCCGCAGGTGGGCAACGAGCTGACCGAGCAGGGCGGTCTGGCGATGTTGTTCGCCCTCATCGGCATCCTGATCTATGTGACCTTGCGCTTCGAGTGGCGCTTCGCCCTGGGGGCGGTGCTTGCCACGGTGCACGACACCATATTCACCCTGGGCTTCTTCTCGGTGCTCGGCATCGAATTCGATCTGACGGTCATGGCGGCGGTGCTGGCCGTCATCGGCTACTCGCTGAATGACACCATCGTGGTGTTCGACCGCATTCGCGAGAACTTCCGCACCATGCGCTCGGCCAGCGTGATCGAGGTGATGAACTCCGCCATCAACCAGACTCTGTCGCGCACGATCATGACCAGCTTGACCACCCTGCTGGTAGTGGTGGCCCTGTTCCTATTCGGTGGTCAGGTGGTGCATGGCTTCGCTCTCGCACTCATCGTCGGCATCGTCATCGGCACGCTCTCCTCCATCTACGTCGCCAGCCCGCTGGCGCTGTGGCTCGGCGTAACACGCCAGGACCTGATGCCGGTCAAGAAAGACACTGCGCAAGCCGACCAGCGGCCCTGAGCCATTCAGCCGAGCCGGCCCCGCCAGCCGGCGCCGAATCTCCATGACCGGCTTGGCGCTGGGGAAGGTGGCATCCAGCTTGAAAGCGTCGCCGGGCTCCTCCAGGCTGGCAAACTGATTAGACAGCAAGACCGGATCGAAGAAATGACTCGGGCGCGCCGCCAGCCGGACGGCGCAGAGCGCGTGGTCCGCTCGGAGATAGACGAAGTGCACGTCTGCCCCCATGCCGATTCTGGCGCGATTATGCACCATTCGCGGATGGACGGGAATTCGGACTGGCGCCGGCTGCCGGGTCGGCATCCCGGGCGCCTGCAGCGGTCTATCCTGGGCTGGTGCCTGGCGCTTTGCTGGCTTGCCGGCCCGGCAAGCGCCGAGGTCCTCGTGAAGGTGCCGCTGACCCTGCCCACTGAAGTGCTGCAGCGTCGGCTCGACCAGAGCTTGATGATCGCCCCGGGCACCGCAACGGAAGTCTTTCGCCGGGGCCCCTGCCGGCACCTGACCCTCTCCTCCATCCGGCTGGAGCGGGCGGACGGCAGGCTGCGCCTGACCAGTCACACCGATGCCCAGATGGGAGCCGCCGCCTTCGGCCGCTGCTTTCCCAGCGCCAGCTTCAGCGGTTGGGTGCATTTCACCCTGGAGCCCTATCTGGATGAAGGTCCGCATCTGCGCTTCCGTATCACCGACTCCGAGCTGGTAGGAGAGCGCGGGGAGGAGGCGTCGTTGGCCAACCTGGCGGGGCGGCTGAGCCGCAAGTACCTGCATGCCCGGCTGGCCTCATTCTCCCTGGATCTGAGTCCGCCCCGTGCGGAGGTGCTGGCCGCGCTTCGCGCCTTCGCGCCTCCGTCGGCGGTGGCGCCGGTGCAAGAGATCTTGAGGGGCGTGGGCCTGGGACGGCCCGAGCTCACCGCCACCGGCATCGCGATTCCCTTGGAGCTCCACGTACCGGCGCGCTATGTGGTCACCAGCCCCGCCGGGGGCGGCACGACCCTTGGCGCCACCGAGCTGCCGCTCACCGGCGAAGAGCTGGCCAACGTGGAAGCGGCGCTGCAGAGCTGGGATGCGTTCCTGGTATTCGTGGTGAAATCCATCGGCCTCAATGCCAACGACCGAGCCATTCGCGAGCAGCTGCTGGAGACCCTGCTGATCAGCCGCTACCACTTGGTCGCGATACTTTCGGGCGAGGATACTCCTGCCCGAGCGGACCCGATGCGCCCCCTGTTCCTGGAGGCCTGGTCCAGCCTGCGCACGCTGGTGCGGGAGGCCGAGTCTCGCGGGCTGGTGCAGGGGCGCCTGCTGCCCTATCTCGCATTCATCAGCGCCGGCGATGCACTGCTGGCGCTGGATGCGGCGGCCCCCGGCCTCGGGCTAGACATCTCCGTCGACGGCTTACGACGGCTCGCCCGAGTCCTGAGCCCCGGGGCGCCAGGAGATCCCTTGGAGCTCGACTGGCGCGTGGACCCGGTGCTGCGGGAGCTGATGGACTTCGAGCCGGAGCCCCAGAGTCGAGCCGAGCCGAGCCCGTGGCGCTGGCTGGCGGACTGGGTGCCGGCCGTCCAGGCCGCGGGCAGGAAGGGCAAAGATCCCTACGGTCCTCTCGACCACTGGCTCCCGGCCGACGGCGAGCTGGGTGAGTACGCCGACTTGGTCGGCAGGCTGCTGGCCAACGCGGCGAGCAGCGAGGCGGCGGGCTCAGGCCTCAATGCCGAGCACGCGGCGATCCTGGCGAACCTGGTGCCGGCCACGGCCATGGTCGAGAGCTGCTGGCGGCAGTACACTCACGGCCGTGGCGGCCTGAGCTATCTGCGCTCCAGGGCGGGCAGCGTGGGGATGATGCAGGTCAACCAATACGTGTGGCGCGGCTTCTACGAACTGGACAAGCTCAAATGGGACCCCACCTACAACGTCGCGGCTGGAACCCAGATCCTGGTGCGCTACATGCGCCGGTTCGCCTTCGAGGTCGCCAAGAAGACCGGTGACCCCGCGCATATCCCGCGCGCCACCTACTCGGTCTACAACGCCGGCCCCAAGGCTGCACGGCGCTTTCTCACGGCCGGGACTGGCTCCCGGGAGCGCCGGGTGGACGACCGGTTTTGGCGGCTGTATCAGGAGCTTGGCAGGGGAGGACTGCCGGACCTGAGCAAATGCGAATTCGTCCCGGACGAGCCCCCGCGCCGGGACCACGGCCCATCCTGAATCAGGGCCACCGGCCGAGCAAGGGCGCCGCCGGATTTACGGCACCTGCACCGGCTCGCGACAGGGTGCCCCGGCGGCGTAGCGCTGCTGTCGCGCCCGCGCCGCCTGTAGCATGCCGAGGCCCCCGTCCGATTCCAGCGCGTTGGCGAGCTTCCCTTCCAGCTTGGCGGCATCCTCGCACTCTCCATTCTCGGCCAGTGCCATGGCCAGGGTCTGGCCGTGGCTTACGGTCTGCTGGGCGTCGTAGACCCGTCGCGCCAGCTCCAGCGCCCGGGCGCCGTCGCGTACTCGAGGATCCGGCGCCGCCGCGAGCAGGCGCGCCAGCGCGTGGGCCAGACGCCCCGCCGTCGGCAGCACTCGGCGCGCGTCCTCCAGGGCACTGCGTGCCTCCTGGTAGCGTCCGGCCCGCACCAGGGTTGCGGCGAGACGGTATTGTGCCTCCTCGTTGGCCGTGTCGTGATGCACCACCGTGTGCAGGTGATCGATCGCCCCGGGCAGGTCACTCAGACCCCAAAGGGCCGCGGCCAGCTCCATGTGGGCATCCAGGTCCCGCGGCCGCAGTGCCAGGGCGGCCTCGAGCTCGGTTCTCGCCTCGGCATAGCGGCCCTGCAACACCAGCAGATGGCCGAGGTCGTAGTGCGCGGTGGGATTGTCCGGACACTTGGTGGAGGTGGCGCGGAACTGCTCGATGGCCTTGGCAGTCTCACCGCCTGTGGCCAGCGCCGTGGCCAGATTGACAGCCGCCTCGCAGCTGTCAGGGTCGGCCGTTAGGGCCTTGGCGAAGGCGGCGGCCGCATCGACGTAGCGGCCCGCCCGGTAGAGATCGTGTCCCTGCAGCAAATTCACGTGGGCACCGATCACCAGGGTATCGAGCTTGTCCATGAGTGGATCGGCGACCTTGACGCCGATCTCGCCGCTCTTGGACAGCGCCTTCTGGGCACTGGCCTTGTCGCCCATCGCCCGGTAGGCCATGCCGAGCTGGTAGTACAGGCGGTTGGCCTGAGGCGCCCGCTCCAGGGCACGCTTGAAGTAATCCACGGCCTGCGCCGGCGCCCGGCCGGCCACCAGTGCCTCCCCCATGCCGGCCAGCGCCGCGGCAGAGCTCGGATCGGTCGCCAGCGCCTCGGCAAAGGCTTCCCAGGCAGCATCGGCTCTCCCCAGCTGCAGGTAGACCTGGCCGCGGTTGACGGCGCAGGCCAGGAAGCCGCGATAGAGGCCCTCGGTTGCCCGGTAATCGCGCAGCGCATCTTGTAGGCGTCCCTCGTCCTGGGCGATACGGCCCAGCAGGTAGGGCCAGCGCATGTCCGAGGGTGCCAGCCTGCGGGCATTGCGGTACGCCGCCTTGGCGGGATCCAGGAGACCATAGGCCTGATAGAGCTGGCCCAGGGTGGCGTAGGTGCCGGCGAGCTGCTGATCAGTGGCGAGCGGCCGAGCCAGCTCCTCGGCGACGACCTGCTGGGCCTGCCGAATCTGGTGGATCACGTCCTGCTCCAGCGGCGCCATGTCCGGGACGGGAATGCGCTCGAGCCCGGCCTTGCCGGGCACCGGCGGGATCCCGGTAGGTGCCTCGATGCCGTCTGACTCCGAAGCGGTGGTGGGAGCCGGCTCCGCGGCCGCACCCTGGCCGGCACCCGCGGCGAGCGCCAGACCAAGCAGCACCACCAGAGGAGTCGTGGGCGCGCTCACGGTTGCGCCTCAGCCACGGCGGCCTGGTGCACGGTCAGATAACGGTCTATGCCTGGCACCGGTAAGGATTGGGTGGCGCCGTCCAGCCAGCGCAGCTGCAGACTCTCCACTCTGGTAGCCGAGCCCAGGCCCACCAGGACCCGCGGGTCGTTGGCCGAGCAATAGCTCCCGTCAGTGTGTGCCCGACGCAGCAGCGTGCGCCCGCCGGCCGTCAGCCTGAGCTGTGCCCCCAGGGCTGGGCGTGACCCCTTGCCAGTCAGCAGCGCCAGACCCAGCCAATGCTGCCGATTGCCTACCCGATTGAGCAGTACCCGCACCGGCCCGCTGTTGGTGGTGACGACCACGTCGCTGTCGCCATCGTTGTCCAGGTCGCCGAACGCGGCCGCCCGGCTGGCCTCAATGCGCCGGAAGCTCGGTCCAGCCTGGGCGCTGGCATCGACATAGGACTTGCCGGCGCGGTTGCGGAACAGCTGGTTGGTCTGCCCCAGCGGCAGGGGATCACCCCGCTTGGCCTGCTCGGCGATGATGCGCACGGCGCCGTTTGCGCTCAGCAGATCCAGCCAGCCGTCGTTGTCGTAGTCGAAGAAAGCGGTGCCGAAGCCGGTGGCCGGCAGGCTGGGCGCAGCCAGACTCAACCGGGCGGTGGAATCCTCGAACAGACTGTCTCCCAGGTTCTCATAGAGAGTGTTGGTCTCGCCGGTCAAATGGGTCATGAACAGGTCTTCGTCGCCGTCGTTGTCGAAGTCCGCGGCATCCACGCCCATGCCTGCCTCGGCCCGGCCAGTGCCGTTGACGGCCACGCCGGCCCACAGGGCGGCGTCGTGGAAGGTGCCGTCGCGATTGTTGACCCACCACTGGTTGGCATCCCCGTCGTTGGCGATATAGAGATCCACCCAGCCGTCGCCGTCCAGGTCGTCGCTGACCACACCCAGCGCGGCGCCGCGGTTGGTGGCGATACCTGCCTTCAGAGATACGTCCTCGAAGCTCCCGTCGCCCCGGTTGTGGAACAGCTGGTCCGGCAGGGCACTGTAGGAATCTGGCCCGCAGTAGTCGGGAGCGCTGCTCTTGGCGTAGCACCTGCGGTTGTGCTCGGGTGTGAAGTCCACGTAGTTGGCCACATAGAGGTCCAGCCAGCCATCCCGGTCGTAGTCCAGGAACGCCGCACTGGTGCTCCACAGCGCGGCAGCGGTGGCTACCGACCCCGTCACCGTGCTGAAGCTGCCGTCGCCATCGTTATGGAGCAACTGATTGCACCCCAAGTTGGCGAGATAGACATCCACCCGGCCGTCATTGTCGTAGTCACCCACGGCGACGCCCATGCCGTAGCCGCTGCAGCGGATGCCACTCTGGCGGGTGACGTCGGTGAATCTCAGGTGCCGGCTGCCGTCGGCGCCGACCGCCAAGTCGTTGCGATAGAGCTTGCAGGCGGGCGGCTCTTTGCCGCGCCAGGGAATGCGGGACTGGGCGAGGGTGGCACCGGGCTTGAGCATGCGGCCCTGCACCACGAGCAGGTCCAGGTCACCGTCCCGGTCGTAATCCAGTAGTGCCGCGCCGGGTCCCATCATCTCCGCGATGTAAAGCTCGCCCGAGATGCCGGCGAAGTGGACGAAGTCCAGTCCCGAGTCGAGCTCGACGAACACGGGATCGTCACTCCCGGGGGGGACATCCACCCCCCAGGCGGGAGACAGCAGCAGGGCGAGCGCCAGAACTGGCAGGCAGTTGGAGCCGAAAGCTTTCACTGGCTTCGGTGGTCCTAGTGGCGATGGGCGGACAGGCGGCCGCCCGATGATGCCGCATACGGGTCCCGGCAGGCAAATTCAGGCGAGGTAGCGCTCCTTGACCTGCACGTAGTGAGCTGCCGAATAGGCCAGATAGGCCCGCTCGTCCTCGCTCAGGGCGCGCACCCGGCGTACCGGGCTGCCTAGATACAGAAAGCCACCCTGCAATGACTTGCCCCCGGGTACCAGGCTGCCGGCCCCCAACATGAGGCCCGCGCCCAGCACGGCGCCGTCCATCACGACGGCGCCCATGCCGATGAAGCAGCCGTCCTCCACGGTGCAGCCATGCAGCAGCACCCTGTGTCCAATGGTGACGCCGGCGCCGATGAGCAGCGGCGCGCCCCCAGGACGATAGCGGCTGTCGTGGCTCACGTGCAGAACGCTGCCGTCCTGAATGTTGGTGCGGGGACCGATGCGCACGCGGTGGACGTCGCCGCGCACCACGCACATGGGCCAGATGGAGCTGTCGGCACCGATTTCCACGTCACCGACCACCAGAGCCGTCTCGTCCACGTACACGCCGGCCGCCAGACGTGGCTGCAGGTCTCCCAGGCTGCGGACGCTCATGGTGGGTCAGCGCAGCTGCAGCCCGCCCTGGGCGGCGGGCCGATGACTGAGCCAGCCCTGCCGTGGCACCAGACGCTCGGCGATGGCCCGGTACACCGACCCATCCAGAGCGAGGTTGGCAAACGGCTGGACACTCGGAGTCGCCATGAAAGCCGCGGCGGTGGCCAGGTATACATAAAAGGTGGCGGGGATGCTGGCCCGGGAGTACAGCTTGAAGGCGGTGCCGAAGGACTTGCGAGTGCGCGCTCCGAATACGTTGACGCTGTAGATCTCGTCCAGCAGCAGGTGCAGCAGAAAGCCGGCGGCGACGAAGCTGCCACCCAGCCAGGCCTGCAGCGGGCCCAAATGGAAGGCCCGGTGGCCGACCGCCGTGGTGAGAAAGCCGAACAGCAGCGCGGCCGGCACGGAATGGAATACGCCCCGATGGGTGGTGAGCCGTGTGAAGAGGGCGAAGATGAGCCAGCGGTAGCACAGATAGCTTCCCAGCCACACGGCGGCCAGCTCCAGCACGGTCGGGAAGGCGTGGGCCAGGGAGAACATGGTGAGGAAGGCGAGCACGATGGAGGCGGCGGAGAACGTCACCCGCACCGGCGCGGAATTGTCCGCATCGATGTCAGGCAGCAGGCTGCCGACGGTGCCGAGGAGAAAACACAGCACCATCTGCCGCTCGTCGGCGAGGCCGGCCACCAGCAGGCTGGTGGCGGCCAACCCGCTGCCCGTCAAGCCGACGGACAGGTGCACGTTGAAGGCGGCCAGCGCACTCACTCCCGATTGCTGTATAGATCAAAAGGATAATAGGCCAGGCCTGGCATAATGGGCAAGTCACGGCGTGGATGGTGAGCCGGCCGAAGCCAGCGTGCCGTCGCTATTAATCGTCCCGAAAGTTCTCGCATGGGGCATCCGCGACACGCTGCTAGTACGTCCCTGTAAGCTCGACGGCGGGCTTCCGCCGTCATCGGCACCCTCATTCGTAACCGTGCCGCCACCCCCGCCACCGCATCCAGTCAATGTGGCGAGCAGAGATTCCGAGCACCCACGTGCGCGCGAGCCTGCTGCGCAGCATCACGGCACCTCCTCAATCGCCGCTGGCCTGCTCGGGTGCGACAGTCTCTGAGTGTGATGTCGACGCTCCCTGGTGTAATTGGGTATGCGGGAGCGGACAAACCAACGAGTTGGTTTATCAATGGGCTCCAAGGTTGCCTAGCGGCGCCCGCAGTGTCGTGCCTTTATTTGCGCAGCAGCTTGAAGGCGTGGTTGCCGTTGAAGCCGTTGCGGTACAGGTGGGTTATCCAGACCATGGCCATGGGCTCCAAGTAGCGCGCCATCTGAATGCCCCCCAGATCGATGGCCGGAGGCCATCCCAGCGCCTCGATGAGCAGGGAGGCCACGGTCTTGGCGTCCGCATCGTCGCCGCAGATGAACATGTCGGGCCTGCCGTCTGGAAAGCTCGGATCGACCATG
Organism: uncultured Ectothiorhodospiraceae bacterium; assembly: GCA_964416345.1. Classification (GTDB taxonomy): domain Bacteria; phylum Pseudomonadota; class Gammaproteobacteria; order CAYQDX01; family CAYQDX01; genus CAYQDX01. Next base: position 9,410 of record CAYQDX010000062.1, read on the forward strand.
TGCGCGTGACCCACGATGTTGAAGGCCTTGACCACCCGGGCCTCGGGCAGCGCTCGCTGTATATGCTCTCCGGCGGAGTCGGTGTGGCCTACGGCCAGCACCGGTGACTGCCCGGGTGTCTCTGCCAGCAGTGGATTCGTCGTATCGAGCACAGTCTTGGCGGCAAAATTCGTCGGCTGCGCCAGCGCTATCACTTGATCGACATGCGGCCAGCCCACCGCCAGCACCAGCGCTTCGCCGAAGCCCGCGGCAGCGGCGAAGGTGCCTGCCTGTGCCCCGTGCCCAGCCTGCTGGCACCACTCCTGGACCCTCGCGACCGTCGGATCGCGGGTGCCGATCATGACCTGGTGGCCCCGCGTGGCCAGCCCGGCGGCCAGCGTGCGGCCCACATCACCGGTGCCCAACACCCCGATGTACATGCTCGTATCCTCCGTTTAGCGCGTTGCCGCCAGCCGCGCGGCCCTCGATGCAATCTGGCTCGTGAATAATACTCGCCCCGGGTCGCGAATCTATCTTTGGAGCGCTCAGCGAGCACCTCACGCTCCGGCCACGGGCCGGAGCGCAAGCCAAAGGTATCGAATTCCCAGCGGCCGCGGCTTAACATACGCGCGTTTCGCGCTTCGGCCAATCCTGGCACTTCCCGTCGAGGGGGTGCCACCGTGGCATTGCCGGGTAGGAGTCACATCATGCGCGTTGTTATCCAAGTCGTGCTTGCCATGCTTGCCGCTGTGGTGAGCAGTGCAGGTGCCTGGGCCGAGCGGCCGGTGGTGCACGTCTACAATTGGTCTGATTTCATCGCCGAGGATACCATCCGGCGCTTCGAGCACGAGACCGGCATCAAGGTCGTCTATGATGTCTTCGACAGCAACGAGGTGCTGGAAGCGAAGCTGCTGGCGGGCAAGAGCGGCTACGACCTCGTTTTCCCCACGGCCAGACCCTTTGCTCAGCGCCACATTGCCGCAGGCCTCTATCACAAGCTCGACAAGAGCAAGCTTAACAATTTCGGCAATCTGGACGAGGCCGTGCTCGAGTCGCTGCAGGGCTTGGATCCCGGCAATCAGTATGTGGTCCCGTACATGATCGGTACCACCGGTCTGGGCTACAATATTGCCAAAGTCAAGGGCGCGCTGGGCAATGATGCAGCTGTAGATAGCTGGAAGCTGATCCTCGATCCGGTCAACGCCAAGAAGTTGGCGGGCTGCGGCATCAGCTTTTTGGACGACGAGGTGGAAGTGATCTCCGCCGCACTCATCTTCCTGGGCAAGAGCCCCAACAGCACGGATACCATGGATATCCAGGCCGCCGCCGATCTGCTGGCCAAGGTACGGCCCTATATCAAGTACTTCCACTCCTCACAATACATCAACGACCTGGCTAACGGCGACATCTGCGTTGCCCAGGGGTATTCCGGCGACGTGCTACAGGCGCATGGTCGGGCCGAAGAAGCCAAGAACGGCGTTGAGATCGGTTATACCATCCCCCGCGAGGGCGCGCTGATGTCCACCGACGTGATGGCGATCCCGGCCGACGCGCCCCATGTGGACTCCGCCTTGGCGCTGATCGATTACCTGCTCAGGCCGGAGGTCATTGCCACCATCACCAACTACGTGTCCTACGCCAATCCCAACAGGGCGGCGACACGACTGGTGGACGAGAGCGTGCGTGACGATCCCGGAATCTACCCGCCACCCGCCGTCCGGGCCCGCCTGGTGACGGCGGAAGCGCTGCCGCTCGCCGTCCAGCGCCTGCGGGTACGCACCTGGCGCCGAATCAAGAGGGGTCACTGAACCGACGTTACCAAAGGCGACGTCTCCTGGGGCGCCACCGCCTCCCGGTCCACCGGTAGCCCCGTGGCAGGCGACTCCGCCGGCCGGCAGCCCTGGAGCCCTGCCAATACCCTGATGCGCGCCCCTTCGAGCGCACCGAAAGGGTCACTCGAGCCTTTGGTGCCACCTACGCGGTGGACGACGTATCGCTCGGTATCCACTTAGGGGGAGCTCTTTGCTTTGCTCGGCCCCTCCGGTTGCGGCGTGAGCACCCTGCTGCGCCTGCTGGCGATGCGGACGTGTTCCTCGGCTTGGCGGCGAGCGCCATCGAGACCGTGGCCAACACGGCGCCCAGGCAGACGGCTTCCAGTCGGGCAACATCTCGGCCTGGACGCTCGCGGTGCCGTAGGCGTGGCGCGGCCGGTGCCCCCCATTGAATCGCCTTCCAGTGCACGTCGATAGGATGATGCCGGGCCGCGGGCACTGGCCCGGCGTGGCGGGATATGACATGCTTGCATGGGGTACACGAATTGGGAGACGGATTCATGAATTTGGTGATGCGGCGTGGGGCCTCATGGGCCCTCCTAGCCTTGCTGATGGGAGCCTCGGTGATTGCGTCCCAGGCGGCGCCCCGCGAGGAGTCGCTACCCTGGCAGCGGCACGACGACCGCCGATCGGAGCGGCACGAGGAGCGCCGGACCGAGCGTCGCGACAGCGATCTGGTGGTTTGCGAGTCTCGCGGGCGCAAGCATCATTTCTGCCGCGTCGATACCCGGGGTCGGGTGCGCCTGGAGAGGCAGCTGAGCCACACCGACTGCGTCCGCGGCGAGACGTGGGGCTTGGACGACCGCGGCATCTGGGTGGACGACGGTTGCCGGGGTGAGTTCCGCATCGAGCGCCGCCGCCACTACGACGAATATCGCCACGAGCGCTATCGGGACGACTACCGTGAGGACCGGATAATCCGCTGCGAATCTCGGCACCGCGAGGAGATTCATTGCCGGGTTGACGCCAGCGGCGAGGTGCGCCTCATAGACCAGCTCAGCCGACGGGAATGCCGGCGTGGCGACACCTGGGGCACGGACCGCCACGGCATTTGGGTACGCGAAGGCTGCAGGGCGAAGTTCCGCGTGGGTCACCGTCGTCACTAGCCCGCATCTCTCAGGACGTCTTGGCGCGGTTGGCCACTCGCCGCGCCGCTCCATGGGCCTGTAGTCCGGCACGGGGTCTGCCTATGTAGAGCTGGCGGGGCTGAATGCGCCCATCCGCCGTCCGCGTGCTCGCGGTCCAATACTGCCTGGGACGACCCCATTGACAAGCCCCGGGCCGTGAGGCCAGACTTTCCGCATGATTAGCGTTCCGGCCCCCAAGCCATCACGAGTACGTCGCTGGCATTTGATGTACCGCGGAGTGCTCCTGTGCGCCGGAGGAAGCTTGCAGATTTGAATTAGCCGCATCCAGGGCGGTCTTTCCATAAAGGCCACAGGATCCTCCCAGGACCTGTGGCTTTTTTTGTGGTCCGTAGCTGAGGAGAGCACGCATGTCCGTGCCGTTGGCCTACATCGGGGTGATACTCATCTGGACCTCCACGCCGCTGGCAATCCAGTGGAGCGGGGAGGGGCACGGATTCCTGTTCGGAGTGGCCAGTCGCATGACCCTGGGAACCCTGGTGGCACTCATGGCGGCCGCCCTGCTCGGCCACGGCATGCGCTGGGGCCGCGCCGCGCGGCGTGCCTACCTCGTGGCCGGTCTGGGCATATACGGCGCCATGCTGGCGACCTACTGGGCTGCCCAGTACATTCCTTCGGGCTGGGTCTCAGTGCTGTTCGGTCTGACTCCGGTGATCACGGGCCTACTGGCGCGCTATTGGCTGAAGACAGAGAGATTGGGGGCACATCGGCTGGCGGGCATGGGTCTCGGCCTATTGGGCCTGACGGTGATGTTCGCCGAAGGCGCTCGCCTTGGCCCCCACGCCGTTGCGGGCGTTCTGGGCATCATCGCCGCGGCGACGATCCAGTCCACCAGCGCTGTGGGCCTGAAGCGCCTGCAGACCAAGCTGCCGGCGCTGGTGCTGGTCGCCGGTGGTCTGCTGGTGGCCACACCGCTGTTCCTGCTGACCTGGTACCTCGCGGATGGTGCATGGCCGTACGCGCTGCCTGCGCGGGCGCTGAGGGCAATCGTCTACTTGGGCGTCGCCGGCTCGGTGCTGGGCTTCTCCATGTACTTCTATGTGCTGCAGCGCGTCGAGGCCACCCGGGTGGCGCTGATCACCCTGGTCACCCCGCCGAGTGCCTTGCTGCTGGGACACGTGGTCAACCACGAGCCCCTGGCACCGCAGGTCCTGTTGGGGGTGGGCTGCATCCTCGGCGGGCTGGCGCTGTTCGAGCTGGGTGATCGGCTGCGCCCGCGGCGCCTCGCCAGCCCCCATGCCTCGGCCGGCTAGAACAGGCCGGTCTGGAGCTTGCCCACAGGAGTCATGCGCTCCGGAGACCAGCGGGGCTCGAACACCAGCACGACTTCGGCGCCGGAGACCGTCGGGATGCGCTCCAGCCCGCGCTTGATATCGCCGGCTAGCACGGGTCCCATGCCACAGCTCGGCTCGGTCAGAGTCATGGTGATGCTTACGGTGCGCCTGCCATCGGGCCCGTCACGCACGCTGCAGTCGTAGATGAGACCGAGATCGACGATGTTCACCGGAATCTCCGGATCGTAGCAGCTGCGCAGCTGAGTCCAGATCAGGTCTTCGATGTCCTGCGTCGAGGGGCTGGGCCGCAGCTCTGGCGGCTTGGGACGCTCCCGGCCCAGGGCATCTGCATTCTCGCCGGAGACTCGGAACATCTTGCCTCGCACGTAGACCGTGAAGCTGCAGCCTAAGGACTGGGAGATGGTGGCGACAGTGCCCTGGGGTAGGACGATCTCGACGCCTTCTGGCACCGATACCGCCTTGCAGTCGCGGGCGAGGGTCACCGCCTCGTTGCTGGCACCATACATGTGAGCCTCCTGGGGTACGGGGGAGCGCGCGCCGGCGGCGCATTCCCGGAATGTTGGTGTGGATATGGCCGAAGCTTACCGCAGCCGTGCCCGGTGAGCCAGCCTGGCGGGGGGCCTGCCAAAGATCCGGATAGCGGGTGATGGAGGCAGCCGGCCGGCGAGGGGTCGGGAAGTATGACCTCGCCTGGCGCGGTGGTGGCAAGGTCCGCTGCGGCGGAGCTAGCTTCGCGGGGCGCGGTCGTCGAGGTTTGCAGGACAAAGCACTTGGCGCATGGTGCCTACCAGCATCAGCAGCTGGTCGTTGCGAATGCGGTAGTACACGCGGTTGGCCTCCTTGCGCGACATCACGATATTCTTGTTGCGTAGCTGCTCCAGATGCTGCGAGATGTTGCTCTGGGAGCTGCCGATACGCTCGACGATGTCTCCAACGCAGAGCTCATGGCTGCCGAGGGTGCAGATGATTCGCCAACGCAACGGGTGCGCCATGGCTTTCAGCGCATTGGCGGTCAAGACCGCGTCCTCGTTGCTCGGACGAGGGTTGGCTGGCTTGCTCATTACCGACTCCATCATAGATTGCCTCTCAGCTCAAGCATGCCCCCAAAAGGGCCCCGCGTCTACGCTCGGTCCGTCTTGGCGTAGCCCGTCATGTCCTTAGCTATGCATATGATGTCCGTGATTCTGTCGCCCTCGTCCTGCATGGCGGTCCTGGAGAACAGGATGGGAACCCGCCGGCCGTCCTTGGCGATGAACCGCGCGTCGATATTGCTGATAGCACCGGTGCGTATCAGCGCCTCCAGCCAGGTGCCCATGAAGGCGTTGGCCTGCTCCTGCTCCTCTTCCTCGAACACATCTCCGATAGACATGCCTAGTAGGACCTCCAAGTCGTAGTCCAGCATCTCGCAGGCCGCGGGATTGGCCGAGGATATCTGGCCCTCGGGGCTCAGCACCAGCAGTGCCTCTCCCATGTAGTTGATGATGTTCTCCAGATACTGCTTGGCCTGGCGCAGCTCGGCGGTGCGCTCCGCGACCTTCTCCTCCAGCACCCGATTCAGCGCTCGCTCCTTTTCGATGAGCCGAAAATAGGTGCTGATCTTGTTGATGAGCAGATTGTCGTCGATGGGCTTCAGCAGGTAGTCGACGCCGCCGACGTCGTAGCCCTTTTGTTGGAATTCCTCGGCCTTGAATGCAGCGGTGAGAAAGATGATCGGGATGTCCCGCGTCTTCTTGCGGATCTTGAGCATGGAGGCGGTCTGGAAGCCATCCATCTCCG
>CAYQDX010000063.1:0-10527 GCA_964416345.1 uncultured Ectothiorhodospiraceae bacterium
CTTCGTCTCGAAGCGGGAACCGTGGGCCGTGATCTTGTCGTGGCACTCGTTGCAGCTCCCGGTCTTGACGATCTCGCGCATGGTGGTTACAGCGGCGCCGCTTGGCACGAAATCGTAGAGGGCATTGGCCACAGGCAAGTCACGATTGGCCTGCTGGATGCCGACGCGGTGCGTCAGACCGGACTGATAGGAGACATCCAGCGCGTTGCCGCGGGCATCCGTGCAGGGAGCGGGGCAGGCTACATTGGTAATGTCGGTGGCAAAGGTATAAGTATAGGTGCCGTCCTCGTGGTCGACCAGCTCACCCCAGGGATACCCGCTGCGCAGACGTTCCTGCGAGCCCTGCGTCGCCCCGCCGTCGGCGCGGACAATATAGTTCTGCCACCGGCTGGGGTCGCCGTTGGCGCCGGGGATCAGCTTGGCGATGTTGAAGCGCAGGTCACTGTCGGTGAGGCCTGGGTAGGCGGCACCGTCTTCGTTGGTCACGGTAAAGTTTATGACCGGTGGGCCGGCGACCGTGACGCTGGTGATAACGATGTTCAGCTCAGTCGCTGCCGGTGTCGCGGGACCTGGCGGTCCCGGTGGTCCAGGCGGTCCCTGGCGGCCATCGCTACCGCCGCCACATCCGGCCAGGAGCAGCAACGCCGCAATAGTGACCCCGGCAAGCCGCGTGCCCCACAGCCCCAATGATCTCGACCGCGTCATCTCTTTGCTCCCGGGAACGTTTGGCAACCCGCCGTTCCCTATACCGCCTTCGTGCTACGGTGTAGATTACACTACCAATTGCAGGTTTTCTAAAGCATTAGAGAATTAGGACATTAGAGTGTACGGATATTTGAATTGATATCCGCTTCCACCAACTTCGCGGCACGGTCGACGACGGAGTCCGGCGCGGCACCTCACCAGGCAGGGCCTATGTGGCCCAGGGAGCAAGCCATGGAAGTGGAGCCGTTGGAGCCACGCGTTCCCTGCGCGGGCGGCTACGCCGTCGGAAATGGCAAGGGACGTCCGATGCATGGCGCCATGCGAATCGAGACCTGACGTCGGCGCGCGGGATCGTTGCAGGCCACGCCATACTGGCACGACCAAAAGCGATGTCCGAGCATACGCCCGCCTCGACGCGAAGGATAGGAAATCTAACCGCCCACAGTGAAATGCTCACCGTCCTGAGCCCTCAGTCAAGGCCCTGTTGATCGTCGTCCAGGGCGACGTGCCGGCATCGGAAGTACGGGTCGGGTAGTCGCAACCATTGGGAGACTGCTGTTGCGGCGGCACACGGGCGGATTTCAGGGAACAGGCAACAGGGGGCCCGGCAGCCACCGAGACGCGGCTGACCAAGTCATGGGCTGATCGAATTCCTGCTCCGGTTCCGGTGGGGCGAGGGGGTCGCGCAGTCGCTTCGGACAAGGCAGGACCCACTGGCGTACCGGCCGTGGGGGAAAATCATACGGTTCTTCTTAGCCAAGCGGCCTGCCGGGTACGCTCAGTGGGCGCGGCCAGGGATGGCGTCCAGCGGTAGCCGGCCCCAACCCTGCAGCAGCCGCGTCAGTTCCGTGCTCGTCAAGGGCGGGCTGAAATAGTAACCCTGAGCCGTGTCGCACTGCCATTCGCGCAAAAGTGCGAGCTGCTGGATCGTCTCCACGCCCTCGGCCACCACCTCGAGCTTGAGGGTGTGGGCGATGGCGATGACAGCTCTCACGATCGCGGCGTCTTCCCCGTCATGGGTAATATCCGCCACGAACGAGCGGTCGATCTTCACCACGTCCACGGGAAAGCGCTTGAGATAGCTGAGCGAGGAGTATCCTGTTCCGAAGTCGTCGATCGCTATCCGCACACCCAGCTCTTTCAACGCATGTAAGGTGTCCAACGCCACTTCCGTGTTCTGCATCAATTGGCTCTCGGTCAGCTCCAGCTCCAGCCGCAGCGAGTCCGCGCCCGTCTCCTCGCGCAGCCGGGTGAGCAAGGGCACCAGGCTCCTCTGCCTCAACTGGTGCGCCGAGAGGTTGACGGCGAGGATGGGCGTCGCAGAATCGGAGCCGATCCCGAAACTGATCAGGGCTCCGTCATGCCTGCACACTTTGCTGCATGCCTCGCGCAAGACCCATTCACCGAGGGGCACAATGAGTCCGGTCTCCTCGGCGACCGGTATGAAATCCGCGGGGGGGATCCAGCCGCGCTCCGGGTGGTGCCAACGCAGCAGGGCCTCGAGCTTCTTGATGGTGCCGTCCGCTACGCTCACCAGCGGCTGGTAGTACAGCTCCAGCTCCCCCCGCTCCAGCGCCCGTCGCAGGTTCGCATCGAGCCACAGGCGCTCGCGCGAATAGGCGTTGAGGTCCGCGCTGTAGAACTGATGGCGCGCCCTCCCCTGCTCCTTGGCGCGGTACATCGCCGCATCGGCGTTCTTGATAAGGGTCGACGGGGCATCCGCATCGTTCGGGAAAACGCTGATGCCGATGCTCGCGCTGGTGTAGATCTCGTTTCCCTCCACGATAAAGGACTGCGACAGCGCCTCCGCGACCTTCTGGGCGACAGTCGCGGCGTCCTCGCCTTGGTCGATCTGCTCCAGTATCACCGTGAACTCATCGCCCCCGAGCCGCGCTACGGTATCGCCCGCCCGCACACAATGGCTGAGCCGGGCGGCGACCTGCTGCAGGAGGCGATCGCCGATATCGTGACCGAGCGTATCGTTGACGAGCTTGAAGCGGTCCAGGTCGAGGAAAAGTAACCCGACCCGCAGGCCGTGGCGCTGCGCCTGCGTGAGCGCGTGCTGCAGCCGCTCCCGGAACAGGACCCGGTTGGGCAGCTCTGTCAGAGTGTCCTTATACGCGAGGTGGTAGAGGTCTCGCTCCGCCTCCTTGAGCCGGGTGATGTCGGAGAAGATCGCCACATAGCGGCTGATGGCGCCTGATGCATCGCGTACTGCATTGACGCCGAGCCACGCGGGGTAGGGCTCACCGCTCTTGCGCCGCGCCCACACCTCACCTTGCCAATGCCCCGTGCGCCGGAGCGAGGTCCAAAGCTCACGGAAGAACGCCCTGCCATGGCGGTACGACACCAGCGCGCTCACCGGCCGATCGAGCGTCTCCTGCGCCATGTACCGCGTGATGCGGGTGAATGCCTTGTTCACGGCAACGATTCGCCAGCGGTGGCCCACGATCAGGATGCCCTCGTTGGCGTTCTCGAACACGGCCGCGAGCAGCAACCGCTCCTCCGCCTGCTTGCGGTGGGTGATGTCGATATGCGAGACCACGGCGCCCCCGCGCGCGCTTTTGAGGCGGTTGACGCAGACCATGGACCACTGGGCGCCCGTTGGTCCATCGTGGGGATACTCGATCGCAAACTCGGTGTCTCGCCCCTGTAGCACCGCTTCGACGGCATCCAGCACCTGCTTTGCTCGTCTGTCGCGCAGCACGGCGTTCCGGCAGGCCGAGAGGTAGTTAAGCCCCGCACGAACCCGAAGCATCAGCGGGTCGCTCCCCCCATCGGCGCAGCGCTGCCAAGCGTGGTTCACCTCGATCACGGTGCCGACTTGGTCGATCACGGCGATGCTGGCGGGCAGCGAGTTTATCACGGCCTGGACCAGTGCCTCGCGCTCCTCGAGCGCCGTCTGCGTGCGCTGGCGCTCCTCGATCTCCGCTTGCAGCTCGCGATTGATGGCCGCTTGTTGGTCCCTGGCATCGGCCAAGTCGTCCAGCAGGTCCAGGTTGGCGAAGCGCAGCGCGAGGGAATTCCAGATGGTCAGATACAGGCGGTGGGAGATCGCGATCATCATCGCCACGAACAGGAGCAGCATCGAGCCCATCGAGGCATACAGCGGGCCGCCCTGGAGGAACACCCGCACCGTGTACGGGAGCAGCGCCGGCAGCAAGAAGGCGCGGTAGGCGCCGGGGTAGGATGAGAGCGTGGAGAGTCCCCCCGCCGCCATGCCGCCAAGCAGGAAGGCGAGGATCACCCGGTGGACATGACTGTTGGTGAAGAAGAGCGCGCCGGCCGCGCCCCAAGCGAGTCCGGAGAGAGCGGTGCCGAGCACGAACCACAGTGCCCACCGGCGCGCCTCCGAAGGCTCGGGACTTGCGCGCCTGTATGCTCGAACGAGGAACGCGCGGTTCAGCGTGAGCAGCAGCGTGAGCCCGAGCCAGGCGAGGAGCAGAGGTTGTGACGCCTCCGACCACATGATCGCGGTCAGCAGGATCGAGTTGATGACGATGGCTGCGAGGGCAAGCGGTGCCTGGCGATAGAGCAGACCGATCTGCTCGGCGCGAATCTCCTCGGCGTGGCTGCTTGAGGAGCCACTCATGCCAGCATCGCGCCTGGGCTCACATTCGCGCACGGGCAACACGATTAGATTCAGCGTCTAGTGCTGCGCGGGCCACGCCCGTTAGCGCTGTTTCCTGCGGTCATGGAACGAAGCGGAAAAAGGGGTGAGAACACGGACTGGATCGATTCAAGGCGAAGCAAAGGCCGGCGTGCGTGGACGATCGGCCTTCCAACGGGATTTTCCTGCAGTGTGCATGCGCCATTGCCAGTTCTAGGGTCCGTTCCCGGGAGAGCATGAAACTGCCGCGACGGGTTTGTCGTTCTCGTATACAGCGGAAGGCGATGCCCTATACCGCAACCGTTCCGAAGACGCCGAATCGCTGCTATATGTTTCATCCGTGCTCGTACCGCCTACGGTGGTTGCAGCAGCGGTTCTGCTCCTTGCACTAGTCTAGCATGCTTGCCGGCGGCGTCATCTCGCTTGAGGACCAGCCGCTCACTCAGGATAGGAAATTCAACCACCTACACTGAAATATCCACCGTTTTGGGCCCCCGGTCAAGGCCCTGTTGAGCGTGGTTCAGGGCGAGGTGCGGAGATCGGAGGGACGAGTGGGACAGGCGCAAGCGTTGGGAGGCTGCTGTTGCGGCAGCTAACGGGCGGATCTCAGGGAACAGGCAACCGGGTGCCGGGCAGCCGTCGAGACGCGGCTGACCAAGTCATGGGCTGATCGAATGCGTGCTCTGGTTCCGGTGGGGCGAGGAGGTCGCCTAGAAACCTTTGTCTAGCGCCCGGGAGAGCGATGCGGCGTTTGGGCGGGTGCTTCGCCAATCGTCTCAACCGGCGGCGAGGGCAGCGTGGCGAATGCCCGGACAGGACGTCCGGGCTGGGGCATCCATAGCCACTGACCTTGCGCCAGGGATGGCAGGGACCCAGCTGGCTAAGCCGTGGCGGCGGAGTCGAGGTAACGGCACCGGCTCGGCGAGCCGTAGGTCTAAGAGGATAAGTTGAGTGCGCCCGTCGGGACCAGGCTTGGGCAGGGGCTAGATCAGCCGGTGGGTATCGACCGAGGTATTCTGCTGGCCCGGATATTGCAGTATACCGGACCAGCAACTTCGAAGATTGCTCCTGCGATCAATCACTTGCAGAGGATAAACCGTGGAGAGACTGCCTGCAGTTTGTCCTATTGGGATGAAGGATTATATCGATATATGGGTTCTCTGGGCGACAATTACAATACTTACGGACAAAGATGAAAGAGTGCCACCAAACTCTTCGAAGTTTGGGTCACTATTTGACGGAACAGAACGTTTGGGTGAGAGGTTGTTTGACAATCAAAGTAAAGGCGCAGGAAAAACTGCTCACATTGCGAAGATTACCCCAAGGGGCGCAGGAAAGGTAATATCCTCGGGATGGGAATTCCAGCGAGAAAAGAAAGGCGCTCGCTGGAATAACGACGTTCGTTAGCTATATTGGGAAGAATGGAAAGATGGTACATCACAGCCACGGTTTTTGCGTACCAAACCTGACCGAGATGACTCCAGCTACGACATAAATGCCCCTACCATTGGTGGTGAGATACATAGCGATACAAGCGAGGCTTATATTAACTTTAGGCAATAATGGATGAAGGTTGCTTATGAGGTCCCCGGTCAATCGTGTTGTGAAAAACCCTGAACCGAAGTTATTCTCCTGAGCGGAGGACTTGCGGCGCATGAACGATCCACCGACAAATAAGACAGGTTTTATCCGCAGATTGTGGAATTCTATTGCCAATGGATGGATCGACGATGTGCCCGAGGAAATCGCCACCTGCGAATTCGACTGCCGGGCGCTCCGTTGCGAGCGAGGGCAATGGAAGACCTGCGAGCATCGCCTGCGTCATCTGGCCAGCGTTGAAGAGCACAGAGCCGTGGGTCCTGGAGTGGCTAACGACAGCAACGTCAGTCCTGCCCCTCGCAATTGCGACTCGGTACCGTTGATCCCCTGGGCCCAGTCCGGCGGTCTGAGTGACGTGGTGGATTCTTGCGACCCGAGCGATGCCGAGCAGTGGCTGCCCAGCCCGACTCGCCACGGCCTCCACACATTCGCCTTGCGGGTCGAGGGCGACAGCATGACGCTGTCGGACCCGGGGGCGCGGAGCTATCCGCCCGGCACCTTCATCTATGTCGACCCAGACAAGGCCGTATGCAACGGCGCCCGGGTGGTCGCCAAGAACACGGCCACCGGCGAGGCCACCTTCAGGATCTACGCGGAGGACGCGGGACAGCGCTACTTGCGGCCCCTCAACTCACAGTACCCGACCCTCCCTATGGGGGCGGACTACCGAGTCATCGGAGTGGTGATTGGGGCATATTGGGAGGAAGACTAGAAAGACAGGTCGCTAGGGGGCCGAACAGCCTTCGAGACGCTGCTTAGCAAGTCATGGGGTGAGCGAATTCGTGCTCCCGTTGCGCGGTGGATTGAGGGGGTCGCCTGGAAACCTTTCTTCATCGAGAAACAAGGCCCCGGATTCGTTGCCTTCCCACGGCGGAGGTCCACGCGCAGGGGCAATCCGCGGCGGCATGGAGGGCTCGCCGATGGGATTGAGGATCGGTGGTACCGGGGCTTTCTCGGTGAGGGAGGCAACCAGAAAGTCGTGACCGCATTCCTCGCAGCCTGCGCACGTACAGCCGTAGGCCAGGATGCCGCACTCCAGTTCGCGGCGCAGCTCCCGCTCGGCAGGGGGCGAGATGCGCTCATCCTCCCAGTCGTCGCGACACAGAGCCAGGAAGGTCTCGATGTGCTTCTGCACTGCTCGGTACAGCGGCGTATCGGCAGGGTGACGCCTTCAGGGCACGGTCCCGCTCCAGGCCGAGGTATTGCCCGACTCGAAGCCGTCGCTGAAGATCATCGAACTGTCGACGATCGTGATCGGAACCGTGTCGTAGGTCGTGTTGTTGGCGGTGCTCACGTCGTCCGAGGCAGAGATGATCATGCCGATGTAGTAGCTGCCGCTCAGCCCGCCGGGGGTCGCCGGCGAGACGTTGCGCGTCGTGGTGCCTCCCCCGGCTAGACCCGAGATGGTGTAGGAGGCGACGAGGGGATCGGCGGTCGAGATGATGGTGTTGACCGACGCGCGGATCTTGACGGTGATTGAGTTCGACGGGTCCCCGCCAACGTTGTCGATGTTGTAGCTAATGGCGATCGGGTCGCCGGTAGAAAACGTCCCCGACGGAGCCGTGAGCCAGTCGGCCACCAGGTCCGCGACGCCGTTCACGTGCACCGGCTGGGCGTCCCAGTAGTGGGTGTTGTTGTTGCTAGAAACACCGTCGACCGATGGATCGAGGACGACCCCGAACCAGTAGTTGCCGGTGGGTGTGTTGAGCGGGATTGTCGGCGGCGTGCTGAAGGTGATGGTCCGCGACTGCATGGCCGCGTACGAGACGGTGAAGCTGGTCGACTGCAGCAGCGTGTCGCCCGACGACAAGATCTCGTTCGTCGACAACCGCGCGGTCAGTGGGAAGCTGGTGCTGCCGATCGAGCCGTTGGTCGAGTTGGTGGTGAAGAAGCTCGCCGAGCTGAACTGATGTCCGGCGGCGATGGTCGTCGGCGAGGCGAGGGCGTACAGCGCCTGGAGGTCGAAGGTCGAGGTCCGAGCCCCGGGGATGAACGTGTTGTTCATGTCGTCGACGAAGCCCTGCCACAAGCGGGCATAGTAGGCGTCGGTGGTGCGGTTGCTAGTCGAGGTGACCGCTTCCGCGTAGCGGTTGCCGTTGTCGATGTAGTACATCGCGCTGCCACTCATGCCGCCCCACACCGCGTTGAAGCAGCCACCGCTGGTGGTGATGTGGAAGCGGTTGGTGGTGTTGCAGTCGTCCACGGTGCCGTACATGTAGTACATGTCACGCCCGTTGTGCAGACCAGGCTGGCCGCAGGACTCAGAGGGGTAGCTGGTGTTGTTCATCGTCCGGCCCATTACCGTCGAGCAGCTGTAGCCGTAGGCCCAGCCCCAGCTCCCGGTGAGGGCGCCGACCGCGCGCTCGATCCGCACCAAGCCGACGTCATAGGTGTTGTCGCCGCTGTTGATCCAGCCGTTGTTGGCCTGGTAGTAGCTGCCGCGACCGTAGCCGTAGGTCTCGTACGTGCCCACGGTATGGGTGGCGCCGAAGCCGTCCCAGCCCGGGTAGACCCAGATCTCCTGGGCCCAGTCATAGATGTTGTTGCCGTCCGGGTTGCGGGCGTAGACGCAGTGCGACGCGGTTAGCACGACCTCGGCGTCCTGCATCGAGCCCGAGCACACGTACCACAGCGTAGTCCCGCCGGTCGTCTGGAACTCCATCACCAGCTTGGCGTTGACCCGCCATGGATCGGAGCCCTGGTCGTTGATCTGGGTCAGCGAGCTGAACGACCTGTCCACGTAGTCGGTCTCGAGAGGCCGGTCTGGATCGGTGAACGGCCCCTCGTAGCCGCCACCGGAGCGGGCCTCGCCCAACTCCCGGGTTGCCGGGAGCGGCGTCGACTCGCCCGTGACGGCGTCGTGCACCGAGTCGCTGGCATCGGGTTCGAAGCCCGCATCGGACGGCATTCCCGTCGGCATGGGCATGGGAGGGATCTGGTCGATCGGCGGGTGGTCGGGAGCCAGGACATCGACGGTGTCGGTCCCGGGGAGGTGGCTCGGCATGAAGTGCACAACGGGCCGAGTGGGGGACGCCCCCGCGTACGACGCCGCGGGGAGCGTCGCGGCTTGATCGCCGCCCGCGGCAGCGACGGCTGGGCTGATGGCGACGGCAACGAGCACGCACAACGCAACGCCAGGCTGTTTCATGCAATTGAATTCCTTCAGTGGATGTTGCCCAAGGAATGGAAATCCAACCACCTACACTAAAATATCGACCGTCCTAAGCTTCCGGTCAAGGCCCTGTTGAGCGTGGTCCAGGGGGACGTGCGGAGATCGCAGGGACGAGTCGGTCAGGCGCAAGCATGGGGAGGCTGCTGTTCCGGCGGCAAACCGGCGGATTTCAGGGAACAGGCGACAAGGCGCATTTCCGTCCCGCAGCGCGGGCAGGTGAGACGGAACGTCGCGTAGAGGCGTGCCAACAGCAGCGTCCGGAAAACGGAGCGCTCCGGCAGATCCTCCGCTGCCGAGCGGATCTGTGCTTCCAGGCGCGCATCTCCCGGATCGATCGCGGCCCGCGAGGCTACCGCGCCCGCGCCCGCGAGCAGCCGGTGCGCCTGCTGCGCGACGGTAGTCACCTTGGCATGCGAATGTTCAGCGGTTCACGTACCGCAGGAGGTCGTGCGAGCCTTCCGGCCTCGGGGTCGAAGGTCCAGCTCGGTGGCGGCTCCTGCATGCCTCCTCGTCCAGCGATCGGGGGAGCACGCCCCTGGGGAGGTCGACGGGCATACTTGGCAAAGCTTCCCAGCCCGGTAGTGAGAACGACTCGAAACCAGGCTTTGCCGCGCATCGTGCGCTCGTGCGCTGCGCTCACGTGCTCGAGCGAATCCTCGCTAGTGGCGTCCTTTCCCCCACCTCAACACGTCCACCCGTACGCGGGTAAGGCCCTTGGTCACGAAGCGGAGCTTGCGCGCCGCCCCGAGCGACAGATCGATGATCACGCCCCTGCGACGAGGTCGGCGCGCCGGCCCCCGGTCGATGATGCGAACGGTGACTGAGCGGTCGTTCCTGAGGTTCGTCACGCGAGCGACCGTGCCGAGGGGATAGGAGGGATGGGCCGCGATGAGCGCGTTCTTGTTCATGCGCTCTCCGCTTGCCGTCACTCTACCGTGACGCTTGGGACCATAGTAGGAAGCCTTGCCCACGCGGCTCTCGAGCACGACTTCGCCTTTCGCCGATGCGTGTGCCAACGGGGAGTCGACGACGGCCGCCTCGCCTGCGAGCACGTGCGAGACGGTGAAGGCGAGCATCCACGGTAAACAACGGGCAACAGCACGAGCTGTCATCCGACTCTCTGCTGGCGATGGGGTCATGGCCAAACTATAGCCCATTGACCAAAGCCCTCGCCATCGGCTTCTGGCAGGAATTCAAGGCGGCCAACGCCCTCGAGGCGCTCAAGAGCCAGCTTGCGCTCAAGGCCCGCGTACTGCGCGACTTCCGGTGGGAAGAGATCGATGCCGCCGGCCTGGTCCCGGGCGACGTCGTACGGTTGCGCCTCGGCGACATCCTCCCTGCCGACGTGAAGCTGCTGGAGGGCGACTACTTGAGCGTGGATCAGTCCGCACTCACCGGTGAATCCCTGCCGGTCGACAAGGGCGAGGTCACCTACTCCGGC
>CAYQDX010000063.1:10627-12471 GCA_964416345.1 uncultured Ectothiorhodospiraceae bacterium
GAGCCTGGCCCTGGTGACAGTGCTGCGCATCGTGCAGATGTTCCGCCACGCGCGCTAGTCAACTGGTCGACGATCTCGCCGCCAAGGGCTACCGGACGTTGGGTGTGGCGCGTTCCGACGACGACGGCGAGAGCTGAACCTTCCTCGGCATCCTGCCGTTGTTCGACCCGCCGCGTGAAGACTCGCGGGAGACCATCGACCATGCTGGAGCATGCACCGGGTGCTGACCGTCTCGACCGTGCTCGGCATAATCGGCGTGGTGGAGACCTTCGGCCTGCTGTGGATCGCCAGGGAATGGATGCACCTCTCCGTCGACACCATACAGACCTTCATCTTTCTCAAGCTGGCCGTCGCGGGCCACGTCACGCTGTTCGTCGCGCGTACCCACCGCCCCCTCTGGAATCGGCCGTTCCCGTCGCCGCCGCTGCTGTGGTCAGCCATCGTGACCAAAGTGCTGGCGACGCTGTTCGTGGTCTTCCCGTTCGGCCTGATCACGCCGATCGGCTGCAGCGACGTCGGACTGATCTGGGGCTACTGTATCTTGTACGTATTCGTCGAGGACTGGGCCAAGCTCGCCGTCTACAACCGCTTCCGCCGCTTTGCGCCGCGGCATCGTAGCTTCGTCAACACGCTGGGACTGCGGCTGCACGGCCACCCGCGTTGAGGCTGAATAGGAGAAAAAGGGTACCGAGCCACGCTGGAAGACTTCAGGAAGCTTCATGAAGTCAAGGTGTTCGGGATCTGCTTGATGACGAATCACGCTCACCTTATCCGTCAGCCCGTAGAAGCAGCATCCGGATTTGGCCAACTGATGAAGCGGCTCTCAGGGCGGGATACTCGGCTTGTCAACCGGCAGGAGGCCAGGACGGGGACGCAATGGGAGAGCAGATACAAATCCAGTCCGATACAGACGGGCTCTTATATCATCCCATGTTGCTGGTCTCTGGCGCCGCCTCTTGGGTTGCGGCAAGCGTTACATAGTCCGGGCTATGCGCCCCTTGCCACGCCTTGAATCCGACCCCATATCCGGCGAGATCGGGGGGCGCCCGCCCGGCCGCTACCTCTGGGCGATGCCGCTCGCGCGCATCTTCGAGACCTTCCCGTTGGTATGCCCGTCTCCACGCGCGTGGGTGGATGTTCAGCGCCATGGCCTGAGTCACTATCCGAAATGCCAAAGACCGGCTACGCTTGGGACTAGGAAGGCGACACCTTGCGCCTTCGGCCTGGCCCATCACGCTGGGCAGGGGAGCCAAGCGCCTTAGTCAGAACACCCTCGGTCAGGTGTCGGCTGAGCGGTAGAAGCGCAGGCAGTCGCGTACGAAACAGACGCTTTGCGCACTGTCGCGACCCGCCGCGTCGGGAGGAGCCACATGGACGAAGGTTCACGGGCCTACCAGACGAAGCGACCCCTGTCCTCATCCAGCGAGCAGGCGATGCGCTACGCCATGCTGCGGGCGACCGAGCGCGAGGCGGATCGCTTCTCCAGCGTCGACTTGCTTGTGGGGATCTTTTTCACCCATCCGAAAGACGCCGAGCCCCTACACCTAATCGAGGCCGGCGGCGTGTCTCCGGAGGGTTTCCTTGCCGAACTGGCCACCGACGGTGGTTTCATACCAGGGGGCAAGCACAGAGGCGACTGGAAGGATGCACGTGCTATTGCGCCCCTAGAGGAGGTCGAACAGCTCCTCGCATCCGCGGACAAGCTTGCCCTCGAGTACAACCCGGAATCGGATCACTACATCAGGCTCCGGGATTTGTTCGGTGGTCTGCTGCTCACCGACAACGCGGCCTCCAGCCTGATCGCGAAGGCGCTCGCCCCGACCGCTTTGTCCTTCGAGGCGGTG
>CAYQDX010000063.1:12481-15383 GCA_964416345.1 uncultured Ectothiorhodospiraceae bacterium
GACTTCGTCAGATTGCACTCGAGTGGCACCTCCTACGCCGATTTCCTGAACGAGCACCATCCCGCGGTTCATCCACTGTTCTCTGGGTACGACTCCGACACGCCGAGTGAAGAGGACTTGGTCGGCATCGGTCCCGAGGTCAACGCGATGGCCTACCTCATCACGGCGCGCACCCTGATTCCGCCGCTGGCGATCGGGCTCTTCGGCGATTGGGGGTCCGGTAAGAGCTTCTTCATGCAGGCCCTCAAACGGCGCATCCACAAGATCACAGCGGACGCCCGCGACGCGGGCACGCCGCAGCGTGACATCGACGTCTTCAAGTATGTGGTGCAGATTGAGTTCAACGCTTGGCACTACGTCGAAGGGGAGCTCTGGGCGAGCCTGGTGGAGCACATCCTGCGCAACCTCCAGCTCGGCACCGACGACAGCGAGACGGAGCTCCAGCGTCGCAAGCAGCATTGGATTGAGCGGTTGCGCCAAGCGCGGCAGGAAGAAAAGGACATCACCGAGCTCAAGAATAGTCTGGAATCGGAGCTGCAGCAAACGCGGGAGAGAATTCGTGGCGCCGAGGAGGACCTCGAGAAGACTCGGCGCCAGCTCCAGCGTCTAACCCTTGAAGACGTCTGGCAGGCCGTGGAGCTCACCGAGGCGGAAAAGCAGGAGATCCGCCAGACGGCTGAGGCCGTTGGCTTGAGCAGTGCCGGAGACTCTGCCGCCGACTTGATGACGGCACTCCAAGAGACCGGCAGCGTGCTCCGCCGCGGAAACGCGCTGCTGGCGCCCCTGCAGTTCTCGGGCTGGCGCGGAGCCGTCTGGGTGGGGGCGCTGCTCGTGGTGATGTTTGCCGGACCGGCAGTGACCCTCCTGCTCTCGAAGCTCACGACGCTGCCCCCGCTCACCGAGGCGTTCACGACTTTGGGTGGATTTCTGACGACATTGGCGGGTGCGGTAGCTGCGGGCAACGCCTGGATCCGCAAATGGCTTACCCGGGCCGAGGCGGACAAGGGGCGGCTGGACGCGAGACGCGCCGCCGCCGAGACCAAGATCGTTCAGGAAGTTGCCCGCCTGCGCACCCAGCAACTCGAGCAGAACGATGAGCTGCGGGCAGCGCGGGAACAGGGGGAGAAGAAACGCCGAGAGATCCGCGAGCTCGAGCAGGAGCTGGACGGGCTGACGCCCGGGCGCGTCCTGCTCGATTTCATCAACGAGCGTGTTGGCAGCGAGGACTACCGCAAGCACCTTGGCGTCGCGGCCTTGATCCGGCGCGACTTCGACAAGCTCTCCGGTCTCATCACCGCCGGCAATGCAGAGTTCGAAGAAAAGGACACCGGCAAACGCACGGCCGAAGACGAGCACCGCATCAACCGGATCGTTCTCTACATCGACGACCTCGATCGTTGTCCGCCGGAGCGAGTCGTCGAGGTGCTGCAAGCCGTGCACCTGCTTCTCGCCTTTCCGCTCTTCGTCGTGGTGGTCGCGGTCGATGCACGCTGGCTTGCCCAGTCCCTGCGGGGTCACTACGAAAGGTTGCTCGCCGCGGACGGACGGGACGTGGCCACCACCACACGCCAGGCGACTCCGCACGACTATCTCGAGAAGATCTTCCAAATCCCCTTCTGGATCAGACCGTTGCCTCCGCGGGCGCGGGCACGCATCGTCCAGGGCCTGGTGGCCAAGAGCCTCGTGGCGGACGAAAAGCCGGGAGGCGGCAAGGAAGGCCGCACCGGCGGTGTCACCCCCACAACTCCCGCCGATCACGTGCGCTGGCATAACGAGGACCCGGAACGCCCGTTGAAACGGGACGAGAAAACCGAGTTTCGTCCCCACGGGCTGGAGATTCGCGAGGAAGAGCTTGCGTTCATGGAGAACCTGAAGCCAATCCTCGGCGTGTCGCCGCGAGCGGTGAAGCGCTTCGTCAATGTCTACCGGCTGGTCAAGGCGAGCGCGATGACGGCCAGCAAAGACTTCCTCAGCGACCGCCCCGATGCCGATTATCGGGTGGTGCTGTTCCTGCTCGCCGTCGTCACCGGCCTGCCCACTATATCGCGGCGCTTTTTCGCCGCCGTGGTGGCCTCAACGGACGCACTATCCGACACGCGGACCATTGCCGACGTCACTAACGATCTGGGAACCGAGCCGATTGGGGGTGCCGCGGACGAACGACGCGAGAAGGCGGATCTCGAAAGGCTACGGCATTGGGTCACCACCTACGACGAGAGCGGCTGGAAAGACATGGAGGTGGGGCGTCTGGCCGTTTGGATGCCGCGAGTGGCGCGGTTCTCGTACCGGATCGAGGTGTAGTGAGACCATGCTGGGCACGCGGGTCTAGGTTGAAACATCATTGGCGAGTCCGGTGCGCGACCTGCTTCATGGGGCGCCCGCACGCGTGCTGTCCTGCCGGTGCGAATACTGTGCAGCCGGAACCGGGTCGACAACGATAAATGATGGACAGCTTTGAGGACGAAACGGCTCGCCGTGTTCATCAACGAGGCCTGAAACGATCCGGTCGACAACACCAAGCTCTGGCGTACCAGGCTCATACTGGCGGTGACGGACACCGAGGGAAACCCGCAGCGCGCTCATTATAAGACCGGGGTAGGCACCCATTTGCCGGGGCGTGGGATGCGGTCGGCGCCCTTGGCATTCCGGTGGCAGATCATCGACGATCCAGAGGTACGGTGCGCCGGATTCCAGCGTGCGCGCCAGCGCGGCGCTGACGTATTCGAAGGGCGTGTCCTTGGCAACGTGGATGCCGTGCCGGATGGCCAGAGTCTGGACTTGCTCCCGGCGGGCTTGCTCTATGTGACAAAAAGATGTATGGAAATCCTATTAAGACGGAGAAGACCATGAAAGCCGCTTTGCAATCTCGCTGACCGGGATGAAGAGCCGGTTGGTCTGGCTC
>CAYQDX010000064.1:0-15322 GCA_964416345.1 uncultured Ectothiorhodospiraceae bacterium
CAATCCTGCGTCTCGTGGCGTAGTGGAAATAGGAAACTTCAGTTAGAAACTACATCATCTTTCCGTCTGATTCTATGACCTGCCTGTTCACGAGACTAATCCTGGAACAAGCGTGATTTGAGGGGTCTGCGAAGAAAATCCGTTCAAGTTGCTGATGCAATGTGATAAAATTCAAATATCAATTTTGTGCGCCGGATGAAAAGGTGGGTTTCAAGTGAAGGGAAATGGTCATAAGAAGCGTAACGGGATTCTCAACAAATGCAAAGATAGTATCAAGCATCGGTTAAGGAAGAAGCGATATAAGAACCAACCCGAGCCGATAATGACCGGACAGAACATACACTATGAATTGAGTGATAAGACTCGGGCAATGAGCTATGGAGGTATCGGAGCCATCCACAAGATGGTAAAGCGAATTGGGTTGGATAAGGAGATCGATAGCCGCCTTGAGCTACTAAGAGTGCATCTTCCCTATCACGAGTCTGACCATGTGCTTAACCTGGCCTATAACGCACTCGTAGGCGGAATGCGCTTAGAAGACATTGAGCTGCGTCGTAATGACGAAGCCTTCATGGATGCGATCGGTGCCGATAGAATACCCGACCCCACGACGGCGGGAGATTTTACGCGCCGTTTCCAGAGGAAGGACAATGTGTTGCTCATGGAATGCGTCAATAATGCACGTAAACGGGTTTGGGCGAAAGCGCCGGGTGCGTTTATGGAAGAGGCGCTCATTGATGTAGATGGCACGCTGGCGGGCACCTTGGGGGAATGCAAGCAGGGCATGGATATCAGCTACAAGGGGATTTGGGGTTACCACCCGTTGATCATTTCGCTTGCCAATACCAATGAGGTCTTGTTTCTGGTGAATCGTCCCGGAAATGTGCCCAGCCACGATGGTGCAGCCGAGTGGATTGACAAGGCCATTGAGCTGGTCTCAGCGCATTCTAACAGGATATTTTTGCGAGGCGATACGGATTTCTCTCTGACAGCGCATTTTGACCGTTGGTCAGAGCGGGCGGATTTTGTGTTTGGCATGGATGCCTGCAAGGCATTGGTATCCCAGGCAGAAGCGTTGGAGCAAGCGCGTTGGGAACCGTTGGTTCGTGAAGCGAAGTACGAAGTCCAGACCGAGGAGAGAGAGAAGCCAGAGAATGTCAAAGAGCGAATCGTAATCCAGCGCAATTTCGAGAACATTCGCCTGAAGAGCGAAGAAGTCGCCGAATTCGACTACCGACCTGTGAAGTGCAAAAAGACCTACCGGATGGTTGTCGTTCGCAAGAATCTCAGTATTGAGAAGGGTGAGGCGGTACTCTTTGATGACATCCGCTATTTCTTCTACATTACCACCCGGCGAGACCTGACTGCAGCCCAGGTGGTGGAGCACGCCAATAAGCGCTGCAATCAGGAGAACGTCATTGAGCAGCTGAAGAACGGGGTCAATGCCATGCGGATGCCGGTGCAGGACCTGCAGAGCAATTGGGCTTACATGATTATGGCGGCCTTGGCCTGGAACCTGAAGGCCTGGTTTGGGTTGCTGATGCCGAACAGAATCCGGCGCGCCCAGGTATTGAAGATGGAGTTTCGCCGCTTTCTGCATATGTTCATCTTGATTCCCTGCCAGGTTGTTCGCACCGGAAGGAAGATAGTGTATCGATTGTTGGGTTACAACGATGGGCTAAAGGACTTTTTCGATACCTTTGAGAGAATCAGGCGGCTCCAGTTTGAATAACCTGCAAGAAGAGGAATCAACAATCGAGCTCTTGAGAGGAAACCACAGGATACGTGCGTCCAGATGCCGATGATTCTTGCTTTAGCGCTGAGAGAGACTGTATATGCATACAGCAACAAATGTTTCGTTCCAGAATCTTTGTCGCCCCATACCTCAAACAAATGACAAGTATTGTCATAAACTCGCTGGGCATGGGCTTGAAGTAGTCGTTTAGCTGACTGCTAATATATCTCGCTTATTTTGGGCCTAGAGAACCTGTCGACGCCGCGATTGCGTCGAGCCACGCCCTGGTTCGCCGGCGCAGTCGCTCTCGTTGGACTGGGCATAGCCATATCTGAAATGACCGACCGCGGCTTCGTCGTGCTCTTCGCGATTCCCGCCGCCTATCTCTTTCATCGCGGGCGCCGACACATGGCACCTCCGGCGAGCGATGCCAAGCGCGCTGATTCGCGCCCGCCGACCCTGATGCTGCGTTCCTTCCAGGACGACCGAATCAAGGTGGAGCGGTTCTCACTGGTACCACGACGGAGTTTCGAGCAGATTGTCGCGCCAGTTCTGAAGTCCGTCGGACCACCCATCATCGTCGGCGACCCCGGCGAGCCGCTGCCACGACTGGGCGCCTTGCGGGAGTACATTGCCAGCGATGACTGGCAGACCGCCGTCGCCAGACTCATTGACGACGTCGCCCTGCTCGTCTTTGTCCTGGGTGACACCGAGAACCTGTTCTGGGAGTTCCAGCAAGCGATCAGCAAGCGCCGGCAGGCGGACGTTCTCATCATCGTACCGCCGTTGGGGCGGCAGGTTCTGCAGTCGCGCTGGCAGCGTTTCTTCAGCGACAATGCCAACGCTCTTGATGGCAGCGTCCCGCCTCAGTTTCCAAGCGGTCCGGTTATCGGGGTGTTCTTCGCGGCCAACGATCCCGCTTTCATCGTGAGCCGGAAGCGCTCGGTCAACGACTACCAGCGGGACATACGGTTGTTTCTGCGTCTACAGCGCGAGAAGCTCAAGTCAACTGAGGAATTGAGAGGCTTTTTACGAGCTCACCTGCCGATGGTACAGTGCGTCAGCTGATCGGCCGCCTTTCATTCAACGCGCCGTTCTTACCCCGCCCAATGGGGTCGGCGGTTGAGACATATCGTCTAGGCCCGCCTAATGAGGATGCCGTCGGCCATATCGCCTTCGGCATCATCAACGCCGTTGTCGTTGCGTTGCTATGTCTCGTCTTAGCGGTATGCCGGGAACACGGGATGCCGGGCTTGAAAGCGCCCTGGGGCGCGCGATCGGCCTGTGGTACGGCTACCTGCGTTATTTATTTCCACCGGCTCGTGCTCAACGGCATGCGCCAGGACTACTCATGGAACCAGTCCGGTGGCCATTACATGAACATCTACAACCATATCCGTGCGTGATCGAGCCGCACCCGGACCGACGGACTTCAGGAATCGGGAATGGCAGGCGCGCTCGCCTCCGATCGGGCGATGTGGGATTCCGCCCCGCGCTGGCGGCGGCTCGATCCGCTTGCCCTACGGGTGCCGGCCAGTGGCCGAGGCCAATTCCCAGTAGACGCCCCGGCTGGCTACGCGTCCGGCTCCCTCTGCTCCCTGATACACTGGGTGGTCCGAACTTGCCGCTCTGCCCTCCCGCGTGACTTCGGGCTGTCGCCCCCGGCGCCCTGGGTAACCCCGCTGCGCGATCACCCCAAGAACGGCACGTAACCCGCCTTTTGGGCGCCCGTTTGACAGATGTCGGCGGTCTCATGACATGACGCCAGTGAAAACTGGTCCTATTTGAGAGCCCGCCTTGAGAGCCCGCCGTTCCCCCTCGGGTCCGGCCGGCCCCTAAAGTCGTCGTCGTCTCCTGCCTGTCCGCCCGGAACCCTACAAGGATTTGACCTTGGTCTCCTAAGCTGTCATATTCGTCGCCACGATCCTGCTCAGGGAGAGCACAGTAATGGACCATGACGATCGAGCCCACCCGCATCGGAAACAGGCCCTGGTCAGAACCGTAGCCGCGTTCAGTCTCGTGGGCGCCAGCGCCGCCGCCTACCCCTTCCTATCCTCGCTCGCCCCATCCGAGCGTGCGAAGAACGACGCGGCGCTTGCTCTTCCGCTCCCGGATCTTGTACCTGGACAGCTGTTCCTGTTGCGGGTCGATGGAAGGCCCCTGTTTCTGCTGCCTCCGGACGCCCACCAGCTTGAGAGCATCGCCAAGCTCGACCAAGACGTCTGGCATGCGGACCGAGACAACCGGTCTCCACAGCCCAATGCCTTTGCCTTCAGGGGTATTAGCTTACCCGGTGGCTGCGCGCTGCACAACGTTCCGGTTGGAGATTCGACTTTCCTCCCACCGTCTTACCATCTGAACTGGCTGGGAGGTTATTGGGACCCTCACTGCGAAGTCAGCTACGATTACGCCGGACGCGCCATCCGAAGTCCAGATCGCGCTTTCAACGGCTTCGCCCCAGAGGTGCCCACTCTACTCCGGCCGCAAATCGAGAGCGTCGCCGATAGATTGTCCGTGCTCATTCAGCCTGAGCAGCCTCTCCTGCGCCCCACCCTGACGGCCCGCGCCCCCGCGCCAACTGCCCCCGACAGGACTGCGGACCGCCCAAGCGAGGCGGTCGACGATTAGAGCTCGTTCGCAGACGCCGTACGTTCAAGCCTGGTAGCACAGGACGCGGTGCCGCTGAGAGCAAGGGGGTCTAGAAGCAACGAGTCGTTGCCGTCTTCGAGCATCCGGGAAAGGGAGTCAGCCGGAATGCTGCGCATCCGCTGATCTTTAGTTCTGTATATCTACCCGCGGCGGGATGATATCTGGTTAGACTTTCTTCGCATTAGCATTACCGAGCCGTTGAGGCCGAGGGTCCAAGGTGGGGTATCTGGAAACCATCTAATCATTGGCTCGTTCAGTTACATAGCGTGATAACTATCGATCCACGTGGAGGTAGAAGATGTCCACGATAGTCAGCAAAGAAGATGCGCATAGGTTGATTCATCAGCTGCCCGCCAATGCAACTTGGGATGACCTGATGCATGAACTCTACGTTCGAGAAGCAATCGAGAAAGCGCTCGAAGATAGCAAGGCTGGAAAAGCAAAGGATGTTGCAGAAATCAGATGGAAATACGGATTGCCTGAATGAAAGTGCACTGGACCGCGACGGCCGAGGCACATTTGGACGGCATATATACGTACATCGCTCAAGATTCGGAAACCTTTGCGCTCCGCGCGATGGATCGGATCACCAGACGATCACAACAAGTTGGTGAGTTTTCAATGTCTGGTCGCAAGGTTCCAGAATATGAACTTGATCAAATCAGGGAAGTGCTCTTTGGTCCATACCGAATCATATATCACGTTTAGGCAGATCAAATTGATGTAATTGCCGTGATACATGGGGCAATGAATGTGCTGCAAGGCGAGCAGGAACAGCAAGAGCCAAGCAAAACGCGCAGCTCGGACTGCCTCAGTCGCTAGCGCTCCCTCGGTGGCCGGTTAGCGCCAACGTTCTGTGTTGCTGCTCAGAGTCGAAACCGTCCGAAGGCCAGTACGGCACGGGATTCGTCTCCTGAGGTTCCTGCCGGGGGGCGCTCAGAAAATCTAAAAGTCGATATCCATAATGAAACAGCTAGATTTCACTATCATTGTCCCAAGCTTTAACAGAGCGCCAATTCTTCCGGGCACGCTTCGGTCGATCCTTGCGCAATCGCAGCAGAACTTCGAGGTTATAATCGTCGACGACGGCTCATCCGACGATACCGCCGGCGCTGTCCGAGCACTCGGCGACGAGCGGCTTAAGTTGTACCGCATCGAGCATCAGGGACGCTGCGCTGCCCGCAATGCGGGCCTCCAACAGGCAGCCGGAGACATCATTTGCTTTGTCGACAGTGACGACGCCGTGGAGCCGCATTTCCTGGCCTGCGTGGAACGGGCCTTCGCGGACAGCAGCGTGGATTTCGTCTCCTCGAACTGTCTAATGACACGTGAGCTCATCATCGGCGGCCGCACGGTGTCGGTCAAGACGGTAGAGATGCCGGAAGCGGCCGAAGCCTCGGAAATCGCGCTATGGAAGAAGAAAGTACCCCTGGGCACGGGCACCTGTCTCCGGGCCTGCAGCTTCCTCGGCAGAGTGCGGTGGGACGATCAGCTCAAGATCATGGAGGAGGTCGATTTCTTCATTCAGCTCTACTTGGTCAGCCCGGACGGCTACCGCTATCTGCCCGAGAAGCTATTCACCTATCGTCAGCGACACAACAGCGACGGGGTTTGTTCCAGGGTGAGCTACGCTCAGATCGCCGAGACCTATGAATTGCTTTACCTCAAGTACCGGGACGAGCCCCTGTTCGCCGGGTGCATTGAGCGGTTTCTTGACCTCAAGTCGGAGTACCGCCTGCTCGCCGAGCGGGAAGCCCGAGGCGAGATAGGGCACCACATGTATCGCTATTTTCCGGAATTCACCATTCCGGCACTCGCCGCCCAGGAGACAAACCCATGACCTTGGATTTCCCCGGCAAGACAGCGCTGATCACGGGCGGAACCTCCGGTATCGGACAGACCACGGCCATTATGTTCGCACGACACGGTGCTCGCGTCGCCGTCGTCGGCCGGCGGGAAGCCGAGGGCTTGGAGACGGTGCGGCGGATCGAGGACGAAGGCGGCGAGGCCATGTTCGTCCGCGCCGATGTCGGGCGGGCCGATGACATGGAGGCCTGCGTCCGGGCTGTGGTGGAACGTTTCGGCGGATTGGACTGTCTATTCAACAATGCCGGCATCTCCGGCCCCGTCTCCTCGCTCATCGATCTCGACGTGGACATCTGGGACCACGTCATCGAGACCAACCTAAAGGGCGTGTTTTTGTCCATGCGCTACGGGATTCGCGCCATGCTTGAGACCGAGCCCAAAGGCGGCACGGTCGTGAACATGTCTTCAATCCTCGGGACCGGAGGAGTCAACATTCTCGACGTGGCGGTGCCCGCCTATATGGCTAGCAAGCACGGGGTCATCGGACTCACCAAGTCAGCGGCCCTGGAATTCATCCAGCAGGGTGTGCGCGTCAACGCGGTGTGTCCGGCCTATATCCACACACCCATGCTCGACCAAGTGATGGAGGCCAATCCGGGCATGGCCGAGCGGCTGCGTGGCTTCCATCCGATTGGGCGGTTCGGCACGCCGGAGGAAGTCGCCGAGTCGGTTCTGTGGCTCTGTTCGGATGCATCTTCTTACCTGGTCGGATGCGCGCTGCCGGTCGATGGGGGATTCAGAGCTAAGTAACACATCCCGGTCTCGCCGCTGCAAACAGACAATTCACTATGAGTGACATCAACGACCCGGCAATCGAAGATACCGGCCCCGTATCCGCGGTTTTCGTCGGAGACGGGACCATGCTGGTACCGTGTGCCGAGCAATTTCTCGCCCGCGGTCACCGGATCGCCGCAATCATCACAAACCAAGGCTTCATAAAGCGCTGGGCCGCGTCAGCTCAGATCATCGCCCTGGGTTTCGACGAGATTGACGAGCCCTGGGTACCGCAAGGCGGTTTCGATTATCTATTCAGCGTCGCCAACCTGCGCGTACTGTCGGAATCCGTCATCCAAGCCCCACGTCGACACGCCATCAATTTTCATGATGGCCCCCTGCCCCGCTATGCGGGCCTTAACGCCACAACTTGGGCAATCCTGAACGGTGAAACCCGCCACGGCATCAGCTGGCACCTGATGGAGGCGCGAATAGACTCCGGCGACATCGTAATGGACCGCGAGGTACCTATTCCACCGGGGACAAGCTCGGCCAGTCTGAATCTGGCCTGTTACGAAGCCGGAATCGCCGCTTTCGCCGATCTTTTGAACGATATCGCGGGCGCGGGCCTGAAGCGGCGTTCGCAGGACAGCGCCCAACGCACCTATTTCGGCAAGTATATGCGACCCGGCGGCGCCATCATCGACTGGCGCCGGACAGCGGCGGCAATCGAAGCGGAAGTGCGCGCCTGCGACTTCGGTCCCGGCTCGAACAACTTCGGCACGGTCAAGCTTTTCACCGGCGATGGTTGCATCCTGGTGCACAAGGCCACGGCACTCGACGCCCGCAGCGGCCATGCTTCGGGCACGGTCCTGGCCGTTACCGAGGATGATCTACGGATCGCCACGGCGGGCACGGACCTGTCGATCACCAGCTTGAGCGGCATTGAGGGCGGCCAGCATGGCGAATGGCCTTTTGCCCCCGGAGAGCGCTTGCCGGCGCTTGATCCGGCCATGGCTCAGGCCATCGACGCGTGCTGGAATACGGCCTGCCGGCAAGAAGAGGGCGTCGTCGAGGATTTGCGACTTCCCCCCGCGAAATGTCCGTATCTGAAAACCGCCACCGGTGATTCTGGCCGGCGCCAGGCGTCTGTCCACACCGCCCTTGCGCTGGATGGCATCGAAGCCGGCGTGAGCACGGTCCTCGCTTTTCTTTGCCGTCTGATACCGGAACTGGATTTTCGCGTCGCTGTGAAGCTGCCCGAGGTCACCCGGGCGGCCCGGGGCGCGGAGCTATGTTTCGATTCCGTGGCGCCCATGGCAGTACCCCAAATCAATGCGTACTGCACCTTGGCCGATTACCGTGGGCAGGTGCGGAATCACCTGGACAAACTGCGCAAACGCGGCCCCATCGCGCGGGATATCCGCAGCCGCTACCCGGATCTGCCGGCAGGCGATAGCCGCGACGCCATCGTGCTGGACTGCACCGAGGGCGGCGATGAAGCCGACGCCGCCCATCTCACAATCACCATCACGCCCGAAGGCGGCAGCATCCGCCTGCGCACGGATGCGGCGCTGATCACGGCGCAAGACTTCGACAGGCTGCGCGCCCAGCTTGAAACCTTTCTCTTCGGATTGGCCGCCGATTCCGGCGTACCTCTTTCCCGCCTCCCACTTCTCAGCGCCGCCGAGCAGCATGTGCTGGCCATGGATCTCAAGCGGGCGGACAGGCCTTACCCCAGCGATAAGACGGTGGTAAACCTGTTCCGCGACACCGCTGCGGCAGCAGCGCAAAAGATCGCGGTTCGCACCCCGTCCGACAGCCTGAGCTACAGCCAGCTCGACACACAGAGCTCTCATCTGGCCCAGCGTTTGGGCGCGCGGGGCATTGGCCGGGGCGACCGGGTAGGCATATTTCTCGACCGCTCCTGCGGTGTGGTGACCGCCTTGCTCGGCACCTTGAAATCCGGCGCCGCCTATGTACCCCTGGACCCCATCTACCCGAAACAAAGATTGTGGGCGATGGCCGAGGACGCCGGGCTCGCCGCCGTGGTGTCAACGGCCGCACTGCTGCCAGCGTTCGACCATGAAGGCACCCCAGCCGTGTTGCTCGACATGGACGAGAACGTCTCAGGCGCCAGTCTCCCGGCCGCTACCCCAAGCGACATCGCCTACGTCATCTACACCTCGGGCTCCACCGGCATTCCCAAGGGCGTGCAGATAACGCACCGAGCGCTGACGAATTTTCTCTGCGCCATGGCCGAGACCCCAGGGATCGGCCGCCACGACCACCTGCTCGCGCTGACCACGATCTGTTTCGACATCGCGGCGCTGGAGATCTTCCTGCCCCTGACCACCGGCGCCAGCGTCGAGTTGGTACCCGCGGACATATGCCGCGATGGCGCCCGCCTGTGCACCTATTTGGAGCAAAGCGACGCAAGCCTGGCCCAGGCGACGCCGTCGACCTGGCGAATGTTGACCGACACCAGCTGGCAAGGGACGGGAGCACTCAGAATTTTGTGCGGCGGAGAGCCATTGCCCGAGGCGCTGGCCAAGGCGCTGCTGCCACGCTGCAGCGAGCTATGGAACATGTTCGGCCCTACCGAGACGACCATCTGGTCATCCTGCTTCCGCATCACGGATGCCTCGGAGATACTGCTTGGCACGCCCATATGGAACACGCAATTCCATGTGCTGGACCCTTACCTCAACCCGGTACCCGCCGGCCTGGCCGGAGAGCTCTATATCGCCGGGGACGGCCTCGCGAGCGGCTATCTGAACCGGCCCGCTCTGACGGCGGAGCGTTTTGTTTCAAACCCCTTCGCAGAGGAGGCGGATGCGCTCATGTACCGTACCGGGGACCGGGTGTGCCGGCGCAGCGATGGCGGACTTCTCTACAGGTGCCGCATGGACGGCCAGATCAAGATCATGGGCCACCGGGTGGAACTGGACGACATCCGCGCCCACTTGGAGCGGGATCCCAATGTCGCCCAGGCCTGCGTGATTTTGGATCAGGAGGACGGCGAGGTGCCGCAAATCCTGGCCTATGTGGTGCCGCGCTCGCAGTCCGCCCTACGTGCGGTGGACCAGCTGCGCGAACGGCTGAGATCCAAGTTGCCAGGCTACATGATACCCCGCGCGGTGATGGCCCTGCCGCGCATGCCGCTGCTGCCCAATGGCAAGCTCGACCGCAATGCCCTGCCGCCCCCGCCACGCGGCGGAATGCTCGAGGAGCCGTCGCCCGGCCAAGCCGGCGACATCCAGGCCATTGTCAGCTTCCATTGGGCTCGTGCCCTGGGACAGGAAAGGCCGGACCCGGACCAAAGTTTCTTCGATGCGGGAGGTAACTCCCTCGCGCTGACGCGTATGGTGGCCGCGCTGAGCCAGATCCTGGACCGGCACCTCACCAGCACCGACGTATTCGAGCACCCGACGATACGCACGCTCACGGCGCATCTGCAAGAGGACACGTCCGTTGGCCGGCAGACATCTCCAAAGGCCGGGCACGACCCGTCCGCCGGCCGCTTGCGCGGCGCCGAATACCGGCGCAGGCGCCTACTTAAGAAATCAAGGAGCAATAGCCGATGACGGAGCAGCACTGCAAGATCTGCCTTTTGCGCCACGATCACCCCGGCATCACGGTCGACAGCGAAGGGATTTGCAATCTTTGCCGCATGGAAGTCCCGCCCTCGATGATCGACAACCACCGGTATTCGAGTGACAGCTACCGGTCATTTCTCGACGCGAGCCCGGACCCGGACGCGCCCTACGACTGCCTGTTCATGTACAGCGGCGGCAAGGACAGCACCTTCATGCTGGACCGATTCGTCAACGCCGAGAAACGCAGGACGCTGAGCTACACCTTCGACATCCCGTTCCAGAGCGAGCACGCGATGCGCAACATCCGCAAGATTCAGCAGCGCATTCCCATCGATTACTTCATCGACCGTGCCGACGACAAGATCCGGCGTCTGATGCAGCACATCTTCAACAACACGCCGGTGCGCAAGCCCGCGCAATACCTGGACGAAAAGACACCCTGCATGATGTGCCGGGATTTCTTCATCCTGCGTGCCATCGTGCATGCCACGAAAAACCGGATCCCGTTCATCATCTTCTGCGCCGATCCGCAACAGATCATCACCATACAGTCGAAAATAAAAGAGATTGTGAAGGCCTTCTACAATCGCATCGGGCGGGAGTTGACCACGGAGCTCTTCGACGACGACCTCGAGGACATCCTGTTCCTCGAAGAGGACAAGCTGCCAAAGATCGTTTTCCCCTACATATCCATGAGGAATGCCTACAAGCCCGATGAGATCATCGCCTACCTCAAGGAGAATGACCTCTACACGTCCTCACCGCTGGAGACGCACTGCACACTGTTCCCGCTGCTCAACTACTACTCGTTCAAGAACTACGGCTGTTCCTTCTACCGGCTCAACATGGCCAGCCAGATCCGCGGCGCCGGGGCGCACGAGGCATCGACGTTCGGCATCACCTTCGACACCGACGGCTCCAGGCTGATCGAGGCGGAGGCGGAATATCAGTCGGTGATCCTCGACATCGTCAATAGCGGGGCCGATGAGGAGTCGCAGCGACGACGCCTGGCCGACGTGTTTTCGAAATTGGCCTTCGAAAAGGACGCTTCCGACTATCTGGTCGACAAGTACCTGAACATGCGCGCGCTTGCCCAGGACATGGGCATAGACCTGTCGCGGCGTCCCGCACAAGCCCGGCCCGAAGACCACTGAGCCCGACTGGAGAGTATTGATGAGCGAGAGCAAGGCAATTGGTGAGAACGATATCGCAATCGTCGGCATGGCGGCGCGCTTGCCCGGCGCGCCTGACCTGGCGGCCTTTTGGGATGATCTGAAGTCAGGCCGCGAGGCGGCCACCCGTTTCTCGGATCGTGAGCTGCGCGCCGCCGGCATCGGCGATGCTCAGTTGAGCGATCCGAATTACGTGCGGGTCAACAAGATCATCTCCGACGTGGACCAGTTCGACGCCGATTATTTCGGCCTGACCGCGAGAGAGGCGGAGCTGATCGATCCACAACAGCGCATCTTTCTGGAAAGCGCGCATTCAGCGCTGGAAGACACCGGCTACGATCCCGACACCTACGGCGGCTCCATCGGTGTCTACGCCGGGATCGGCATGAACACCTACATCCTGAACAACCTGGGCCATCTGTACCGTTCGGGCTCCTCAGTCGAGAAGTATCAGATGATGATCGCGAACGACAAGGACTTCCAGGCCATGCGGGTTTCCCACAAGCTGAACCTGACCGGGCCCAGCCTGAACGTCAACACCGCCTGCTCCACCTCCCTGGTCGTCACCCACCTCGCCTGCCTGAGCCTGCTCAACGGCGAGTGCGATATGGCGGTCGCCGGCGCCGTCTCCATTCGCTTTCCCCAGGTCACCGGTTACCAGCACACCCCGGGGATGATCTTTTCTCCGGACGGGCATTGCCGCGCTTTCGACGCCCAGGCGGCGGGAACCGTGTTGGGCGATGGAGTGGGCATCGTGGTGCTCAAGCGGCTGTCGGACGCCCTGGCCGACCGCGACAGCATCCGCGCCGTGATCAAGGGCACGGCGGTTAACAACGATGGGGCGCTGAAAGTAGGTTTCACGGGTCCGAGCGTTTCCGGACAGGCCGCCGTGATCGCCGCCGCCCATGAGGTGGCGGGGGTAGATCCGGAAACCATCACCTATGTCGAGGCCCATGGCACCGGCACGGTCATGGGTGATCCGGTGGAGGTGGCGGGCCTTACCCAGGCGTTCCGGCAAGTGACTACGAAGACCGGCTATTGCGCGCTCGGCTCGGTCAAGACCAACATCGGCCACCTGGATGTGGCGGCAGGCATGGCGGGGCTGATCAAGACGGTGCTGATGCTGCAGCACGGCGCACTGGTGCCCAGCCTGCACTATGAAAAGCCGAACCCGGAAATCGACTTTGCCGCATCGCCTTTTTTCGTCAACACCGAATTTCGGGCATGGGAAACCGGCGGTCTGCCGCGCCGCGCCGGAGTCAGCTCATTCGGCATCGGCGGCACCAATGCGCACGCCGTCCTACAGGAGGCCCCGACCCTTGAAAGCGCGGTATCCGAAGGTCCACAAGCGCTGCTCCTTTCGGCCAAGAGCCCCGCAGCCCTGGATGCCTCGATCGCCCAAACCGCGGCCTTTCTCAAACGCTCCCCGGAGCTGTCCCTGGCCGACGCCGCCCACACCCTGGCGGTTGGGCGTAAACGGCACGCCCACCGCTGTGTTGTCATAGCGCACAAGCCTAGGGACGCCGCCATGACACTGGCCTTGCGCGACGCGGACCGGTTTCAAATCGGCCAGATGCCCGACACGCCGCCGCCCCTGGCGTTTCTGTTCTCGGCCCAAGGTGCGGCGCTGGAGCCCTCGGGCCCGCTGCCGGACAGGCTGCCGGTTTACCGGGAAACCTTGGACGCCGCCGCCCCCATGCTGTCCAATCTGGGCGGTAACGCCGCCACGACGGAGCTCGGCGTGCTGGTCCGGCAGCTCGCCTTGGCGACCGCTTTCATGCAGCTTGGCGCACGACCCTCGGTGCTGGCCGGAGACGGGCGAGGGTTGCTGACCGCCGCTGCCCTGGCCGGTGTGTTCAGCCTCGGCGATACTCTGGCTCTCGCCGCAGCTCCAATGCCGGGGTCCGATCAGGCCTTGCGGGAAATGCTCGCGGAAACGGCGGCCGCTCCCTCGGCGTTTCCGCTGCTGTCGCCGCGTTTGGGCAGAGCGGTCTCAGCAGCGGAGATCTCCGACCCTGAATTCTGGATCGGGCAGTTGGGGCAGGCGGACCAGGCCTCCGCGCCGCCGGAAGATTTCGCGCTGCCCGAGGATACGCTGATCGTGTCGCTGTCCGGTCAGGCCGGCGGCAAGCATGCCTGGCTCATGGCCGGGCTGCCCGATGAAGGTAGCATGCTCACTGTCATCCGGGCCTTGGGCACGCTGTGGCTGCGGGGTATCGACATCGACTGGGCAGCCTTCCACGTGGACGGCCCGCGCCGCATTCCCCTACCGACCTATCCGTTCCAACGCCAACGCTATTGGATCGAGCCCATGGACGGGATCACGGCGCCCGCCGAGGACAACGGACCGGAGCTCCTCAAGCGTCTGCTAGCAGCCGAGACAAGACAACGGACCACCATGCTGACCGGACATATCCAGGCCTTGCTCGCCGACATCTCCGGCGAGCCAGTCTCCACGTTCGACCCCGAAAAACCGTTTCTCGATTTCGGCCTGACTTCCTTGATGCTCATCGAGTTGGCCGCCAAGCTAAAAACCGACCTGGACCACCCCGTGCCGGCCTCGTCATTCGTGGAGCACCCGGCAATGTGCGCATTCGTGGCGGCCTTGCTTGATGAGCTGCCACTGGCCGGTTCAGGCCTGACCCAGGCTGGAGCGGCGCCCGCGGCGAGCGCTTCGACAAGCACTCCGGCTCCCCCAGAGCCCGCCGCCACGGCATCCGAGATGGCCGGCGGGAGCGAGACCCAGATCCGCAGAAAACGTATCAGGCTCGACGTGTCATGAGCGCAAGCCCGGACTCGCCGCCCAAGCCGCCGACCGACATCGCCATCATCGGCATGTCGGGCCAGTTCCCAGGCGCGCCGGACTTGGAGGCATTTTGGCAGCTGCTCAGGGACGGCCGTGACGCCATCAGCCGCTTCTCCGATAGTGAGCTGGCCGAGGCCGGCATTCCCAGCGCCGTGCGCAGCCAACCTGGATACGTGGCGGCTCACGGCATTCTGGACGCCGTGGAATATTTCGACACGGATTTCTTCGGCATTCCGCCCCATGATGCGGAGCTTATCGATCCCCAACAGCGGCTGTTCATGGTTCAGTCGCTGCGCGCGCTGGAGCAAGCGGGCTATGACTCGCGGGCATTTCCGGGCCGGATCGGTGTTTGGGCCGGCGTCTCGACCAATACCTATGTGCTCAAGCACATCATGCCTACCCGCCCGCCCCGTTCGGCGGCCCAGGACCTGAAGATCATGGTCGGAAACGACAAGGATTTCCTGACCACGCGGGCCGCCTACCAGTTTGATCTGCGCGGCCCCTGCTGCAGCGTGCAGACCGCCTGCTCCAGCTCCTTGGTCGCGGTGCACATGGCCTGCGAGGCACTTGCGTCCGGCGAATGCGACATGGCGCTGGCCGGTGGCGTAACACTGAAACTGCCCCAGATTACCGGCTACCTCCACGAGCCCGGCGCAATATTCTCCGCCGATGGCCGGGTGTGCGCCTTCTCCGCCGAGGCCAGCGGCACGGTGCTGGGCAACGGGGTGGGCCTGGTCGTGCTCAAACCGCTGGCCCATGCATTGCGCGATCGGGACCGGAT
>CAYQDX010000065.1:0-15312 GCA_964416345.1 uncultured Ectothiorhodospiraceae bacterium
TGGTGTCGAGCAGGTTCTCGGCCACCTTGGAGCGCTCCAGCATCACCCCCATGAACACGAACAGGGGGACCGCCACCAGCGTCTCGTTGGTCATGATCCCGTACAGCCGGTTGGGAATGGCCTGGAGAAAAGAGATGTCGAAGGCGCCCAGCAGCTCGCCGAAGAAGGCGAAGCCCAAGGCCGTGCCCGCCAGGGACAGGGCCACGGGATAGCCCGCCATGAGCACCACGCAGACCGCCACCAGCAGCAGGAAGGCCGTCATCGTGGCCTCATACCCCCACCTCGCGCACGATCTGCTCGGCAGCCTCCTGGTGGCCCATCAGCACCAGCAGGCCGCGCGTGCCGCAGGCGAGGCCCTGCAGCAGCATGGCGCCAGCCATGAGCAAGATGCTGGTCTTGAGCAGGTAGACTCCGGGCAGCCCCCCCGCCTCAGGTGAGCTCTCACGCAGGGCCCAGGAGGCAGCGACGTAGCCCCAGCTCTCCAGCGCGAGGAGCACCGTCACGGGCAGCAGCAGCAGCAGAGTGCCTAGCAGCTCGATGATCGCCTGCGCCCGAGAGCCAAGCTTGCGGTAGAAGATGTCCACCCGGACGTGGCCGTCGTGCTTGAGCGTATAGGCACTGCCCAGCATGAACACCAGGGCGTGCAGGTAGATCACCGATTCCTGCATGGCGATCCAGCCCAGGTTGAACAGGTAGCGCAACACCACGATGGTGAAGGTGACCAGCACCATGGCCAGGGTCAGCCAGGAGATGGCGCGACCGGTCCACTCGCTCAGGGCGTCGATGCCGCGGGCCAGGCGCAGCAGCAGCACCATGGCAACCGGCAGGGGCGCTCAGCTCGCCGACTCTGTGGGCTCCGCGGGAGCCGGCGCCAAGCCGGCGGGCTCCATTGCCGGCGGCCTGCTGGTGGCGTCTCCAGAGGGGTTAGTAAAGGTGTCGTTCAGGCGCTGGACGAACAGATTGGCATCACCCAGCACCCTTTGCAGGCGCCGCTTTGCGCCGCCGCCCCAGCCCGCAGGCCGGGCCAGGAAGACGCTGCGCCAGTAGCCCGTGTTCTTCTGGAAGGCCTTGAGGTAGTTTTCCAGGAATTCCGAGTGAGCCATCTCGGCGTGCAGTCGCTTGGCCACGCCGCGGGCGGCGATCCGGCGGATGGTGTAATGCAGATAGCCCACCGCGCCGGCGAGGACGAGCAGCCCCACGATCTGCCAGATGAGCCCGGCGCCGATGAAGTGCTGCCACAGCGTGCCGAGGGCAGACCTGCCGCTACCGGCGAGCACCCAGAGGCCCAGCGCAAGAACCAGCGCCCCCGCCAGCGCGCCCTCCGCCCACAGCACCCGCCGGCGCCAGCGCTGCAGCAGAGTGCGCAGGTAGGGCACGATGCGGCCCGAGATGTCGTGGGCGGTCTTCTCCAGCACGCCGATGATGCGATAGGCGCGCTCGACCTCCACCTCGCGCATGCGCTCGTAGATGTCGCTCATGTCTTGATCGCGCTTGGTCTCGAAGCGCACGCGCAGCTGGGGGTCGTCAATGGGAATGGCCGCCTCGGGGTCGTAGATGCGATAGAAGCGTCCCGCGGTGAGGCCCTGCTGGGCCAGGGCCCTCTGCCAGGCGCCCACCACCTCCTCGGGGTTGTCCTCCCGGGCCGTGGTGTCGATCTGGTTGAGGACGTAAAGAAACTTGTTGGAGTCCGGCCGGTGGATGGTCTCACCCACCAGATGATTGAGGGTATCTTGCATGGCGCCGGGCTCGGGATGACGAGCGTCGAAGAACACCAGCACCAAGTCCGAGAGGTCCACAATGTACTTGGTGATGCGTAGGGTCGAGGTGCGCTGGGCGTCGGCGTCGAAGCCGGGCGAATCGATGAGGATCTTCCCCCGCAGCTGATCGCTGGGACAGGTCTTGAGCTGCATGTAGGCGTCGATGCGGCGTCCTTCGCCCGCCGCCACCTCCTCGATCTCCTCGCTGATGCGGAAGAACGGGAAGCGCGGATCGGCGTCCAGGGCCAGGCCCGGCAGGGTGCGCACCTGCTGATCGCTGCTGAAGGAGATGACCGTGAACTTGTCGTCCACCGCCTGGTTGCCGGTGAGCTGCAGCTTGTAGCCCAGATAATGGTTGATGAATGTGGACTTGCCCGAGGAGAAGGTGCCCAGCACCGAGACCAGGGGCCACCACGGCACCCGCAGGGCATAGGACTCCTCCCGGTCGAAAAAGCCGATGCGCCGCGCGACCCGATCGAGCTGCCTGAAGGTCTTCACCACATCCAGCAGTACCGGATTTTCCTTGGCGAGATGCGCCTCGAGGTTCTTCAAACGTTGCTCTACCTTCGGGTCTTTGGCGGTAAACATGCTTCCCCCTAACTCGGCGACAAGGCAAAGCGAGCGCACCATCCGGCGGCGCTCTGTAACAGCGGACGGATTAGGGTAAACCATCGCGCGGGCCAATGCACCTGCACCCCAAGGCCGCGAAAACCCGGACCGCTAGCACTGCGACGACGCACTGGAAAAGGAATTGGAGGCGCTCCGGAGGGTTCTTTAGACTCTGCCTATACACAGTCGCGAGCGCTGGCACGCTCCTTGGACTGGACCTGAGCAATGCTCCATTAAGCCTTTGATCTTATGTTATAAGATACTGATACATAAGGATTACTTCAGTTTGTTCATTTTGTCGTCACGAGGCTGTAGCCCAATGTTGGCGGGGGCTGGAGCGTGTTTCCTACGATCCGTCCACAAAGTTATCCACAAAAGTTGTTAATAACTCGCAGCACCAGAGCAGACTGGGCAGCCAGCCCACGCATCTGCACCATCCAGGTGCGGCACGCCGCGGCGGTGACGCAGCAGCAGACAGCGGCAGGCCCGTGGATCCTTGGTGCGTGCCACCTCGCCCAGCCGAGGCAGGTGGTAGTCCTCCAGCCTCGACAGCCAGAAGCGCAGCGCCGCGGCCCGCAATGCGGTGGGCCACAGCCGAAGCTCCTCGCGCGTGAGGGACCGGCGAGCGCTGTAGGCGCCCAGCAGGGCGGTGGTGCGGACGGCATCGAGCCGGCCGCAAGGGCCCACACACCAGTCGTTCACGGTCACGGCCAGATCCAGCAGCAGCGCATCGTCGCAGGCGTAGTAGAGATCGAGGATCCCGCTCAAGCGCTCGCCCTCGAACAGGGCGTTGTCGCGAAATAGATCGGCGTGGATCACGCCTTGGGGTAAGTCCACGAGCAGATACCGGTGGTGATGGTCTAGCTCGGCCCGCAGCAGTTTCGAATTGGCTGAGCTGAGGTGGGGCAGCAGCCGGCCGGTGACGCAGGCGCGCCAGGGGAGACCCCGGGGATTGGGCCTGCGCAGGGGAAAGGCAGCACCGGCGCCATGCAGCTGCGCCAGGGCGGAGCCCACGGCCGCGCACTCGCCGGGGCCAGGATGCTTCACGCTCACTCCCGGCAGGCGCTGCACAATAGCGGCAGGGCGGCCCTGCAGCACCTGCAAGATCTGCCCCGAGGCGTCGGCCAGCGGGCGCGGGCAAGGCACGCCTCGCCCGGCGAGGAAAGCCATCAGCGCCATGAAGTAGCCGAGCTCGGCGGGACCCTGGTGCTCGAACAGGGTGAGCACATACCGGCCGCGGTCGGTATCGACGCGATAATTGGTGTTCTCGATCCCCGCGGCAATCCCGGCGAAGTCCCTCAGCCGCCCTCCCCCCGCCGCGGCGACGAAGGCAGCGAGCTCAGGGCGCCCGACGCGGGTGTAGACGGCCACGGCGTGGTGTCGGAGGCAGGACCCGCCAGGGCCTGGGGCGTCGCCCTGCCTACCAGCGATACAGCACCCAATGGGGAAGCACGAGATTCGGCGAAAATTCCGTGAACTTGGAGTCGAAGCTGCCGTCACCGTCCGTGTCGATGAGGTAATAGGGCACGCCGCCGGCCGGAAGCACTTTGACCATGTACATCACCCCGTTGACCCGATACTCCTCGACGGTATCCCGTCCCCGCTGCACGATGGTGACTTCGGGCTCAACCAGGGTCTCTTCGTCGACCTGGCCGCCAGCGGGGATGGGCGGTGGCGGCGGTGCCGCCGGCCGGCGCGCGGCGGCCGGCGGCGGGCTCGCAACGGGGCCTTGGTCCTGTGCCCATGCTGAACCCAGAGCCAAGATCATCGCCCCAGCCAGATAGACTCGCATTGGCTCCACCTCACAATTCCTACCACCTCCAACCTCGGAGGAATCCACGTTGGATGATCCTCCCTCGCCGCCGGCGTTGCAACTCTCCCTGCGGGCCGCCGAGCGTAGCAAAAGGAGCGTGAAATGACGCACTCGGCCGCGGTATCGCCCCATTTGGGTTGACCCATATCCTGGCCCAGCGCCATTTGAGCTGGCAGGCTTGGCATTCGCCCGGCATCCGGCTGCACCAGCGTGCCGAGTCCCGTGTTCGCGGTCCGTGATAGACTCATATGTTCCACAGCGGGACTGTTGGGCGGGCCGTGAGCACTACTCCACCTAGATCCAACGGACGCTGGCTACGGGCCGGGACTGCCGCGCTGCTCTTGGGGCTGGCCGCCCTGGCAGCGGTGAGGCTGTGGCCCGAAGGGTTTTCGGAGCCGCAGGTCCGGGCGCCGCTGGACCCGGCCTGCGACCTGCAGCGGGGCCCGTGCACGGGCACGCTGCCCCAGGGCCGGCGCATCGAGCTCCTGGTCCAGCCGCGGCCCATCCCGCTGCTGCAGCCGCTGGAGCTCGAGGTGCGACTCACAGGCATCGATGCCTCCCGGGTGGAGGTGGATTTCAGCGGGGTGGATATGTACATGGGCTACAACCGTCCGACCCTGCAACGTGGCGCCGACGGCGTGTACCGGGGCCGCACCATCCTGCCGGTGTGCGTGCGCCATCGCATGCGCTGGGAGGCCACGGTGCTGGCGGCGGGCACAGGGAGCGGCGGCTACGCCGCGCCGTTCCGCTTCGGCACTCACCGCTAGCGCGCCAGATCCCCCAGGGCCGCCAGCGTCAACGGCGCACCGGACCAGGACTTCGAGGCTGCCTTCGACCACTTTGACAGCAGCGAAGGTGTTTGGCGCAACCCCAATGACGGCTTCGCCACCGGCTGCACCGACTGGACCCCACAGACCCGCTGCATCTGCGTTGGCGGTGGCTTCCCGGGCGGCGCAGCATCCGGGAGTCGTCGAGGATCAGGCAGCCAGACCGCTGCGGCGACGGGTGCCGATCACTGCCAGACCTTCGCCGCCAGTGAAGCCAGCATTGATCGTGCCGGGGAAGGACTGCAGGAACGCGAAGGCGGGGTCGTCGTGGCTCACGGTGTCCGTGCTGCTGTCGTAGAGCCAGTAGCGGCAATTCTCGGCTCACGGGCCGCGCCTGCCTGAGCGATTCTCCGCACGGGCACTTTGCGGCACAATGGTGGCCACTCGAGCAACATGGCCGACAGCCACCATGTCCATAGACCTCCATCGCAGCTTCGGCTACCAGGACGTGGAGCCCACCGAGCGAGAGCGCCTGATCCGTCGGGTGTTCGATTCCGTGGCGCCCCGCTATGACCTCATGAACGACGCCATGAGCTTCGGCATCCACCGGCTGTGGAAGCGCCATCTGGCGAAGAAGACTGCGCCCGGGCCCGGTCAGATCATCGTGGATCTGGCCGGCGGCACGGGCGACGTAGCGCGCCGCCTGAGCGGCCGGGGCGCCGCGGTGGTCATCTGCGATCCCAGCCTGGCCATGATGCGCGAGGGCTCGGCCCAGGGACTCGGCAAGGTGGCCTGTGTCGCGGGGACCGGGGAGTCCATGCCCTTCGCGGACGCCTCGGTGGACGGCGTCACCATCGCCTTCGGCATCCGCAACATGACTCATATGGAGGCCGCGCTGGCCGAGATTGCCCGCGTGCTGAAGCCGGGCGGGCGCTGCTTGTGCCTGGAGTTCTCCAAGCCCTGGG
Source organism: uncultured Ectothiorhodospiraceae bacterium (assembly GCA_964416345.1). Lineage (GTDB taxonomy): Bacteria > Pseudomonadota > Gammaproteobacteria > CAYQDX01 > CAYQDX01 > CAYQDX01. Next base: position 5,912 of record CAYQDX010000065.1, read on the forward strand.
CGCCGGTGCGTCCCTTCTACAATCTCTATTCTTTCCTGGTGATTCCGCGCTTGGGGGCCTGGGTGGCCCGCCAGCCTGCGGCCTACACCTACCTCGTGGAATCTATCCGTCGCTTCCCGGATCAAAGGGAGATGGCGAGCCTCATGGAGGCGGCCGGTCTACACGACGTCCACTACCGTAACCTCTCCTTCGGCATCGCCTGTCTCCACATCGGCACGCGCTAGTGAGTGCACCCGCAGGCTGGCTGGAGGCGGCCGCCGCGGCGCACCCTGAGCGCCAGGCACTCATTGGCAGCGACGGCAGCCTGAGCTACGGCACGCTGCAGGCGCGCGCGCGGGCGCTCGCCAGCCGGCTGTGCCAGTCCGGCGTGGCCCACGGCGGCGTTCTGGCGGTGGCAAGTGCGGACCCCTGGCTCATCGCCTTGCTGCTCCACGCCGCCCCACTGGCCGGCTGTGCATTGGCCCCGCTCAATCCGGACCTGCCGGCCCCGCACCTCGCCGCGCTGCTGCGGGACTGCCGAGCCACCCATGTGGTCGCGAGCCCGGGGCTCGCCTCGCTTCCCCCTAGCTTGCGGACCCTGACCCCGGATTGGGTCCTGGCGAAGCGCCCAGTGGACGACTCCGCCGATCTTCGTCCCTTAGAGCCCGAGGAGGTGCAGCTCATCGTCGCAACCAGCGGTAGCAGCGATGCCCCCCGCGGGGTGATGCTCACCGCAGCAAATCTGGCGGCCGCGGTGCAGGCGTCCAGCCTGCGGCTGCCGCTCACGCCGGAGGACCTTTGGCTGGTCTGCCTGCCTCTGTTCCACATCGGTGGCCTGGCGATATTGCTGCGCTGTCTCCAGGTCGGTGCCGGCGCGCTGCTGCAGCCGCGCTACGATCCGAGCGCCGTGCAGAAGGCCATCGCCACGCGGCGCGCCACCCACGTGTCGCTCGTGGCCACGATGCTGGCGCGGCTGCTGGAAGATGGTCGCGGCTGGCGCCCGCCGGCGACTCTGCGCTGTGCACTGCTGGGTGGGGGCCCCCTGCCGGCCGATCTCGCACGACGGGCGCTGCAGGCCGGCTGGCCCCTGTGGGTCAGCTACGGCATGACCGAGACCGGCTCGCAGGCCGCCACACTGGGTCCCATCACCCCGGAGTGGGTCGCCGGTCAGGTCGGCAAGCCCTTGTCCCACGTGGAGCTGCGGGTCGTGCCCCGCCCGGGGCCGGGCCGCATATGCCTGCGGGGACCCGGTGTGATGCTCGGCTATGCCAATGCGGCAGGTGTCCGCGGGGTGGGACTGAGCGAGGGCTGGCTGCAAACCGCCGATGTGGGCACCTTGAGCCCCGACGGCACCCTGCGGGTTCACGGCCGGGCCGACTGGGTGGTGGTGACCGGAGGCGCAAAAGTCTCACCCGCCCAGGTCGAAGCGCTGCTGACCGTATGCCCTCGCGTGGGCGAGGTAGGCGTCACCTCGGTCGCCGACCCCGAGTGGGGCGAACGCCTGGTGGCCGTGGTCACGGGACCCGCCGATCTGACGGAGCTCGACCGCTGGTGCCGCAACCACCTGCCGGGGCACATGCGGCCGCGCCGGCTCCTGCGCGCCACGGCCCTACCGAGGACTCCACTCGGCAAGCTCGAGCGCGCCGCGCTGGCGGCGCTGGCCCTGAGACTCATCATTCCGGCCGATAAGCAAGAATAATGTTCCGAGATCTGTGACCGCCATCACATTAATCCCAGCTGATCCACCAGGTGGCCTTGCTACACTTGGCAGTAAGCAAGGGAGACTTCGCTAGCGAACAACAATCCGGAGGAGTCTGGACGCTCTCCAGGCCGCGGCCCCACGGAGAGCACAACAGCGAAATCCATGAGTCAAACTTCGTCAGGACGACGGTTGCACGCGGCCGAGACACCCGTCCCGGCCGCGCGGATCTACGTGCGCTATCTGCTGATAGCGATCGGCATCGTGGGAACGGCGTTCACCATCCAGACGTTGTTCTTCGACGGCGTGCTCAAGCTGCACCTGGCGGTGGTGCCGGCGGCGGTGGCAGTCACCACCGGCCTGCTGCTGGGCCCCGTCAGCGTGCTGCGCCAGCGCCTGGACCGGCGAGTCGAGCTGTTTCGCACGGTCGCCGATCTCGCCCAGGAGTTCATCTACGTCAAGCTGGGTGACGGCCACTATCAGTACGCCTCGCCCTCCTGCGAGGTGGTGACCGGCTATCGCGACGCTGAGTTCTATGCTACGCCCAACCTGTTGGACAACATTATCCTTTCGGCAGACCAGCCGCGCTGGGAGAGTCATCGCAGCAAGATGCTCAAGGGCCATGTGCCAGAGACCCTGGACGTGCGCATCATACGTAAGGATGGGAGCATTGCCTGGCTCAGCCATCGCTGCAGCGTGGTCTACGATCGCCATCATCGGGTCGTGGCCCTGCGCGCCACAAATCTGGACGTCACCCGCCAAAAGCGCTACCAGGACGAGATCAACCGACTTGCCTTGTACGATCCCCTCACGGATCTGCCCAACCGCCGCTTCCTCAGCCTGCGCATCGACGAGATGATCCGAAGTGCCGCCGGCAGCCGGGAGCATTTCGGTGTGCTGTTCCTGGACCTGGACCGCTTCCAGCACATCAACGACACGCTGGGGCATAGCTTCGGCGACCAGGTCCTGCAGGCGGCCGCCAAGCGCCTCCGCCGCCTGAGCGAGCAGGAGATGTTCACCTGCCGCTTCGGCGGCGACGAGTTCGTGATCCTGACCCCCAGACTCATCGACGTCGGCAGTGCCCAGAACTACGCGGCGGCGATCCTGGCGCAGCTGCAGGATCCCTTCCAGGTGGGGACGGAGCGGCTCTACCTCAGCGGCAGCATCGGCATCAGCATCTATCCCTTCGACGGCGAGGACGCAGACAGCCTGGTGCGCAACGCCGACGCAGCCATGTACAAGTCCAAGCGCGGCCAGCAAGGCAATGTGCAGTTCTCCTCGCCTGAGCTGGTACGGCGTGCCGCCTCGTTCCTCAGCACCGAGAATCTGCTGCGCAAGGCCATCGAGCGCGATGAGTTCGTCATTCACTACCAGCCCCAGGTCAATCTGCAGACACGCCGGGTGATCGGCGTCGAGGCCCTGGCACGCTGGGCAAGCCCGGAGCGGGGCCTGGTGCTGCCACACGGCTTCATCCCGGTGGCGGAAGAGACCGGACTCATCGACAAGCTGGGACTGCTGGTGTTCGAGAAGGTCTGCACCGATCTGCGGCAATGGGTGGGACAGGGTCTCGCGCCCCGGGTGGCCATCAACATCTCCGGGCGCCACTTCAACCACGGGGAACTGCTCGCTGGCCTGCAGGAAGCGGTTCGGGTCACGGGCTGCGATCCGAGTGCCCTGGAGCTGGAGATCACCGAGCATGCCCTGGTGCCGGACATGGACGGCGCGGCCCGGCGGCTGCAAATGCTGCGCGAGTACGGCGTGACCATCGCCCTGGACGACTTCGGCACCGGCTATTCGTCCCTTGCCTATCTCAAGCGGCTGCCCATCGACGCCCTGAAGATAGACGCCGCCTTCGTGCGTGAGGTGCACAAGGCCCGCACCGACCGCGCCATCGTGGAGGCCATCATTGCCCTGTGCAGGGGGTTGGGAATACGCGTGGTCGCCGAAGGCATCGAGGAGCCTGCGCAGTGCGCGTTGCTGGTCAGACTGGGCTGCGAGGAGGCTCAGGGCCACCTGTTCGCCAAGCCCATGAGCGGCGCCGCGCTCACCGAGCTGCTACGCCGGCACAGCGCCCGCCCAAATCCCTCCCTGGGCCAGCTGGATGTCTTGCAGATGAATGAGCACGACAGGGCCTAGTACTCCATCCAGGTGATAGCTGCCTATCCGAAATTATCGCCTGGATGGAGTACTAGCCCGCGCTCAGGTAGACCTCCAGCCCCTGTCGCAACGCCTGGGGCAGCGCCAGCGCGGCGCCGGCCTCGTCCCGCAGCACATGGGTGGTGTGCACCCTAGCACGGCTGGTGGCATCCGGCCCCTGCAGCGTGAGCTCTAGATCATAAGAGCTGCGCCCGATGCGGCTGACGGTGAGCCGCACGGTTATCTCCTCTTCGTGGCGCATCGCTCCCAGGAAGCTGACCCGGGCCTCCGCTAGGGGAATGCGCCAGCCCCGGGCCCCGACCACCTCCGCCAGCGCGAAGCCGAGGCTGTGCATGAAGTCTTCGTAGACCTCATGCGCCCGGGTGAGCACATGGGCGAAGAATATCACGCCGGCCCGGTCCACCTCTTGGAAGCGCACCCGGAAGCGGCGCACGAATGCCGCGGACTTGGCCGTCTCAACCCTCACCCGGCACCACACCCAGCCCGGGCCCGGGGGGCAAGGCGATGGTCCCGCGTAGCACCCGGGGTGCCGCGGCGAGGTCACGCCGGAGCCATGTCGAGGTCGCCAGCCCATGGGTCGATGGGCAGCCGCCGGGCTGGATGCCGCTCACCGCCGCCGCCAGATGGACTCCCGCCCACACGCCGATGGCACTATCCACGGCGCTGGTGACCACGCACTCCAGGCCCTGGCGGGCCGCCAGCCGGGCCAGACGCCAGCTCGCCCGCACGCCACCCAACGCCTGGGGCTTGAGCACCACCCGGCGCACCGCGCGCCTGCGGCAGATGGCCTCAGCACCCAGCACGCCCAGGGATTCGTCCACAGCCAGGGGAAACGGTGCTGCGTCCTGAAGGACGGCCAGCCCTGCAAGGCTCGGGCGGGCCAACGGCTCTTCCACCGACTCCACCACCGGCAGGCCAGCCAGGTCCGTCAGAGCCTGCTGGGCCCGGACGTGGGGCCAGGCACCGTTGGCGTCCAGGCGCAGATGCACGTCCTCCAACGCCGCCAGCCGGCGCAGCAGCGCCAGCTCCCGGGGCCACGGCTGCAATCCGACCTTGAGCTTCAGCACCCGGAATCCCGCGGCGACCGCCCGGCGCGCCCGGCCAATGGCGCGGGCGTCCAGTGCCCCCAGGCTGGCGTTGACCGCAATCCGCGCCACGGCCCCTGGGCTGAGCAGATGGGCCAGAGGCAGTCCGGCGTCCCGGGACAGGCGATCCAGCAGGGCGGTCTCGACCGCGCAGCGGGCGGCAGGACCGGCCATCCAGCCGGGGAGCCACGCCAGTGCCGCCTCCACGGTGGCACCGCAGAGTTGCGCCGCGGCCGCCAGGAGGGCCGCCTGCGCCCGATCCAGGGTTTCGGTGCCGGCTTCGGGCAGGGGCGCGCAGTCCCCGTAGCCCAGTGCCCCGTCCGCCGTCTGCACGCTCACGATCCAGCCCTGCCGCTCGCACCGGGTGCCATGGGCGCTCATCCAAGGCTGGCATAGGGGTAGGCGGTAGGGCGAGGTGTGCAGTGCGGCGACGCGCAGCCCGGCGGCACGACGGTAGGCCGCAGGCAGACCGATGGCCGGTGGTCGCCCGCTCTCCAACGTCGAGCTAGCCCAGCAGCAGGCCAACGCTCAGCAGCACTCCGAAAGCGAGCTGCAGCTGGGCGGTCTGGGCCAGCAGGACGTTGAGCACCGGCCCCGGCGGCTCGCGCCGGATCCTACGCAGCAGCGCCACGGCCCAGGGAATGATGAGCCAGGGCAGCCAGGCCGCCGGCCCCAGCTGGGCGCTCGCCAGGGCCAGGCAGACGAAGGCGCCAAGCAGCAGACCGGCATACTCGATCTGGCTGCCCCTACGTCCCAGGCGCACCGCCAGGGTGTGCTTGCCCACCTTGCGGTCGTTGTCCATGTCGCGGTAGTTGTTCACCACCAGCACGGCGGCGGCCAGCATGCCGACCGCGGAGGCCACCAGGAAAGCCGCCCAGGTAGACTGGCCGGTCTGCAGATAGTGGCTGCCAAGCACCGCACCCAGGCCGAAGAACAGCCACACGAAGAGCTCACCCAGCCCGCTGTAGGCAATGGGCAGGGGCCCGCCCGTGTAGGCATAGCCCATCAGCACGGAGGTCAGGCCGAGGGCCAGGATGGGCCAGCCACCGACCGATACCAGGTAGACCCCCGCCAGGATGGCCGCGCCAAAGCACGCGGCGGCGGCACGGCGCACTTCGCTGCTGCGCAGCCAGCCTGCCGCGGTGGCGCGCTTGGGCCCCAGGCGTTCCGGCGTATCGGCGCCCTTGTCGAAATCGGCGGCGTCATTGTGCAAATTGGTGCCCGCCTGTATGCATAGCGCAGCCCACAGGGCAGCCAGTGCCACCAGCCAGTGGATGCGGCCGGTCTCACCCCAGGCCATCACCGTGCCTACCAGTACCGGTACCACCGAGATGCTGAGAGTCCTGGGCCGTACGGCCATGAGCCACTTGCGCCAGGCGGGGGGCTGGACGGCGGGGCGAGCCGGAGCGGTACCCTGGGTCATGGTCGGCGCGGAAAGCGGCTGTAGTCGGCAGGACGCTTTTCCAGGAAGGCATCGCGGCCCTCCTGGGCCTCCTCGGTCATGTAGAACAGGGCGGTGGCGTTACCCGCGAGCTCCTGGATCCCAGCCAGACCATCGGTGTCGGCGTTGAAGGCGGCCTTGAGCACCCGCAGGGCCGTGGGGGAGAGCGCCAGCATCTCGCGACACCAGCGGACGGTCTCCTGCTCCAGCGCCACCAGAGGCACCACGGCGTTGACCAGGCCCATGCCCAGGGCCTCTTGAGCGTCGTACTGCCGGCACAGCATCCATATCTCCTTGGCCTTCTTCAGGCCCACAGTGCGGGCAAGTAGGCCCGCGCCCAGACCCGCATCGAAGCTGCCGACCCGCGGACCGGTCTGGCCGAAGCGAGCGTTGTCGGCGGCAATGGTCAGGTCGCAGATCAGATGCAGCACATGCCCACCGCCTATCGCGTAGCCCGCCACCATGGCCACGACCGGTTTGGGCAGGCTGCGAATCTGGTGCTGCAGGTCCAGTACATTCAGGTGCTGCACGCCCTGGGTGTCCCGGTAGCCTCCCTGCTCCCCCCGTACCCGCTGGTCGCCGCCGGCGCAGAAGGCCAGCTCGCCTGCGCCAGTGAGGATGATGGCTCCGATGCCGGGGTCATGATGTGCATACAGGAAGGCCTGCGCCAGCTCCCGTACGGTCTCCGGGCGGAAGGCGTTGTGGACTTCCGGCCGATTGATGGTGATCTTGGCAATGCCCTCTGCCTGGTGGTAGAGGACATCCGTGAATTGGAGCGCCTCGACTGCGTGCCATTGAGCCATGGTGTATCGCTTTGGGATGTAGGCGGGAGCCCATATGATAGTGCCTGGCGCGCGGGCCACAAGTCGGCATGTGGCCGCAATGGTATCGCGGTTGCCGTGCCAGCTCCTCATTGGGCACCCGTAAGTGGGGCGGCGCGGGCGCTAAGGCGTCGCTCCAAGGCCTCCAGCCTGGGGCGAATGGACGCACCAACTTGAAATCTGCGGCTGAGACGGGGGCAGACCCTGCTGTCGCTGCTTGGCGCGAATGGCCACCGCGGCGGCATGGATGGCGTCCACCAGCGAGTAGCGGCAGCTCAGTGCGTCGTCAAGATAGGCCTCGCGAAGGAAAGATAAGTGAGACGCCGCTTGCAGTCGCAGCAGATTGGGCAGGACGCGGAACATGAGGGCCTGTGGCTCACCGAGAACAGGACCGCACCAAACTTAATATAGAAGATTCAAACACATCTGTAACTTGTTGAGCTTTATGCTTAGAATGACCTATGCTAGAGTCCCTATCGGCACCACTGCGAGGACACGGTCATGAGCAACTGGATAGGCAAGTCGGTCTCCAGCCGGCTACAGAGCCGGCGCTCGCTGATGCAGCTCGGAGATTTGGCCGCCCGGGTCGCGGCGGCGCGCAACTGGGGAGTGGGGATGGAGCCGGCGGACGAGCTGAGTGCCCCCGCCCCTCGCAGGTCGCTGGCGTCTACCCGCTCGGGCCCGCAGGTGATGGCTCGGCGCTGAAACGCCGCCGATGAAGCGCTCGCGGCCGTGATCACCGCCTGAGCATAACATCACGGGCGTGCCATGAGCTGACTGCAAAGCTATATCGGCCGGCGGGTGCCCGTACCGACGGTGGCACTGGCCGGCCTCACACTCGCCGGCTGGCTGGGCCGGTGGCACTGGGGCGCCGATTTGGCTGCTCAGTTCGTTCCTCACTACGCCGTGGCGGCGCTGCTGCTCTGCCTCGGCCTGTCGTGCCTGCGGCGCCCCGCGTGCGCTGGAGTGGCCGCGGTCATCCCGTGCGTGCAGCGGATACTGCTGCTGCCGTACTACCTGGCACCCTCCGGCATCCTGGGGCCACGGGCAACCGCATCCTGCTGGGAGACCTAAACCTCACCCCCTGGTCCTGCTGGATGCGCAGGCTCAAGGCCAGGGCCGGCCTGCGGGATGCCCAATCGGGATTGGGCTACGCCCCGACCTGGATGGTCTGGGGCCTGCCGCATTGGCTGGGCCTGCCTCCTAGACCACACGCGGGTGTCGGCCAGGATTCAGGTCCTGGAGCGCGAGGTCGGTAGCGATCTGGGCAGCGACCATCTGCCCGTGCTCACGACCCTGGGCGTAGGCGCCGCGCCAGGCTGAGGGCGGCGCCTACGGGCAAGCCCAGACTGCGCTGCCCGAATGGACGCGTGCTGGCTAGCGCTGAGCAAAATACTGCCGCAGGAACTCATCGAAAGGCACCTCGTCGCCGGCCTCCAGCGCGGCCTGCTCCTCGCCGGATCGCTGCACTAGCTCACTGAGCATACGCTCTCGCTCGGGGTTGACCGGCAGGGCATCAAAATACCGCTTGTGCTGCAGCGACAGGCGTTTGGCGAAATCGTAGAAGCCCTCGCCCCGGTCGCGCATCTCGGCCAGCATGCGCGCAGACGGCGTCAACTCCGGGTCGGCTACCGCCGCCAGCTGGGCCTTTAGGCTGCTGACGTAGGGTTGCTCGGGATCGCCGTGGTCGAGCAGCTCGCAGGCCTGCGCCATGTGATCCAGGATCTCCCGGCCCCATTCTCGAACGCTGATCTGCTGGCCATCGCGCCTTAGGCGCAAGGCGGGGTCGCGCCCGGCATGGGCAGTGGCGAGCTCGTTGTAGTCGATGGCCTCGCGCTCTTCGGAGCTGATGCGTGGACTTTCCCGGAGCAGGCAGCAGAGCAAGAGCGCTTCCAGGAACCGCAGCTGCGCCTCCTCGATGCCGAGGGGATGATAGGCGTTGACGTCCAGGGAGCGCAGCTCGATGTAGCGCACGCCGCGCCTGCGCAGGGCCAGGGTAGGCTTCTCGTAACGGCCGGGCGTCTGCTTGGGACGCACCGTGCTGTAATACTCGTTCTCAATCTGCAGAATATTGGCGTTGAGCTGCTCGTAGCGCCCCTGCTCCACCACGCCGATGCGCTCGTAGCGCGAGCAAGGCGTCTCGATGGCACAGCTGAGGCTGGCGATGTAGGCCTCCAAGCTATCGTAGTTGGCCTTGATGCCGGTCTCGTTCTCCTGAT
>CAYQDX010000066.1:0-14994 GCA_964416345.1 uncultured Ectothiorhodospiraceae bacterium
CAAGGAAGCGCTTGTGGGGTGCCGCCTCCTTCATCTTGTGGAAGATTCCCGGCTCGGTGGCGACGATGAGCTCCGCAGTATCCAGACGGCGGGCCGCATCGATGAGCTGCGTGGTCGAGCCCACCACGTCCGCAAGATCGATGATCGCCGCGGGAGACTCCGGGTGCACCAGCACAGCGGCACCTGGATGCCTGTCCTTGAGCTGGGCCAGCGCGTCGGCCTTGAACGCTTCGTGCACGACACAGGAGCCCGGCCACAGCACCATGTCGGCCCCGCTCATGCGCCGCACGTAGTCGCCCAGGTGTCGGTCGGGCGCCCACAGGATCTTCTCGCCCTGGGCCGCCAAGTGTTGGACCACCTTGAGTGCGATGCCTGAAGTTACCACCCAATCCGAGCGAGCCTTCACCGCGGCGCTGGTGTTGGCGTAGACCACGACCTTACGCTCCGGGTGGGCATCGCAGAAGTCGGAGAAGGCCTCTGCCGGACAGCCGATGTCCAGCGAGCAGTCCGCCGCCGGGTCCAGCACCAAGACGCGCTTTTCGGGATTGAGTATCTTGGCGGTCTCACCCATGAAGCGCACGCCGGCGACCACCAGCGTGCGGGCAGGATGCTCGTGACCGAAACGAGCCATCTCCAGTGAATCGGCGACGTGGCCGCCGGTCTCGTCGGCCAGCTGCTGCAGCTCCGCAGAGGTGTAATAGTGAGCCACCAGCACTGCGTCCTGCTCGACGAGCAGGCGCTTGATGCGCTCGGAGAGCGCCTGGCGCCTGGACTCGCTCATGGGCTCCGGGGCGCCGACCGGGGGCAGTATGTCGGTCGCCCGCGGCAGATCCAGTGCAGTGCCCACAGAACTACCGTTCATGATGCACCTCGCATGACGTCAGACGGAGATCTGAGGGCTGTGGCAAACCCGATGACCTCACGGTTGAGAAACGTTCGCGGCAGGCCGGATCTTCCGCGGCTCTCTACTGCTCACCTGAAGAAGGCGACCTGCCCCGGAAAACGATGCCGGTAGAGCTTCGCTGGCCGATGAGGACCGTCGCGCCGCTCCCCGCCCGTCTCTTCCAACTGAGCCATGGCAATCACCCATTTTCGGAAGTTGCGTTTGTCCAGGGGCGCCCCCAGCAGGATCTCGTAGACATCCTGCAGCTCCCGCAGGGTAAATGTCTTGGGCAATAGCTGCAGGGCGATGGTGGAATAGTCCAGCTTGGAGACCAGCCGGCGCCGAGCCTTGGCGACGATGTCCGCATGGTCCAGGGCAAGCTCCGGCAGCCCGTCGATCGTGAACCAGCCCGCATCCCGACCCTGCCCGTGACCACTTGTCTGCTTGGCCGGGTCCGCGGGAATCAGCGCATAATAGGCCACCGATATGACGCGTCCCCGGGGATCGCGGTCTGGACTGCCGAAGGTATAGAGCTGCTCCAGGTAGACTCCGCTCGCTACCGTATTCTCACGCAGCTTGCGCAGTGCGCTCGACTCCAGGTCTTCATCGATAGGGACGAATCCGCCAGGCAGTGCCCACCGCCCCCGGTCGGGCGGCCGACCGCGCTTCCCCAGCAACAGTCCCAGGCGATCTCCGAGGATAGTGAATATCACCACTTCGGCTCGCACAAACAGCGGCGTCTGGCTGTAGCGCTCGGAACTCATGGCCATGGTTGGTGTCAATTTAACACAAACTTTAGTGTCTATGATACACTATGTTAGTGTCATGTATAGGCTGCCCAGTTGCAGCAAGGTGAATTTGTGTCATGATTAAAAAGTTCCGTTGGTCGCAGTTCCGAGGCCAGATGCCGGGAGCGGCGAGGAGTCGTCTGCCCACTCGGCCAGGCGGAGGCGCTTATGTCAGGGTGTGCCTCGGGGGCGCGGCGGAGGAAGGCGGCTCGGGTCGTCCAGTCTGTGTCGAGCGAGCGCTGAGAGGCACGCGATGAAGAACTGTAAGCTCTGCAAGTTGAGCCGGCATTGCAACGATTTGCCGGCTTTCTGCTTCATTCTCCAATACATCATCGTCCTGGGCGTGATCGGCGGCGCAAGCTATCTGTTCTTTCTAGGGGGCTTGTTCGACTGACCGGGCCACTCTCCGGCCGCAGGCATGGACGCGCTTAGAGGGTGGCGAGCACCTGGTCGGCGGCTGCAACCGTGGCCTCGATCTGCGCTTCCCCATGGGCACCGGACACGAAGCCTGCCTCGAAGGCGGACGGGGCAAGGTACACGCCCTGCCGCAGCATGCCGTGGAAGAACCGCTTGAACCGGTCCACGTTGCAGGCCATGACCTGCTCGTAGCGCGTGACCGACTCCTCGGCGGTGAAGAACAGGCCAAACATCCCCCCCACCCGATTGGCCGCCATGGGCACCCCGGCCTGCCTGGCCCGATCCAAGATGCCTGCCACTAGGGTCGCGGTCTTGGCCGACAAGGCCGCATAGAAGCCCGGCTCGGCCGCTAGCGCCAGGGTTGCCAGGCCCGCCGCCATGGCCACGGGATTGCCCGAAAGCGTTCCTGCTTGGTAGACGGGGCCGAGGGGCGCAATGCGCTCCATGACCTCGCGGCGACCGCCGAAGGCGCCGACCGGCATGCCGCCCCCGACGACTTTGCCCAGAGTGGTCAGGTCCGGCCGGATGCCGTAGAGCGACTGGGCGCCCCCCAGTGCAACTCGGAATCCCGTCATGACCTCATCGAGGATCAGGAGCGCGCCGTAGTCGTCGCACAGCTGGCGCAGCCCATCCAGGAAGCCCTCTAGCGGCGGCACGCAGCTCATGTTGCCAGCCACGGGCTCGACGATGATGCAGGCGACCTGGTCGCCAATGCGGCTGAAGGTCTCACGCACCTGGTCCAAGTCGTTGTAGCGAACCGTCACGGTATGCTCTGCCAGGGCCGCAGGAACCCCCGGGGAGCTGGGCACACCGAGCGTCAGGGCACCGCTGCCGGCCTTGACCAGCAAGGAGTCGGAATGTCCGTGATAGCAGCCCTCGAACTTGACGATCTTGTCGCGGCCCGTATGGCCGCGGGCGAGTCGTATGGCGCTCATGGTGGCCTCAGTGCCGGAGTTGACCATGCGCACCAGGTCCATGGACGGCACCAGCTCACATAGCTTGTCCGCCATGCGGGTCTCCAGCATGGTGGGCGCGCCGAAGCTCAGTCCGCGGGCAGCGGTCTCCTGGACCGCCCGAACCACGGCCGGATGTGCGTGTCCTGCCACCATGGGGCCCCAAGATCCCACGTAGTCTATGTATTGCTTGCCGTCTTCGTCGTAGAGGAACGGCCCGTCGCCCCGCGCGAAAAACACCGGCTCTCCGCCGACCCCGCGGAATGCGCGCACCGGTGAGTTCACGCCCCCGGGAATGTGCTTTTGGGCTTCGGCGTAGAGTTGATGTGACGAGCTCATGCTGGCAAGTTCTCCGTGCTATGGGTATGCAAACCGCACCGCTCTCAGCTGCGGTCGAACAGGGCGGCTAGCCGGCAGGCCGCCGCCGTGACGTCATCGGCTCCGAACAGGCCCTGGATGACCGCCAACATGTCGGCACCCGCGCACACGAGTGCGGCACCATTGTCCGCCGTGATGCCGCCGATTGCCGCGATGGGAAGCTGTAGGCGTCGGCGCGCCAGGCGGAGGACCGAGGCGGCCACTGGCGGTGCCCCCGGCTTGCTGGCCGAGTGATAGAAACGGCCGAAGGCAACATAGTCCGCCCCGCGTCCTTGTGCCAGCTCGGCCAACTCCATGGAGCCATGGCAGGTCACGCCCACGATTGCCTCCGGTCCCAGCCTGGCCCGTGCCCGGTCCAAGTCGGTATCCTCCTGCCCGAGGTGGACTCCGTCGGCACCCACCTCCGCTGCCAGCGCCACGTCGTCGTTGATGATCAGCGGGATCCTGGCCAAGCGACAAATCTTCAGCAAGTCGCTCGCCTCCTGCCGACGCCGCTCGAGATCAGCGCTCTTGTCGCGGTACTGCACCAGCCGGGTGCCGCCGGCGATGGCCGCAGTCACGGAGCACAGTAGGCTCTCGCCGCGCCGTCCGTCCGTAATGGCGTAGAGCCCGTGTAGCTCGCTGCGCGCGTACTGACGGGGCGGCTGCGCAGACATGGGGTCCTGTAAACCGTAGGTCATTGATCGCGGCGGCTCTCGGCGCTGGTCGTTCGGCGTGACTGGGGGCCCATATGGTGTGACAATCTGCCGCTTGGCGTCGCAGAGCCCCGTCGGTCATCCGGCGGGACGTGGGAGTTGAAGAGTACATGAAGCGTTACATGTGTGTCATTTGCGGGTTCATCTATGACGAGGAGCTAGGCCTGCCGGACGATGGCATCCCGCCGGGCACCCGCTGGGAGGACGTCTCGCCCACCTGGCACTGTCCGGAGTGCGGCGCCGGCAAGGACGATTTCGAGATGGTCGAGATCTAGGCTTTCGGCGCCTTCGCGCTAGTATATGTCAGCTTCACCAAATCGCAGGTCTGGACGCTCGGGTGATGGGTCAATCGCAAGAGGACTCGTTGGATCAAGATCGGCCGCCAGGACTGAGCGGGAGTCGCGACGACTGGGACGTGCGGGCGGACCATGGGCGCCGATAACGTGAGCGGCGGGTCCGGTGCGGGGCGAGAGGGCCGGAGCGCGGAGCTGGCCCGGAGGCTGGCCGAATCGGCACAGACTGCCGTGGTCCGGCGGGCCTCGGCAGCCCTGGACCACCTCGACGATGCTTTGTTCGCGCTGGCCGAGCAAGCTGAGACGAGCACGCTGCAGGACGTGTATTTCGATGCGGTGCGGGAAATGCGCATTCGCCGCAAGGGCATCGAGGGACATTTCGCCCGCGAGCTCCAGTCCCGGCTGGCCGTGCTGCTGGACGAGACCGAGGAGGGCCGGCCGTGCGCCGCCAACGGTTCCCCTTCGGACGCCGAGCGGTCATTGAGCCTGGTGGATGATGCCGAGCTCGAAGACTCGCTCGCCCTGGAGACGATGCCCGGACATGCGCGGGAGCATAGCGGACGCGAGCTGCAGGCGCTCACTGCGCGCCTCGCCGTCCTTGCGCCCAATTCGGTCACCGAAGAGGCCTCAAATCCGCTAGGTCCACGGAGCATTGCGGCAGCTCTCGCCGCATCCATACGTGGCATTCGGCTGGATCGTGCGGCCAAGCAAGTGCTATATCGGATGTTCGGCGCACATCTGTTGGCAGAGCTCGGCGGTGTCTACCGCCAGCTGAATAGGGTGCTCGCGGAAGCCGGTGTCCTGCCGCAGCTCGTGGCGCAGCCCGTGGCCGCATCCCGGGAAAGGCTCGTCCCGGAGGGGCAGGCAACTGCACCCCTGCTCGCGGGTGGCGCGGTCCCCTCGTCCAGCAACGGCGTCGCGGGATCTGGGTCGGCCGCAGACCAGGCGCTGCTAGTGGAGATGCTGACCCGTATGCTGCGGGCCGAGCGTGGTTCTGGCGGCTCGCTTTCCGAGGCCTCGCTCAGCGCGACGGCGCCCGGCGTCGGAGTCCGCGTATTGTTCTCCGCCCTGGAGACGCTGCGGGCGCAGCTGGAGCCCAATGGCGGGGCGGTCCCGACGGTGGTTCCCGATCTTCGCGGGGCGGTGCTGGGGCAGCTGCAGGCTGGTGCGGCTACGAGGTCAGGCACACGGCGGTTGAGCCGTACAGAAGAAGATGCCCTCGACGTCATCAGCATCCTCTTCGACTATGTCTTGGACGACCGGAACATCCCAGTTCCTATCAAAGCACTGCTGGCTCGGCTGCAGATGCCGATGGTCAAGGTCGCGTTGCTGGACTCGGAATTTCTGCGTCGGCGCCATCATCCAGCCAAGGAACTGTTGAACGAGCTGGCCCAGGCGGCCGTCGGCTGGAACGAGGACGGAAGTCCGGGAGACGATGCCCTCTACGGCGAGATCGCCCGCTTGGTGGGCTGCGTGCATAAAGAGCTCGACGACGACGTCGCGCTCTTCGCCCGTTTGCTCACGGAGTTTCGGCGGTATCTGGAGCGTGAGCGCAAGCGGGCACAGCTCATCGAGCGGCATACGCTGCAGGCCGAAGACGCCAGGGCGCGCTCCACGATGGCCCGTCAGCAAGTCGCCGCGGCGCTGGAGTCCAGAATCTCGGGTCACAAGCTGCCGGACCTAGTCGAGGCGCTGCTGCGCGAGCAGTGGGCCCAGGTCATGCTGGTGACTCTGCTGAGGCACGGCTCCGATTCGGAGGCCTGGCTGGCCTGTCTGGGCGTCATGGACCGGCTGGTATCGAGCACGGTCGTCTCGCGCGCTGCGGCCGAAGGGGAGGGTCAGGTTGCGGAGACCCACTCGCTGCTGGATGACCTGCGTCGCGGGCTGGCGAGTATCTCCTATGATGCCCTGAAGGCGCAGGCCGGGCTGGACCAGCTGGGCGCGCTCCTGAAGACCGGGGCAGGGCCGCAGACCGCGACGGCGCCGCCGGCTTCTCCACCCGGACCGGCTGCGGAGGTGGCGCTCCTCGGATCCCCGGCGCAGGATTCGCTCCCGGCGTCGGCCGGCCGCACGGCTGAGGGGCCGCCGCCGGCTCCCGTGCCCTCCGCGGGTGGGAGCCACGCGCCGGGCGACCAGGATTTGGAGGCGTTGGTCGAGCACTTGACTCCGGGCCGGTGGCTGGAATTTGCTGGCGTCGCGGGCAGAACCTTTCGCGCCAAGCTGGCACAGGAGTGCAGTGCGACGGGCAAGCTGATCTTCGTCAGTCGCACGGGCGTCAAGCTTGCCGAGCGGGAGCCCGCAGAGCTGGCCCGGGAGCTCTATGACGGCGCCGCGCGCATATTGGAAGACTCGGCCCTGTTCGAGCGCGCCTTGACGTCCGCAGTACAGCGTCTGCGCGGCGCATGAGCGTTCCCAAGGATGTCCGCGGGATGCACACGCGCCCTCGCTTGTAGCGCGTCCGGCGTGCGCTCGGTCGCGTGGTTGCTATCCAGCTGCTATTGTACGCGTATGCGATTAGAGGACTTCCAGGGACTCGGCGCGGCGGGCCGCCGCTTGGGCGGTCGGTTGAAGTGGGCCTCTGGCCTTCGAGGCCTGAGTCGCCCGCGTCGGTATGTCTGAGCCGGATGTCCTCTGCGCCATCCTGTTCGCTGATGTCAGCGGGAGCACCCATTTGTATGAGACCTTGGGCGACAAGATCGCCCGTGCTGCGGTTTCCAAATGTATCGCCGGACTGGTGCAGAAAGTCAGGCGGCACGACGGGGTCCTGGTCAAGACCATCGGCGACGAGATCATGTGCACCTTCGGTAGCGCCGAGGCCGCCATCCAGGCTGCCTGGCATATGCAGGAGGACTTCTCCGGCGAGGCCACGGAGGGCAGCTTTCCTCTTGCGGTGCGCGTAGGGGTTCATTTCGGTCGGGTGCTGCAGGAAGAACGGGACGTTTACGGCGACGCCGTCAACACCGCCGCCAGGGTGGTGGAGCTTGCCAAGCCGGAGCAAATACTCACCACCCGGCAGACGGTGGGCGAGCTCAAGCCGGCGCTGCGCAACAAGACGCGCTTCGTGGAGCGGGCCGTGGTGCGCGGCAAGCTGGAGGCGCTCGATATCTTCGAGATCGTGTGGCGCGGGGACGATGCCACCCGCACGATCGCCGGATGGTCGGCGCCGAAGCCCGAGGGCTGCCAGACCTTAAGGCTGGAGTTCCGCGGCCGCAGCGTAAGTGTGGACCACGCCAGCCGCAGCGTCTCCATAGGACGCAGCACGCACAACGATCTCGTCGTCAACGACACGCTGGTCTCCCGGCTGCATGCACGGATCGAGCTACGCCGCGACAAGTTCTACTTGGTCGACCTCAGCACCAACGGAACGTTTGTCGGGCGGGATGGAGGCGGCAAGCCGATGCACGTCAAGCGTGAGGAGCTGCTGCTGCGCGGTCGAGGCGACATCAGCGCGGGCCGGCCAGCCTTGGTCGGCGACGACCGGGTGATCCATTTCGAAGTCTGCGAGTAGATATCGGCTCGGGGCGGATGTCGAATCACCATGGACGCTTTCTTGCCCCGCCACGTCAGCGCACTTGTCGGCGCAGGAATTGCCTCAGGGTCTGGCGTACGGCCACCATGTCCAGCGGTCCGGCGGTGCGGCTCACGATTTGACCGTCCGGATCTAGAAGCAGACTGGTGGGTGTGACTGTGACACCCCCGAGGGCTCGGGCCGCCGCACCTTCGGGGTCCACTGCCACGGGGAAGGGCAAGCTCAGTCGGCGGGCGGTGCTCAGCACTAGGTACGGCGGATCGTAGGCCGTTGCGATGGCCACCATGCGCAGTCCCGCCGGGAAGAGCTCGTCGTAGAGTCCACTGAGGGCAGGCATTTCCCGCAGGCATGGCGCGCAACTCGGCGACCAGAAGCTGATCAAGACCGGGTGCCCGCGCAAGGCGCGCATGCTCAACAGATGGCCGTCGATGGTCTGCAGGCGGAGCTCGGGCGCCCGCCGCGGGCCGGACATGGACAAGAGGAGGCCAAGTACGGCGGCGGCAAGCAGCAGTGCCACCAGAGCACCCGCTCGGCGTGCCCGAGTTGGGGAGGTGCTGCGGAGGACGTGCGCTGCGCTCTGCTCAATGGGTGCTGGCATTTCTGGGCGCCGCGGGTGGGTCCGGCGCCGCGACTTCCTGACACGGCGACCCGAGAACCTTGCGTACCAGGCAAAGCACTCGCCGGATACCACGCCAGAGCCGGGGCAGCGCCCAGGCGATGATCAGCACGAATAAAGCCAGGGCGCTGAGGAAGACCCAGGGGTGATTGAGGGCGGTCCACAGTCCCAGCACCACGCTGACATCCTCGCCCAGGGAGGCGAGCCAGTTGGTTACTGGCTCCGGGGAGGTGTTGATCAGGACCCGACTACCTGCCTTGGTCGCGTGGACTCCCGCGGCCAAGGTGCCTCCGACCAGGAACGCCGCCAGCTCCGCGGCGGGGCCCACGTCGCCGACGGCTTTGGCGGCGAGGATGGCCGCGGCCGGAATACGGATGAAGGTATGCAGGGCGTCCCAGCCCGTGTCGACGCCAGGGATCTTGTCTGCGAAGAACTCCACGCAGTACATGAAGCCCGCGGCCACCAGCACCAGTGGATCGGTCAGGAGCTGTAGGTCTGGCGGCAGGCTGACGTAGCCGGTGGCACCAAGAAACCCCAGCATGAGCACTGCAGCATAGAGATTGATGCCCGATGCCCAGGCCGCCCCCATGCTGAGCGCGATGGTGCCGGTGATGCTGCTGGCGACATCCATAGCTTTGACTACTCCTCTGCCCGAATCGAGCCCGGAGCCGATCACCCCGGAGCGGGCGACGCCCCGTGACAGGACCCACGTATAGCGCCTGTCTCTTGCGTTGTCGAGATCCCGAGCTGGCAGATGCTTAGGCCACGGTCTGCGGCACGCTCGCGACCACATGGCCGGGTGGAGGGTGGCGCGCGTGGTGTCCGCCGGTGCAAGGTGCTCGGAGACGGCACATGCCGTTGTTTTCTGGCAACAAAGTCACGAATCTGCAAGGAGTTTGACGTCTGTTAATAGTTGCTAATTAACTAAGTAATATTCAAGCGCTTGACCTGAGGTAGGCGGTAGTCTATGTTTAGGGGCCATGGCGCGACGGGATTGATTGAGGGGGACCGGTTGTGCCGTGAAACATAATAACAACACTGACATCGCATCTCGATTGAGCGGCTCCGGCCGCTTATTTTTTGCCGCCAGCCGCCGAGGCGGGGTTACGCCACGCGTCGGGCTTGAGCATTGCTTCTCGTGGCGGCGACCGCCGAAGGGGGTGCGGCCACTGGCCCCGTGGTCCTCGGTCGGCGCTAGAGACTTTTGCTTTGTCACGCCTGCCCGTATCATTCCCAGCTCGATCGGTGGTGCGGCGGGTGGCAGATGATACGGGTCGGAATCGTAGGGGGTACCGGGTACACGGGCGTGGAGCTCCTCAGGTTGTTGCTGGGGCACTCGCAGGTGCGCCTGGAGGCTATCACGTCCCGCGCGGAAGCGGGACGCTTGGTCGCCGACATATATCCCAACCTGCGTGGATATACGGACTTACGTTTCTCTGACCCCGCAGAGACCGGGCTTGCCGGGTGCGACGCCGTGCTCTATGCGACCCCGAATGGCATTTCCATGGCTGCCGCCCGGGAGCTCCTCGCTGCGGGGGTACGAATCGTGGACTTGGCGGCGGACTTTCGGCTGCGCGATCCGGCTATATGGGAGCGCTGGTACGGGATGCCGCATGCCTGTCCCGAGCTGCTGGAAGAAGCGGTCTATGGTCTGCCGGAGCTCAATCGTGAGCACATACGCTCTGCGCGCATCGTGGCCAATCCGGGCTGCTATCCCACTGCGGCCTTGCTGGGTCTGATCCCGTTGCTGGAGCGCCGGCTCGTGGCGCCGGAGTCGATCATCGCCGACTGTAAGTCGGGTGCCAGCGGCGCGGGACGCAAGGCGGCGGTCGGATTTCTACTGTGTGAGGCCTCAGAGAGTGTGAAAGCCTACGGGGTGTCTGGTCATCGGCACCTGCCGGAGATACGCCAGAGCTTGGAGGAGGTCGCAGGCGGTCCCGTCGGCATCACCTTCGTACCGCACCTGACTCCAATGATTCGCGGCATTCATGCCACGTTGTACGCGCGCTTGGAGGACGCGACAATCGACCTCCAGGCCGTTTATGCGAGCCGTTATGGCGGGGAGCCGTTCGTGGATGTGTTGGAGCCAGGATCTTATCCCGAGACCCGCAACGTGCGGGGGGCGAACCTCTGCCACGTTGCCGTGCACCGGCCTCAGGACGGTGATACGGTGGTCGTGCTGTCGGTAATCGACAATTTGGTCAAAGGTGCCGCCGGGCAGGCCATACAGAATCTGAACTTGATGTTCGGGCTGGATGAGACCCTAGGTCTGGGCGGAATCGCGCTCTTGCCGTAGCGTGTGAGGTTGGGACGCAAGCACGGCCGGGGGAAAGCGCCGGCCATAGTCGTGCGTCCGGCACGGTCGAGGGCTCGGCCCTGGCTGGCGGTCGTTGGGGCCGGGGTCACCGTCCTGGCCTGCTCGTGGTGGATGCGGGGGTACTGGCTGGGGCCGCTGGCGGGCTGGTGCCGGGACGCGGTCTCTAGCGGCGGGCGCAGCCCGATGACTGTGGCGCAGCTCTTGGAGCAGAACCGGGATCTACGTAGTGCAGTTGTGGCGGCCCAACGCGGCACCAGAACCGAGCGCACGACCCGTGAGGATCTCCGGATCGCGCTGCAACGGCTTGAGGCGCAGCTGCTCGACTTGAAGCGGGAGGTGGCCTTCTACCGGCGAGTCATGGCCTCCCAGGCCGGGCCGGGCCTACGGGCGGACAGCCTGGTCTTGGCGCCGCTGGCTGCCAACAGGGCGTTTCACTACCGGCTCGTGCTCACCCAGTTCGGCAGACGGGTCAAGCCGGCGCGCGGCAAAGCCGCGCTGACGTTCTACGGGATGACAGACGGAAAGCGGGCGAGGCTGGCGCTGGGCGAGGTCGCGACGCCGCCGCGGGATGAGCTGGACTTTCACTTTCGCTACTTTCAGAGTCTGGAAGGCGACCTGGTGCTCCCCGAGGGATTTCAGCCGCTGAGAGTGGCAGTGGCGCTGAAGACCGCTGGGGAGAAGTCGGCGAGTGTACGCCGAACTTTCGACTGGACGGAATAGGGGGAAGCCCATGTGGGGTGATGCGAAGAGACCCAAGGCGGTGGCATATGACACGCTGGTTGGCCAGCGTACCGAGCTACATGGCGATATCAGGTTCAGCGGCGGCCTGCACATCGACGGCACGGTGAAGGGCAACGTCGTGGCGGAGGAAGGCGCCAGCTCTTTGTTGACACTGAGCGAGAAGGGCGTGATCGAGGGCGAGGTGCAGGTGCCCAACGCGGTTATCAACGGCACGGTGGTCGGGGACGTGCACGTGCGTGATCAGCTGAAATTGTCTGGCAATGCCAGAATTAGCGGCAACGTCTACTATGGCCTCGTCGAAATGGCTCTGGGGGCCGAGGTCAACGGCAAACTGGTTCACCGACCGTCTGATGATACGCCGCTGCTGGCCTTGGAGCGTGAGGCGGTGGAGGAGCCAGCGGCCAGCAATAGTTGACTAAATTAATAGGAATACTCATAATTCAGCTCTGAGTCCGCGACTTGCTTGTGGAGATGTCTGATGAGTGTAATTGAGACTACGATACCGGCGTCGTTGACGTTCACCGACAGCGCGGCCGAGAAGGTTAGGGAGCTGATTGAGGAAGAGGGCAACAGAGACCTCAAGCTGCGAATCTATGTCAGCGGCGGCGGGTGCTCCGGCTTCCAGTACGGATTCACCTTCGACGAGAACATCAACGACGGTGATACGGCAGTCGAGAACGGAGGCGTCACGCTGCTCATTGACCCGATGAGCTTCCAGTATCTGGTGGGCGCCGAGATCGACTATTCGGAAGGGTTGGAGGGTGCCCAGTTCGTCATTCGCAATCCGAATGCCACGACGACCTGCGGCTGCGGGTCTTCGTTTTCTGCCTGAGTCACCAGGCCACCGTCGTTCCCTCGTGCACGACGACGGGGCGCTCAGGCGCCCCGCCTGTCTTCTAGAGCCCAGCTCTCTTCATTCGTCGTCCGCGTGCAGGGCTAGGCCGCTGTCCTGGGTCAGCTCGAGCTGGGCCACGAGGCGCCGCGACAAGGCCAGGAAGTCCGCCCTGAGCCCTGCCGGTATGGGCTCAGCATTGGGCAGGGCGACCGTTAGCGGGTCGCGGTGCACGCCGTCGACGCGGAATTCGTAGTGGAGGTGCGGCCCGGTGGCCAGGCCGGTGCTGCCCACATAGCCTATGAGATCCCCCTGCTCCACATGGGAGCCGTTGTGCAGCTTTGGCGCAAAGCCCGACAGATGGCCGTAGAGCGTGCTGTAGTGCTTGCCGTGGCGGATTGCAACCACATTGCCATAGCCACCCTTGCGGCCTAGGAAGACCACTTTGCCACGGCCCGTCGCACTCACCGGGGTTCCCGTGGGCGCGGCATAATCGACACCCTTGTGGGCCCTGAAGCGATGCAGGACCGGATGCCAGCGGTGCAAGGAGAAGCCTGAGCTGATGCGGGAATACCTGACGGGAGTGCGCAGGAAGGCCTTGCGCATGCCCAGCCCTTCGGGTGTGTAGTAGTCCGTATGGCCGTTCTTGTCCGTGTACCGTATTGCTTGATGGAGCTGGCCCTGATTGATGAACTCCGCCGCTACGATGTGGCCCTCGGCGACGCGCTCTCCGTCCAAGAGCTTCTCCTCATAGAGCACGGCGAACCGGTCACCTTCCCGCAAGTCCTGGGCGAAGTCGATGTCCCAGGCAAAGATCGACGCAAGCTCCACGATCTGGGTGCCGGACAGCCCCGCGCTCTGTCCGGAGGCAAACAGAGAGCTGGTGATCTCCGCGCTTGCCGAAGAGAGTCTCGCCTGGAGCTCTCGGTGGACCACACTCGCCTTGAGCTTTCCCTTGTGCCGCGTGACCTGCAGTACATCGCTGGCGGTCAGCGGAAAATCCAAGGACTGGAGGGCACCCGCATCGTCGTGGCAGATTACCAGCTCCTGACCCGGGGTCAGCGAGTGCAGGGGCTTGGTCACCTTGCCCAGGGCCAGCACCTCCTGGAGCTGGCCTGCCGCCACACCGACCCGAGCCAGCATCGCCGACAGGCTGTCTCCGCGACGCACCGTCATGGTCGCACAATTGTACTTGGCGTCCGTCGCGGCGGGCCTGTCATGAGACTCGTCGTTCGCAGGGGGTGCGGGCTCGCCGTCAGAGGGCGCTGCAGGCTCGGTCTTGGAGGGCGCTGCAGGCTCGGTCTTGGAGGGCGGCGCGGCTGCGGCCCCTTGGGGCGTTGCGGCGGTCGAATCCGTCGTGCCGACGAGCGTCGTCAAGAGGGCTTCAGACTCGTCGTTTACCGGACTGCCCTCCGGCAGCTCCGACAGCAGCATGTCGCCACCCCTAGAGGCCGAATTCTCAGTCGCCTCGGCAACTGTCCAGGAGTCCGCTGCCGCCGGGGCCTCTTCGCTGGGGAGACCAGCACCCAGTGCGACCGCGAGCAGACAGGTACAGAGGAGAAACAGATGAAGACGCGGCAGTCCACGCACCGCGTGCGCCAGACCAGGCCCGCGTGACTTCTGCCGATGGCTCATCAAGTTAAGGTGGCGGTAGTAGTTGGCTTCGTAAGTTATTGTCGACGTACCTTATCCTGCCGCAGGCTACGGGTCAACGCTCCAGGTCACGGATTTGCTGCCCATCTTCGGCCCCGGGTGCCTGCCGCGCGCTTCGGAGGCGCCAGCCCCACGGCGTAGGAGCCACCGCGGCCGAGGCGTCGGTGGTTATACTAGAACGCTTCTACGGGAGAGATTCATGGGGAATGCACGCAATGGCCGAAGTCGCTGAGTCTCTCGAGATCATCCGCCGGGGAGCCGAGGAGATCCTCCTGGAAGAGGACCTGCGGGCGCGCCTTGAGCTTGGTCGCCCACTGCGGGTGAAGGCGGGATTCGACCCGACGGCGCCGGATCTGCATCTGGGACACACGGTGCTAATCAACAAGCTGCGCCAGTTCCAGGACCTTGGCCACGAGATACTGTTCCTCATTGGGGACTTCACCGGCATGATTGGGGACCCTACCGGTAAGAACACTACCCGCAAGCCGTTGACCCGACAGGAAGTTCTCGACAACGCAGCGACCTATGAGCACCAGATATTCAACATCCTGGATCCCGCTAGGACGACGGTGGTCTTCAACTCTCAGTGGATGGGGGAGATGGATGCCTCCGATTTAATACATCTTGCGGCCAAGCACACTGTGGCCCGTATGCTGGAGCGTGACGACTTCAGCAAGCGCTACGCGTCTGGACAGCCTATCGCCATACACGAGTTTCTCTATCCCCTGGTGCAAGGATATGACTCGGTGGCGCTGCGTGCGGACGTCGAGCTGGGCGGCACGGACCAGAGGTTCAATCTGTTGGTGGGTCGTGAGCTGCAGAAGCACTACGGCCAAGCCCCGCAGGTGATACTCACCATGCCAATATTGGAAGGGCTCGACGGCGTCCAGAAGATGTCC